>JAIEOM010000049.1 GCA_019750455.1 Sphingomonadales bacterium | reverse complement strand
GACCGATAGGGACAAGCGATGAAGGCCACGATCGAACGCGCGACGCTGCTGCGGTGCCTTTCCCATGTTCAATCCGTGGTGGAGCGCCGCAACACCATTCCGATCCTTTCCAACGTGCTTATCGATGCCGATGCCGGCGGTTCGGTGCGGGTGATGGCGACCGACCTCGATCTGCAAGTGGTCGAGACGATGAGCGCCTCCTCGGTCGACCAGCCGGGCGCGATCACCGTGTCGGCGCACCTGCTGTTCGATATTGCGCGCAAGCTGCCCGATGGCAGCCAGGTCAGCCTCACCACCAATGACAACCGCCTGGAGGTCAAGGCAGGCCGGTCCAACTTCAAGCTGCCGACCTTGCCGCGCGATGATTTCCCGGTGATCGTCGAAGGCGATCTGCCGACCAGCTTCGAACTGCCCGCGCGGATGCTGGCCGAGCTGATCGACCGCACCCGGTTTGCGATCTCGACCGAGGAAACGCGCTACTACCTCAACGGCATCTTCCTGCACGTGACCGACGAGGACGAGCCGCTGCTGAAGGCTGCTGCCACCGATGGCCACCGCCTCGCGCGCTTCACCCTGCCGCGCCCCGAAGGTGCCGCCGGGATGCCGGACGTGATTGTGCCGCGCAAGGCCGTGGGCGAGCTGCGCAAGCTGCTCGACGAGGCGCTGGACGGCAACGTGCTGATCGACCTTTCCGCCAGCAAGATCCGCTTCACCCTCGGCGGCGAAGGCGGGGTGGTGCTCACCTCCAAGCTGATCGACGGGACCTTCCCCGATTACAGCCGCGTGATCCCGACCGCGAATGACAAGCTGCTGAAGGTCGATCCCAAGCTGTTCTTCTCCGGCGTTGACCGTGTGGCGACCATCGCCACCGAAAAGACCCGCGCGGTCAAGATCGGGCTGGATAACGACCGCGTGACGCTCTCCGTGACCTCGCCCGACAACGGCACCGCCGCCGAGGAACTGGCCGCCGAATACCGCGCCGAAGGGCTCGAGATCGGTTTCAACGCCAATTATCTCAAGGACATCCTCGGCCAGATCGACAGCGACACGGTGGAACTCCACCTTGCCGACGCGGGCGCGCCGACCCTGATCCGCGAGAACGAATCCGCCCGCGCGCTCTATGTGCTGATGCCGATGCGGGTGTGATCCCCGCCCATAAGGAGGGGAATGCGATGAACGCCGTTCAGGTCCATGTCCGCAAGGCCGCGCTGACCGATGCCGCGCTGGTCGAACTGCCGCTTGGCCCGCTGGCCGATGGCGCGGTGCGGCTTGCCATCGAAAGCTTCTCGGTCACTGCCAACAATGTCACCTATGCGGTGGTGGGTGACGGGTTCAAATATTGGGACTTTTTCCCCGCGCCTGAAGGTCTGGGCATCGTGCCGATGTGGGGCCATGCGCAGGTGATCGAGAGCCGCTGCCCTGAGATCGCGGTGGGCGAGCGGGTCTATGGCTATCTGCCGATGGCGAGCCACCTCGATGTGCTGCCCGGGCGGGTGAGCGCGGGGGGCTTCACCGACATGGCTGCCCATCGCCAGCCGATGAGCCCGGTCTACAACAGTTACACGCGCCTCGCCGCCGACCCCGAGCATGATCCTGCGCGCGAGGCCGAGCGGATGATCTTCGGCCCGCTGTTCCGCACGGGCTTCCTGATCGAATACTTCCTGCGCGGCGCCGACTGGTTCGGGGCGGAGCAGTTGGTGGTCACCAGTGCGTCGTCGAAGACCGCGATGGGCCTTGCCAGCGTGGCGCGGCAATCCTCGCCAGGGGTGAGGCGGATCGGGCTGACCTCGAAGGGCAATGTCGCCTTCGTCGAGGCGAGCGGGCTTTATGACGAAGTCGTCGCCTATGACGATATCGACCGTCTGGCGGTGGTACGCAGCGTCAGCGTCGATTTTGCGGGCAATGCCGATGTGCTGGGCCGGATCCATCGCCATTTCGAGGATGCGCTTGCACACTCGGCGCTGGTAGGCGCGACGCATATCGAGGCCCGCTCGACCTTCGGTGCGGGCGGAGAGCCGCTTCCCGGCCCCAAGCCCCAGTTGTTTTTCGCTCCCGACCATGCGGTCGCCTTCTTCAAGGCGCACGGCCCCGAGGAAGGCGGCAAGCTGGTTGCGGCGGCATGGCGCGAATTCCTCAAGGCCGCCGATGGCACGATCGCGATTGAGCGTCACAAGGGTCTCGATTCAGCGCGCGCGGTGTTCACCACGATGCTGGCAGGACACATCGATCCGGCCAAGGGCATCGTGATCGAACCCTAGGCCGGGCGGGGCGGTGGCGGGTTACTCCGCCGCCTCTGCCAGCTCGACGCGCTGAGGCCCGCGGATCAACCCGCCGGGGGTTGCGCCCGTCCATGCGCCATCGCGGAAGGTGACGGTGCCGCTCTTGATCGTCGCCACATAGCCATCGGCCTTCTGCAACAGGCGCTTGCCGCCAGCCGGAAGGTCGAAGGCGAGCCACGGCTTGCCCAGCTTGAGCCGATCCAGATCGATCACGTTGAGATCGGCGAGATACCCCGGCGAGATCACCCCGCGATCTTCCAGCCCGTAAAGCACGGCGGTGTCGCGGCATTGGCGCTTGATCGCCTGTTCGAGGCTGATCCGTTCCCCGCGGCGGCGAGACTTGACCCAGTGTTCGAGCATGAAGGTAGGCGAGGCCGCATCGCAGATCGTCCCGCAATGCGCACCGCCATCGCTGAGCGAGTTCACCGTGTCATCGGCATGCTGGAGCGGAACGAGGAAATCGAGGTTGCCGTCGGCGTAGTTGAGGATGGGGAGGTAGATGAAGCCCGTGCCTTCGCCCTGGCACAGCAGGTCATAGGCATATTCCTCCGGCGCCACGCCCGCCGCCAGCGCGCGGGCATTGATGCTGGCATCCGCTGCCGGTTCGTAGTCGAAATCCGGGTCCATCTCGTATTGGAGCGTCCAGCCCATGCTGATCGCCATGACGACCCCGCCGATATCCTTGGGCGCGTCGCTGTAGTCATTGGGCTCGGCGAGCATTTGCGCCTTGAAGGCCGGATCGAGCAGCTTGGCCTTCTGCTCATCCCACGGCAGATCGGCAATCGCCATCCAGCTCGGGCGGAAGCGGAAGGGGTGGACGGTGCCCTGCCATGCCATGATGATCCCGTTCCCGCGCAGCGCGATCTGGGCAACGATGTGGGCTCCGTTGTCGTTTTCGGCGCGCATCGCGGCAATCTGTTCTTCGAGCGGCATTTCCTTGGCGACCGATTGGAGCGCAGCGAAGGTGACGGGGATCTTCGCCTCGCGGCTCAGTTGCCCCATCCAGCCGAACTCGTTCCATTCGCGCTTGAGGTCGCTCGCCATCTCGAACACCGCGTGGCCGCCGGCCGCTGTGGCACGGCCCATCGCCTTGCCGATGGCAATCAGTTCCTCGGCGGTGGCGGTGGTGCCGGGGACCAGCTCTCCGTCCACGGACTTGTGCAGCACCGTGCGCGAGGTGGAAAAGCCCAGCGCCCCCGCGCGCACGCCTTCTTCCACGATGCGGCTCATTTCGGCGATGTCGTCGTCGGTCGGCACTGCGCCGGGCTGCTCGCGGTCCCCCAGCACGTAGGCGCGCACCGCGCCGTGGGGGACGTGGGTGCCGATATCGACCGTGCGGGGGAGTTTCTCCAGCGCATCGAGATATTCGGGGAAGGTCTCCCAATCCCAGGTCATCCCCTCGGCAAGCGCGGTGCCCGGAATGTCCTCGACCCCCTCCATCAGACTGATCAGCCATTCGTGGCGGTCGGGACGGGCGGGCGCGAAGCCGACCCCGCAATTGCCCATCACCACCGTGGTCACCCCGTGCCAGCTCGATGGGGCCATTTCCTGATCCCAGGTCGCCTGCCCGTCATAATGGGTGTGAATGTCGACAAAGCCGGGGGCGACGATCTTGCCCGAAGCGTCGATCTCCTCCGCGGCGCTCCCGGTGATCCGGCCGACGCCTGCAATCAACCCGTCCTTCACAGCGACATCGCCGGTGAAGGCTGGTGCCCCGGTGCCGTCGACGATCGTGCCGCCCCGGATGATGAGGTCGTATTGCGCCATTTTGTCTCTCCCTTATGGGAGGAGAATGTCGCAAAGCAGGCGGCCCGACAAGAGGCGGGGCGCTAGCTAATCAGGCACTCCCGGAGCAGGGGATTTGAGCATGGGTCGAAGCATGACTTTTCGCAGTACTTTCGCAGCGGTGGCCGGACTGGCGCTGGCGGTTCCCGCCGGAGCGCAGGAGGCGGGCGCGTGGCGGCTTGCGCCGGAAACTGACCTGTCGGCGATGCTCGATTGTTTCGAGGCGGCAGGACAGACGCTCGTCTCGGCCCATCGCGGCGGGCCGACGCCCGGCCTGCCGGAGAACGCCATTGCCACCATGGATGCCCTGCTGATGGCGGCGCCCGCGATCATGGAGGTCGATGTTGGTCGCAGCCGAGACGGGGTGCACTTCCTGCTCCACGACGACCGGCTCGATCGCACCACGACTGGCACGGGCGAGGCGGCGGCGCAGGATTGGCCGGCGCTCAGCCAGCTGAAACTGAAGGATAACTGGGGCTGGGTTACGCCCTATGCGATCCCCACGCTGGGCGAGGCGCTGGCATGGGCCAAGGGGCGCACGGTGCTCCAGATCGATTTCAAGCGCTCAGCCGATTACGCCGAGGTCGCCGCGGCGATCCGGGCGGCGGGAATGGAAAAGAGCGTGATCCTGATCGCCTATTCGGTCGAGCAGGCGGCTGCCCTCCACCGCGCCGCGCCGGAGATGCTCCTGTCCGTCTCGGTCGATGCACCCGAGGATGTCGCGACACTGAAGGCCGCCGGCATCCCCGAGGATCGCATGGTCGCCTTCACCGGCACCCGCCTGCCGCGCCCCGAGCTTTACCGCGAGCTTGACCGTCAGAATATCGAGGTGATCTTCGGCACGCTCGGCCGCCCGCCGCGCTCGATCGACGCGGTGATCGACCGGTTCGGCATGGACGAACGTTACGCCGAACTGGGCAAGGAAGGCGCCGATATCCTCGCCACCGACCGCCCGCGCGAAGCGGCGGCCGCGCTGGCCGAGGCGGGGCGCTTGCCCAAGGCAGGGCAGTGCGGGGTCAATCGGGGCGGCTAGCGCGGCTCACGCAGCCGCGCGCTTTGCTTCTTTCCCCGCTTCGGGCGCGTCCAGGAACTCGCGGATCGCCGCCACGCTTTCATCGGCGTGGGTCAGCAGGAACAGGTGACCGCCGCCTGCGAAGGTCAGCAGCCGCGAATTGGGGATCATCGCCTTCAGGATTTTGCCGTTGATGACGGGCACGATCTGGTCGTCCTCGCCCATCATGATCAGCGTTTCCTTCTTCATGAAGGGCAGGGCGGGCAAGCTCGTCCAGCCCAGCATGCACATGAGCTGGTACATGTAGCCGCGCGGGGAAGGGGGCTTCAGCCGCCCGATATGGCTGTCCTTCTGGTGGGCCGCCCCGTCCTTGTCGACACCGCCGTAAAGCGTGGCGAAGTGTTCGTTCATGAACTCGGGATCGATATAGCGGCGCGGGTCGGCCATCTTGGTGAAGGCGGCGGGGTTGCCCGGCACCATCAGCATTCCCGGCGTGGTGGCGATCAGCGTCAGGCGGCGGGTGAGGCCGGGGTGCTGGAGCGCGAAGTGCTGCGCCATCGCGCCGCCCCACGAAACGCCCATCACATCGACCTTGTCGAGGCCGTATTTCGCCAGCAGCTGCGAGGCCGTCCAGCTCATGGTGAAGGGGTTGTAGGGGACCAGTGGATCGGGTGATTCGCCCGTCCCCGGCATGTCGAACATGATGAAGCCGCGTTCCGGCAGGGCGGCTGCCAGCGGGGCCACCGCCTCGATATTCGCACCGATGCCGTTGAAGAACAGGATGGGCAGATGTTCGGAGGGCATATCGAGCCGCCAGGCAGCAGTCCGTAGCGTCCGGCCGCCCACTTGCTCCATCGAGACGACCGCGTCGTCCATGGGATTGGTCACCTATTCACTTCCTTTCATGCGCTCCCGCGAGGGGCTTTCTGCGCCCCCGCAAGAGGCGGGTTGGGCGCGCACACCGATCCCATAGCGCGCGCGCCCACAAGCTTTTGCGCAGGGCTTTCCGCTGCCGGATCGCCCACAGCGCAGCGGTCTCTGTATCAGACTTCTTCGACGACGTAGAGTCCCGGTGCAGGATCGGATGCGGGGAAGGCCTTGCTGCCGACTTCGGCAGGTGCCGCCTTCTTCTTGCCCGAACGCTTCTGCACCCACTCCATCCACAGCGGCCACCAGCTGCCCTTGACCTCTTCGGTGCCCTGCAACCACTCGTCGGCGGTGGCGGGGAGCTTGCCCGGTTTCGCCTGCACGAAATACTTTGCCTTGGGGTTGCCCGGGGGGTTGAGGATCGCCTGCATGTGGCCGCTCTGCGAAAGCACGTAGGTCACGTCCTTCGATCCGAACAGCTGGGTCGAACGGTAGGTCGCCTTCCACGGGGTGATGTGATCGGTCACCCCGCCGAGGATGAACAGGTCGGCGGTCACCTTGCTGAGATCGACCTTGTGCCCGGCCATCTCCACCTCGCCCTTCTTCGTGAAGGCGAGCGTTTCGAACAGGGTCAGGAAATCGCCCATCAGGCTGGAGGACAGGTTGGTCGCATCGGCGTTCCAGAACAGCACGTCGAAGGCTGGCGGGTCCTGCCCCAGCAGGTAGTTGTTGATGACGTAGTTCCAGATCAGGTCATTGGGGCGAAGCCAGGCAAAGCCGCGCGCCAGATCATCGGCCTTGATCACGCCCTGCTTGGCCGCGCGCTGGCGGGCGAGCTTCATGCCGTTCTCGGAGACCAGCGAACCGGCCTCGATATCGGTGGGCTGCGGGTGCAGCACGCAGACCATCAGCGTCAACGTGCCGAGGATCGGGTTGCCGGTGGCGGCGAGCTTGGAGGCCAGCACCGAAGCGGTTTGCCCGCCCGAGCATCCGGCCGAGACATTGACCTTCTTCGATCCCGTGATCGAGGAGACCACCTCCAGCGCCTTTTCGCAGGCCGCGATGTATTCGGCCATGCCCCACTTGCCCTGTTCCCTGGTGGGATTGCGCCACGAGATGACGAAGGTCTGGATGCCGTTATCGACCTGCCACTTGATCACCGACTTATCGGGCGACAGGTCGTTGATGTACATCTTGTTGATCTGCGGCGGGATGGTCAGCTGAGGAATTTCATACACTTCCTCGGTGGTCGGCGCGTATTGCAGCACTTCCATGATCTCGTCACGGTAAACGACAGCGCCCTTCGAAGTCGCGATGTTCTCGCCGATCTTGAAGGGGCGCTTGTCGACCTGGCTGACCATGCCCTTGTTGTGGACCATGTCATTATAGGCGTTCTGGAGCCCCTTGATGAGGCTGAGGCCGCCCGAATTGATGATCTGCTTTTGCGCGGTCGGGTTGCCGATCAGCGAGTTGGTGGGGGCAAGGCCATCAAGGATGATGTTGGCGATGAAATTGGCCCGGTTCCGCTCCAGCTCGTCCAGTTCCAGGTCTTCCAGCCAGTTCTTCATGCCCTTCTGCACGGCGAGATAATATTGCGCGCCGGCGCGGAAGAACGGGTTGTATTGCCACGCCGGGTCCATGAACCGCTTGTCCTTGGGATCGGGGGCGAGTTCGCTCTTTCCGGTCATGATTTTCACCATGTCCTGCGCCATCGCCGTGCCGTGCCGCAGGAAGCGCGAAGGGTCCGAGGCTGTTTCCCGCAGCAGCAGCGCAACTGCGCTGACGAAATCTTCGCGCGCCACCCCGATCAGCGGGCCGAGCGCGTTTGTGGACTGGGCTGCTTCGTTTTCGAGCTTCACTTCGCTACGTGCCATTCGGATCCCCTTTGGTTGACCTTGCGTCCTGCCGCCCGTCGCTCGGATGGGTTAACGCGGCCTCTCCTCCGAGAATGCAGCCTTGCATGACAAGTTGCAAGCGGCTGCGAGCGGCCAGCCGTGCGCCATGAGGCCAGTCGGGTTGAAGAATTAAGCATCCCGATTAACGACTTTCTAGGTCATCGTCGGGCATGGGGAAGCGATGCCCGGGGAACCTGTCCGCAAGTTTGCTACCGACAATCCGCGCCCTCTCGGGGGGGCGCGGGACCTGCGCACCGTGGCTGCTGCCAAGGCCGCTGCCGAGGGCCGTGCGGTCGACCAGCAGCGCGGCCGCGGCGAACGGCGCGGGCCGGAGCGGGTGCGCCTCGAAAGGGCGGGCGGCCTCCATCAGGCGATTGACGAGCCGGCCAGCGAGCAGATCTTCTTCCTGCCGCGCGAGGCGGGGGGCATGACCCTGTTCCTGCTGGCGGCCTTCGCCATCGCAACCATCGTGTTCCAGGGCCTGCCTTCGACCAAGACGCTGTCCTATGCGCTGGCGTCAGCAACCCTGTTCGCCTGCGGTTCGCTGTTTGCCGAGACCGAGCGCCGACCCGACACGGCAAGGATTGTACGGCTCGCGATCGTGATGGTCGGGATCGTGATGCCGATGGCCTGTGCCGGCCTCGCGCTGGCGCTGTGGGTGGGCGAGGGCATGCCCTGGCAATGGGCGATTGCGACGCTGGTCTGCATCAATGCCGCAGCCGCCGCGCTGTTCGACATGCGCATCGTCTCGCTGTTCTGTGCCAAGATCGCGAGCTGGACCGGGTTTGCCGTGCTGGTGCCCCAGAACGTCACCTTTGCCGCCGTGCTGGCTGCCGCGATCACCCTTTCGCTGATAGCACGGCTTGAATGGAAGGCGGCCGAAAAGCGCCGTCTCGCCCGTGAGGCGCGCGAGCGGGTCGCCGCGCGCGCCGAGGACATCCTGCGCAGCTTCGAGGAGACAGGCCAGGGCTGGTTCTGGGAAACCGACCGGCGCGGGCTTATCACCTACATTTCCCCCAAGGCGGCGATGGTGCTGGGCAAGACCATCGAGGACGTGATCGGCTGCCCGCTAAGCGAGATTGTCGATCCCTCGCAAGGGTCCACCGATGCCGAACGCACGCTGGCCTTCCACCTTTCCGCCCGCTCGGCCTTCCATGATGTCGAGGTGCGCGCTGCGACCACGGGCGATGAACGCTGGTGGGCGCTCGCTGGCCGCCCGGTCTATGACAGCTACAAGAACTTCTGCGGTTTCCGCGGCCACGGCACCGATCTCACCGAGAAGCGTCGCTCCGAACAGCAGGTTTCGCGCCTTGCGCATTACGATTCGCTGACCGGTCTCGCCAACCGCGTGCAGATGAGCCAGGCTCTCGAACAGATCCTTGACGCGCCGAGCGGGCGGGAACGCGCCTGCGCGGTGCTGATGCTCGATCTCGACCGCTTCAAGCACGTCAACGATACGCTCGGCCACCCGGCGGGCGATGCGCTGCTGAAGCAGGTTGCCCAGCGCCTTGAACGCGCCATCGGCGGGGCCGGGCGCTGCGGGCGTCTGGGCGGCGACGAGTTCCAGGTGATCGTGCCGGGCGACCAGACCCGCAGCACGCTGGGCCATATGGCGCAGGAGATCATCGCCTCGCTCTCGCAGCCCTATTCGATTCAAGGCCAGAGCGTGGTGATCGGCGCTTCGGTGGGCATCGCGCTGGCGCCCGAACATGGTGCCAATAGCGAAGAACTAATCCGCAACGTCGACCTTGCGCTTTATGCTGCCAAGGATGCCGGGCGCGGCGTGTTCCGCTTCTATGCCGAAGACCTGCACGCCGCGGCCGAAGAACGCGCCGAACTGGAGCAGGACCTGCGCGAGGCAATCGCCAAGGGAGAGTTGCAGCTCTATTACCAGCCGGTCGTTTATGCCGCGAACGAGAAGATCGTCGGCTTTGAAGCCCTGATGCGCTGGCAGCACCCCAAGCGCGGCTGGATCAGCCCCGCCAAATTCGTGCCCATCGCCGAAGATGCGGGCCTGATCGACCGTATCGGTCAATGGGCGCTGCGCACGGCCTGCGCCGATCTTGCCCGCTGGCCGCGCGCGATCCGCTGCGCGGTCAACGTTTCGGCGCTGCAATTCGCCAACCCGGACCTTCCCACGATCGTCGCCAACGCGCTTGCCCATGCCGGCGTTGCGCCCTCGCGGCTCGAACTCGAGATCACCGAAAGCGTGTTCCTCAACGACAGTTCGGGCACGGATGCGATGTTCAAGGCCCTGAAGCGGGTCGGCGTGCGCCTGGCGCTCGACGATTTCGGCACGGGCTATTCCTCGCTCGGCTATCTGAAGAAGGCGCCGTTCGACAAGATCAAGATCGACCGCAGCTTCGTGCAGGGCGCGACCGAAGAGGGCAGCCGCAACGGCGCGATCATCGCCTCGATCACGTCGCTGGCCGAGGCGCTGCACATGGACACCACCGCCGAAGGCGTGGAGACGCTGGACGAGCTGGAACTGGTGCGCCTGCTCGGGTGCAGCCATGTGCAGGGCTACATCTACTTTAAGCCGATGAACGCCTCGGACGCGACAGCGCTGGTTTCGGGCGACCTGGTTGCCGAAGCCGACGGCCCGCAATCCGCCCGCGCGCCGCGCCAGAACCTGCTGCGCCGAGTGGTCGTGGTCCACAACGGCAACCGCCTCAACGCGACCCTTCGCAATATCTCGGAAAGCGGCGCGATGATCGAAGGGCTGTGGAACATGCCTGCGGGAAGCGCGCTGCGGGTGGAGTTCTCGGCCGACAAAACGGTGACCGCACAGGTGCGCTGGTCCCGCGAGAACCGGGTGGGGATCGAATTTCACCAGCCTCTGAAGCGTCGTGCCGATGGCACATTCGCCGTGCTCAAGGGCCAGCCGGGCCAAGCGGCCATCGCAGCCGGCTGGTGACGGCCCGGTCCGACGCGCAGTTAACGGCCGGGTAGATCTGCATCTTAGCTGAAAAATAACCATCGGGCTTTAGACCTTGCCAACAAGCTGGGGCGGACCGCCATGGTTGCGCCCGGCGTCTGGAGGTTTGCCTGCGAGATGTCCCTGAAGGGTCTCTTGTCTTCCCGGGGTGGTTCCGCGTTGCGCGGCATTCGTCCGGCCGGTGTCGCGTCGGTCCTTTCCGACAGCGAACGGCTGGCGATGCTCGACGATCTGGAACAGTCGGGGCTTGGCTGGTTCTGGGCTAGCGATGCCGGCGGCAATCTCACCTACATTTCCGCAGCCATTGCCGCACGGCTCGATCTGCCGCTCGGCGATCTGATCGGCCAGCCGCTTACCACCATCTTCACCACCGCCGACCGCGAAGGGCGCGGCAAGTCGCTGTCGCTGATGTTGGGCGCGCACAAGTCATTTACCGGCATGGCGGTGCGCGCGGCCCGGCGGCCTGAGGGAACGGTATTGCGCCTGTCGGGGCAACCGATCACCAGCGGCTCCGGGAGGTTCCTCGGCTTCCGCGGCACCGGCTCGGACATCACCGATGAATACACCCGGGAGGAAGAGACCGCCCGGCTGGCGCGCTACGATTCGCTGACCGGCCTCAGCAACCGCCACCGCATGGCGCACCACATCGAAGCGACGCTCACCGCCTTCAGGGCGGCGCGGCGCAATTGCGCGGTGATGATGATCGATCTCGACCGCTTCAAGCACGTCAACGACACGCTGGGTCACGCGGCCGGAGACGAATTGCTCAAGCAGGTCGCCGAACGCCTGACCCGCGCCATCGACCGCGAGGCCGAGATCGGCCGGCTGGGCGGTGACGAATTCCAGGTGCTTCTCCCCGATGTGGACGACCGCGGGGTGCTGGGCGAGCTGGCGATGAAGATCATCGCGATGCTCTGCCAGCCCTACAGCCTTGAAGAGGGGCGCTGCGTCATTGGCGCATCGGTGGGCATCGCCATCGCTCCGCATGACGGCCTGACCTGCGAGGAAATCGTGCGCGCTGCCGATCTTGCGCTCTACGCTTCCAAGAACGGGGGGCGCGGGCAGTACCGCTTCTTTTCGGGCGAGCTCGAGAACGAGACGATTTTCCGCCGCCGGCTGGAACAGGATCTAGGCACGGCGCTGCGCGAAGAGCAGCTTTTCCTGCGCTTCGAACCGATCGTCGAGGCATCGGGCGGGGCGGTCACCTCGCTTGAGGCGCATGTGTGCTGGAACCACGCAGCGCGCGGGATCATCGACGAGGAAGAGTTCGCGCAGATTATCGAAGGATCGGCGCTGCTCGGCGATGTCGGCCGCTGGGCGATCGCGGCGGCCTGCGCCCGGGCCGGCGACTGGCCCAACACGGTGCGCCTCGCCGTCAACGTGCCGGTGCCGCTGTTCCTTGCCGACGATTTCGTGACGCTGGTCGCCGATGCGCTCGACGCGGCGGGGATCGCGCCCTCGCGGCTCGAGCTCGAGATCAGCGAGGCGGTGTTCTTCGGCGATACGAGCACGGTCGACCGCACTCTCGCGGCGCTGTTCAAGCTCGGGGTGCGCCTCACGCTGGACGAGTTCGGCAGCGGCTATTCCTCGCTCGCCTACCTGCGCCGCGCACCTTTCGATGCGATCAAGATCGACCAGCGGCTTGTCGCTGAGGCGGAACGGCAGGATGGCCGCGAGATGGGTCTTGTCCGCGCAATCGTCGCGCTGGCCGGCGCATTGCAGATGGACACGATGGCGGGCGGCATCGAGAGCGCGGGCCTGCTTGAAGCGCTCACCGGATGCGGCGTGCGTTACCTCGAAGGCCCCATCTTCAGCGAGCCGGTCGATGCCGAGATGGTGGTAGCCGAAATGGCCGGGGGCGCGTGGAAGATCGAGCCCGGTGCCGAACGCACCCGCCGCGCCCGCCGCCGCACGGTGTTCCGCAAGATTCAGGTGATCCACGATGATTTCGCCTATGAGGTGACGCTGCGCAATCTCTCCAAGACCGGCGCGCTGATCGAGGGGCTGGCCGATGTGCCCAAGGGCACGCAGTTCGTCGTCGATCTAGGCGGCGGCCAGCTGGCAGTGGCGACGGTCATTCGCTCCAACGGCGATGTTCAGGGGCTGGAGTTCGAGCAGTCGCTGATCGAGGACGGATCGGGCGGGCTTTGCACCCGCAACCGGGTCTCGCCCTATGCGCTGGCGGCGGCCGGAACACCCCTGGCGCCGCTCGCTCCGGGCAAGTTCCTTGGCGTCCATCAGGGCGGGGCCGTGCCCAAGTTCGGATATGCTGTAGCGCCCCGCGCTGAGATGGTCTGAACCCTCGAAGGCAGTTGCGTTTTTGGCGAATGACAAGGCGGCAGGCGGGCGCTACATCGCGCGGCGATGACCGACCTTTCCCATATCCGTAATTTCAGCATTATTGCGCACATCGATCACGGCAAGTCGACCCTTGCTGACCGGCTGATCCAGTTCACCGGAGGGCTCTCCGCGCGTGAGATGTCCGAGCAAGTCCTTGATAACATGGACATCGAGAAGGAGCGCGGGATCACCATCAAGGCGCAGACCGTGCGCCTCAACTACACCGCAAAGAACGGCGAGACCTATCAGCTCAACCTGATGGACACCCCCGGCCACGTCGACTTCGCCTACGAGGTCTCGCGCAGCCTCGCCGCCTGCGAGGGCGCGCTGCTGGTCGTGGACGCCGCGCAGGGCGTGGAAGCGCAAACCCTCGCCAACGTCTACCAGTCCATCGAGCACGACCACGAGATCGTCCCCGTCATCAACAAGATCGACCTGCCCGCGGCCGAGCCCGACAAGGTCAAGGCCGAGATCGAGGACATCATCGGGCTTGACGCCTCCGAGGCCGTCCTCGCCTCCGCCAAATCGGGCATCGGCATCGAGGAAGTGCTCGAAGCCGTCGTCGCCAAGATCCCGCCGCCCAAGGGCCGGATCGACGCCCCGCTCACCGCCAGCCTCGTGGACTCCTGGTACGACCCCTATCTCGGCGTCGTCATCCTTGTGCGCGTGATCGACGGGAAGCTCACCAAGGGCCTCAACATCAAGTTCATGCAGGGCGGAACGCAACACCTCGTCGACCGCGTCGGCTGCTTCACCCCCAAGCGCACCGACCTTGCCGAACTCGGGCCCGGCGAGATCGGCTTCATCACCGCCCAGATCAAGGAAGTCGAACAGGCCCGCGTCGGCGACACCATCACCACGGTGAAGGGCGGGGCGACCGAGGCGCTGCCGGGCTACAAGGAAGTCCAGCCTGTGGTGTTCTGCGGCCTGTTCCCCGTGGACGCCGCCGACTTCGAGAAACTGCGCGAAAGCATCGCCAAGCTGCGCCTCAACGATGCCAGCTTCTCCTTCGAGATGGAATCGAGCGCCGCGCTCGGCTTCGGCTTCCGCTGCGGCTTCCTCGGGCTGTTGCACCTTGAAATCATTCAGGAACGCCTCAGCCGCGAATACGACCTCGACCTCATCACCACCGCGCCCTCGGTGGTCTACCGCATCCACCTCGGCCATTCGAAGACCGAGGACGCCAAAACCATCGACATCCACAACCCCGCCGACTGGCCCGACACCAACCGGATCGAGATGATCGAGGAGCCGTGGATCAAGGCGGTGATCTACACGCCTGACGAATACCTCGGCGCGATCCTGAAACTGTGTCAGGACCGCCGCGGCATCCAGACCGAGCTGACCTATGTGGGCGGCCGCGCGCAGGTGTCCTACGAACTGCCGCTCAACGAAGTGGTGTTCGACTTCTACGACCGCCTGAAGTCGATCTCGCGCGGCTACGCCAGCTTCGACTACGAACAGATCGGCACCCGCGAGGGCGACCTCGTGAAGATGAACATCCTCGTGAACAACGAGCCGATCGACGCCCTGTCCCTGATCGTCCACCGTGCGAACGCGGAGGAACGGGGACGCGGCATGTGTGAACGCCTTAAGGACCTGATCCCCCGGCATTTGTTCAAGATCCCGATCCAGGCCGCGATCGGCGGCAAGGTGATTGCGCGCGAAACCATTGCGGCTTTGCGCAAGGACGTGACCGCGAAGTGTTATGGTGGGGATATTACCCGGAAGAAGAAGCTGCTGGAGAAGCAGAAAAAGGGGAAGGCCAGAATGAGAGAATACGGCAACGTCAGTATTCCTCAGGAAGCTTTCATCGCCGCTCTCAGGATGGGAGAGGAGTAACCCCGCGCTCCGTTTGCCCTGAGCTTGTCGAAGGGCTGCACTTTCTTAGGTTTCGCGTAAGCCAAGAGAAGAAGAACGGTCCTTCGACAAGCTCAGGACGAACAGGTCTTGAGCGAGAGGCTGTAACTCCGGCTGGCGGGGCTGCGCAGCGGAACCCGTTCGACGTAATGGCCGCGGCGTTGCCGCGGCTATTCTTAAATCCTCCCCTTCAGGGGGAGGGGGACCGCCGCAGGTGGTGGAGGGGCGGGCGAGGCTGCTCCCGACAATCCCACACAAAGACACAAAGCCACAAAGAGGCCGCTCTTCACCCCTCCCGCTTGCGGGAGGGGCCGGGGGTGGGCCTGTGCAAGGCGCGCTCCGCTCGCTCCCACCCCTAACCCCTCCCGCAGGCGGGAGGGGGAGTGGCAAGCGCTTGACTCGATTGGGTAGAAGCTCGATCAATCCGGAATGGGCTTCGGCGTTTTCATGCACAAGGATGGGTCGATCTACGACGACATTCCCGAAGTGCATTATCAATTCCCCAAGGCATATCATAGTCGCGCCCAGAAGATGGTCGGCGACTGGATTGTCTATCGCGAACCTGTGAAACTGCCTCAGTCAAAGGGTTTTTTCGCGGTGGCGAAGGTTGAACGGATCATTCCTGATCCGGCCATTTCAGACCGCTATCGCGCGCTTATCGAGCCGGGAAGTTATCTTCCTTTTGAGCCAACCGTTCCGCATATCGTCGATGGTCAGCCAGTCGAACGTGACTTGGCCAATGCGCAAGCGGCAGTCCGTCCACTTTCATCGTCTGATTTTGCGAGGATTATTGCGCTTGGTTTGCCCAAGGACGAAATTCTCCCGCGGGTCGATCCGCAAGATCAGATCGACGAGGCAAGGAATAGAGGCCGAGATGAAATCATCGGACTAGATCCGTATCTTTCTAGCTTGCCCGGGGCTGTTGAGCGGCAGATCGTCCAGTCTCTCGTTAATCGCCCTTTCCGTGACCGTGCTTTTCGCCGCGCGGTCCTCCACGCTTATGACGGACGCTGCGCTGTCACAGGGTGGCGTCTCGTCAACGGTGGAGGGCGACTCGAGGCGGAAGCGGCTCACATTCGGCCTGTTGAGCATGGCGGGCCGGATTCCATCCGCAACGGTCTTGCGCTTTCTGGGACGGCGCATTGGATGTTCGATCGCGGTCTGATCGGCATTGCCGACAATCACGAGATTATCATCCACCGCAAGGTCAATGATCGTGGCGGTGTTGAAGCGATCCTCAATCCAACTGGCAAGATCATCACCCCACTGAGGGATGCAGATCATCCGCATCCGCAATTCCTGAATTGGCACCGCGAGTTTCATGGCTTCGACGCCTAGCAACTTGCCTCACCCGCCCCTCCACCATCCTGCGGATGGTCCCCCTCCCCTGAAGGGGAGGATCACCGCCTCAAACCCCCGTCAGCAGGAAGTCGAGGGCGCCAAGCACCGCCTCACCCTCGCTCGCAAGCGACCCCACCTTCGCCCCCAACTCGCGCACCTCCACAGCCGCGAGAAACTGCGTCATCAGCACAAACCGCTCCCTGCCCACGACAAACGCCGGATTGAGCCTGCGCGCAGGCTTGGGCGCTTCGCTTTCGGCAATCAGCGGAACCACCACGCGGGTCTTCAACCCGTCCAGCAAATCCGCCTGACAATCGACCACCAGCGCCCCGCCGCGCGCGAGGGCGTAAACGTCGAAGCGCGCCATCAGAACAGGCGGCGATCAGCCAAGGGAAGGCCGTTCGCCTCCACCCAGTCATTCGCCGCCGCGACCGCCTCGCCGTTCTCGGCGAGCCAGCGCGCCGCCTCGGCCTCGCGGATTGCATCGCGCAAGCCCCGTTCGGCGGCTTCGGAGACGGTGATCCCGAGCCGCTTGGCGTCGGCAAGGTAATCGGGCCGGATCGTCATGGTCGTGCGCTTGCGCGGGCCGACTGCGGAGTCGCGGCGGGGGTGGGTAGGGCTGTTCATGGGGGCAGAGTATATGCATTAAGTGTATGTATCAAGGTGAAGTGGCCACGGCAAAGCCGTGGCCATGTCGTCGAACGGGTTCACCCCTCGCTAGCGCTTCGGGCCGACCCGTCGGCCGGGGCGGGTGATGCGCCTGCGGCGCACCGGCTTGCAGCTTGCCGTTTGCTGCGCAAACGCCCGCGCTGCGCGCCTTCACCACCCCTCCGGCGGGTGGATGCTTGGCTCCTCCTCCGCTTCGCGCCCCGGTGCGGGCAGCGCTGGGGTTGCGGGCGGGTCGAAGTGTGTCGCGTCGACGTTGAGGTCCACCTCCACCAGCCGCACGGTCCGCGCGTCGGCGCCCTGTGCGGCGAGGTCGCGGTCGCGCAGGGCGCAGAAGTGGGCGAAGGCGGCGAGGGTTTCGGGGCTGAGCACGGCGCGGCGTTCGGGGCGTTCGCGTTCGAGGCGGCGGCGGATGTCGATGATCTTGCGCTCGATGCTGGCGCGCACATCGGCGGAGGTGACGCGGCCCTGCTCCGCCTCCCATTCCTTGCGCCACTTCTTCTTGAGCCGGGCGAGTTCCTGCTTGTCGAGCGCGTTCATGCGTTTCGCGCCGCCTCCGGCGGCGAAACGTTCGGGCGCGCGGTTGCGCAGGAGGAACATCAGCAGGCCATCATTGCGCTTGATGCGGGTGCCGACGAGCTTGCCGTAGGAGTAGACGGGCTCCTCCACGCCGTTGAGCGCACGGTCCATGGGAACGTCCTCGATCCGCTGGACGCCGAGCTGGAGGGCGGCCTCCCATGCGGCGCGGAACTCGTCGGCGCCGGGCTGGCGGCGCAGGTGGTAGGCGCCGACGCTGCTCATGTCGACGGCGCGGCAGGCGGCCTCGACCGAGCCGGTGTCGGCGAGCGCCTCGATGAAGCGGCGCTGGCGGTCGGGGGTCCAGCCGTCGTGCCGGTTGCACTGGCGCGGGACGGGGGTGAAGGCGGGCAGCTCTCCGGCGGGGACGGGGAGGCGGGCGGTGCGGGGGTCTTTGCGGCGGGTCATGGGGGCATGGGATCACAGAACCGCCGGGTAGGAAAATGTGCAGAGGGCGGGGGAGGGGGCCCAGCCTTCACTTGGCGTTCAGCGCGCCCCTCGTTATACGGGCGGCCATGCAATCGAAGCTCACCACCCGTCTTGCGCAGGCTGCGCTCGCTGCCGCCACTCTCGCGACCCTTTCGGCCTGTGCCGGCAGCGGCGAGGGCAAGGATGTCGCCTATGTCGCGCGGGACGTCGAATCCCTCTATGCCGAGGCGCAGAAGCGGCTCGACAAGGGCAACACGCTGCAGGCCGCGGCGCTGTTCGACGAGGTGGAGCGCCAGCATCCCTATTCGCCCTGGGCCCGCCGCGCGCAGCTGATGAGCGCCTTCAGCTATTACATCGCGCGCGATTACAACAAGGCGATCCAGAACGCGCAGCGGTTCCTGTCGATCCACCCGGGCAACAAGGACGCGCCTTACGCCTATTACCTGATCGCGCTCAGCTACTACGAGCAGATAAGCGATGTGAACCGCGACCAGAAGATCACCGAACAGGCGCAGACCGCGCTGCGCGAGGTCAACCGGCGCTTTCCCCAGACCGAATACGCCGCCGACGCGCGCCTGAAGCTTGATCTGGTGGCGGATCACCTTGCCGGCAAGGAAATGGAGATCGGCCGCCATTACCAGCGCATGGGCCTGTGGCTCGCCGCTGACATGCGGTTCCGCAACGTGGTCGAGAAGTTCCAGACCACCAGCCACACGCCCGAGGCACTGTTCCGCCTGACCGAGAGCAGCCTTGCGCTCGGCGTGCCGGCGGAAGCGGTGAAGTATGCCGCGGTGCTGGGCGCGAACTACCCCGGCAGCGAGTGGTACGAACGCGCCTTCAAGCTCGTCGAGAAGCACGCCGGGGGTGTGACGGCGTCGTAAATCCGGCCGCAAGGCCGCTGCACGGCATCAGCGCCGCCGGGTCCTGACTGCCGATCGCTACCAGTGACAACGGGGGAGTTTCGTAATGCGCCGACCGATGCGTCTTGCCGCCGCCTTCGGGCTTGCCGCCAGCATGTCCGCAATGGCAGCCGCCCAGGAAGACGGTTACCGCACCCCGCCCGCCGCCGTCGCCGACATCGTCACTCGCGCCCCCAGCCCGAGCGTATCGGTCTCGCCCGGCGGTGACCAGCTGCTGCTGATCGAGCGCGAGGCGCTGCCCCCGGTCGCGGACCTCGCCAGACCGATGGAGAAGCTGGCTGGCCTCCGCCTTGATGCCGCCACCAATGACCGCCACCGCACCCGTTCGGCCGTAGGCCTGACCCTCCAGACCATCGCCACCGGCCAGACCCGCGCCGTCGCGCTGCCCGCCGGTGCCGATCTGTCGCGCTTTGCATGGACGCCCGACGGGGCGAAAGTCGTCTTCGCCAACACGCGGAGCGATGCGGTCGATCTGTACGTGCTCGACACCGCCACTGCCGCCGCGCGCAAGGTGATGACCGGCGGGGTCAACCCGATCTTCCAGTCCCCGCAATGGCTTGCCGATGGTTCGCTGCTTGTCCTTGCCATTCCCGAAGGGCGCGGCGCCATGCCGGTCGAGCCGCTCACCCCGCGCGGGCCGGCGATCCAGACCGCGACCGGCGGCAAGCAGGCCCAGAACCGCACCTATCAGGACCTGCTCGAAAACCCGCATGACGAGGCGATGTTCGCGTGGCTCGCCACCTCGCAGCCGGTGATCCTGTCCGCCGACGGACGCAGCAAGCGTGCGATCGGTGCGCCGCGCATCTACACCTCGGTCACTCCGTCGCCCGATGGCAAATACTGGCTGATGGAGTGGCTGGAAAAGCCGTTCTCCTATCAGGTGCCCTAGTCGCGGTTCCCGCTCACCAGCGCGGTCTTCACACGTGACGGCAAGCTGGTCGAGACCATCGCCGCCCAGCCGCTGGCCGATAGCCTGCCGGTGGACGGTGTGCCGACCGGGCGGCGCGATATCCAGTGGCACCCGACCGAGGATGCCCTGCTGGTCTGGGTCGAGGCGCAGGATGGCGGCAACCCGCGCACCAAGGCCGATAACCGTGACAGCCTGCTGGCACTGGCTGCCCCCTTCAAGGGCGAGGCGCGGGTGCTGGCCCGGATGGAGGACCGTGTATCGGGCATGATCGGGATCGAGGGATCGGATGATCTCATCGCCTATGATTACGACCGCGACACGCGCGAGATCCGCCAGACGCTGATCGATGTTACCGGCACCAATCCGCCGCGCCAGATCGGCATTCGCAATTCGCAGGATGCCTATAACAACCCCGGCAGCCCGCTGCTGACCTATTCGGATCGCGGCACCCGCGTGGCGCGCATGACTGACGGCAAGCTGCTGCTGTCCGGGCTCGGGGCGACGCCGCAAGGTTACCGCCCGTTCCTGCGCCGCTTCGATCTCGCCACGCTGGCGACCGAGGAGCTGTGGCGCAATGCCGGCGAGCAGTTCGAAACTGTGGTCGATGTGCTGGCCGAGGACGGCAGCACCTTTGTCACTTCTTACGAAAGCCGGTCAAACCCCGGCAATTTCCGCCTGCATCAGGCCGGCACCGCGCGGTTCCTGACCAGCTTCCCCGATCCGCATCCCGAACTGACCGGGATCAAGCGGGAGCTGGTGACCTACAAGCGCGCCGACGGGGTGGATCTCACCGCGACGCTTTATCTGCCCGCAAGCTACAAGCCCGGCGACAAGCTGCCGGTGGTGGTGTGGGCCTATCCGATGGAATATAGCGACGCCGCGACCGCCGGGCAGAACCGCGATACGCCGTGGCGCTTCACCCGGGTGGGCGGATATTCGCCGCTGTTCTTCCTGACGCAGGGCTATGCCGTGCTGGACAATGCAGCCATGCCGGTGGTTGGCGCCGATGCCGAAACGGTCAATGACAGCTTCATCGAACAGGTGGTGTCCAGCGCCAAGGCGGCGATCGATTTCACCGTGGCGCGCGGGTTCGGTGATGGGGTGCGCGTGGGCGTGGGCGGGCACAGCTACGGCGCGTTCATGACCGGGCACCTGCTGGCGCACAGCGATCTGTTCCGCGCCGGGATTGCCCGTTCGGGTGCCTATAACCGGACGCTCACACCGTTCGGCTTCCAGTCCGAACGGCGCGTGTTCTGGGACACGCCTGAAACCTATTACCGCCTCAGCCCGTTCATGGCCGCCGACAAGATCAAGGAACCGATCCTGTTCATCCACGGCCAGAATGACAGCAATCCGGGCACTTTCCCCGAACAGTCCGAAAGGATGTTCGCGGCGGTCAAGGGCACCGGCGGCATGGCGCGGCTGGTGATGCTGCCGCACGAGGATCACGGCTATCGCGGGCGCGAATCCGTGCTGCACACGCTGGCCGAGATGATCGACTGGTTCGACCTCCACGTGAAGAACGCCGCCGTTCCCGCCGGGGAGTAGGCCGCTCTGGATCAAGCGTGGCGGGGCGCCGGCTTGCTTAGGCCGGGGCCTTGGCCTTCCACGCCCAGGCAAGGCAGCAGGGCAGGATGTTCAGCCATTCGAAGCCCCAGTCGACGCGGTCGAAATAGCGCGCGCTGAGGTTTCCGGCGACCTTGCTGAACTGGTAGGTGAGGAACGCCCCGCCCGGCCGGATCGCGCGGTGGGTGGCTGCCGCTATGCGCGGGCCGACGCCGTCCGGCAGGGTCGAGAACGGCAGGCCCGACAGCACGTAATCGGCATGATCGTGCCCGTGAGCGCGGATGATCTCTTCCACATCCTCTGCCGAACCATGCACCGCGATGAAGCGGCTGTCGGTGATGGTGCGCTTCAGATAGTCGATATAGAGCGGGTTGGTGTCGATCACGATCAGCGTCCCGTCGCGCCGCAGCCGGTCCAGCACGGGGCGGCAGAAGGTGCCGACGCCCGGACCATATTCGACGAACAGCTTGCACGAATCCCAGTCGACCGGCCCCAGCATCTTGCGGATCGTGAAGCGCGAGGACGGGATGATCGAGCCGACCATCACCGGATGTTCGACAAAGCCCTGAATGAACACGCCCCAAGGCCCGAGAGCCTGGCGCAGCTTGCGTTTCCAGCGGGCCAGGCGGCGTTCGGTCGCGATTTCGTGGGAGGCCATGGAGGCAGGGGATCCTTTGTCACGCCCTCGGGGGAGAGGGCCGGGTTGGCGTGCGGTCGCAAATCTGCGGCCAATGTGCAACCCATCCTGCGGTAATGGTTCGACAAGCCGCCTTTGCGAACCGCCCGATGCCTCGGACCTGATGCGCGCAGGCCGCTTGGGGATTGGCCGCACTGCCCCCGTGACGCGGGGCCTGCGCTAGGCTATCCCACGGTTTCCCATGCTGACCCGCCTCTCGATCCGCAACATCGTCCTCATCGAAGCGCTCGATCTCGATTTCGCGCGGGGGCTGGGCGTGCTGACGGGGGAGACGGGGGCGGGCAAATCGATCCTGCTCGACGCATTGGGCCTGATCCTCGGCGACCGGGCGGAAACATCGCTGGTGCGCGCCGGGGAGGACAAGGCGAGCGTCACCGCCAGCTTCGAATTCGCGCGTCTTCCTGCCGTCATAGCAGCCGCGCTCGACGAGGCGGAGATCGCCATCGAACCGGGCGAGCCGCTGATGATTCGGCGGCAGGTCAAGGCCGATGGCGGGTCCAAGGCTTTCATCAACGACCAGCCGGCCAGCGTCGCCCTGCTGCGCGAACTCGCGCCTGCGCTGGTGGAATTGCACGGCCAGCATGATGATCGCGGCTTGGTGAACCCGCGCGGACACCGGGCGCTGCTCGATCGCTATGCGGGCACGGAGGTCGCGGGGCTGGAGCGGGCCTATGGCGAATGGGCGCGGGCCGAGGCGCAATTGTCCGAAGCGCGCGATGCGGTGGAACAGGCCAAGGCCGATCAGGACCTGCTGATCGCCCATCTGGCCGAGCTTTCGGCGCTGGAGCCTGTGGCGGGCGAGGAAGCCCGTCTCGCGCTCTCCCGCGCCGACATGCAGAAGGGCGAGAAGCTTTCGGGCGATCTCGAAGACCTGCGCCACCTGTGGGAAGGTTCGGATTCACCGCTCGCCGCGCTGCGCGTGGCTGCCCGCAAGCTCGACCGGATCGCCGAGCAGCACCCGCTGCTGATCGAGGCGCTCGCTGCGCTGGACCGCGCGGTGATCGAGGCGAGCGAGGCGGAGGACAAGCTGCGCCTTGCCGCCGAGGCGCTGGTCCATGATCCGATGGAACTCGAACGCGCCGAAACCCGCCTGTTCGAACTGCGCGCCGCCGCCCGCAAGCACCGCTGCGAGGTCGATGACCTGCCCGAACTGATGCGCACCATGCGCGCTCGGCTCGACGCGATCGAGGGCGGCGAGGCACAGCTGGATGCGCTGGAGGCGGCCGCGAAGGAAGCGCGCACGGCCTATGTCGCGGCTGCCGAAAAGGCGCACGCGGCGCGGGTCGCGGGGGCAGGGCGGCTGGATGAAGCAGTCGCCGCCGAGCTTGCGCCGCTGAAGCTCGATGCGGCGAAGTTCCGCACCTCGGTCACCCTGCTGCCCGAGGAACGCTGGGGCGCCCACGGCATGGACGCGGTGGAGTTCCTGATCTCTACCAACCCCGGCGCGGATTTTGCGCCTCTGAACAAGATCGCCAGCGGCGGGGAATTGTCGCGCTTCATCCTCGCGCTCAAGGTCGCGCTGGCGGAGAAGGGCGGGGCGGCGACGATCATCTTCGACGAGATCGACCGCGGCGTGGGCGGGGCGGTGGCAAGCGCCATCGGCGAGCGTCTGGCGCGGCTGGCGGCGAACGAGGGCCAATTGCTGGCCGTGACGCACTCCCCGCAGGTCGCGGCGCGCGGGGGCCAGCACTACTTCATCGCCAAGGCCTCGACCGGCACGGTGACGCGGACCAGCGTTGTCCTGCTCGACCACGCCGGGCGGCAGGAGGAAATCGCGCGGATGCTCTCGGGGGCGGAGGTGACGCCCGAGGCAAGGGCGCAGGCAGACCGGCTGCTGGAGGGGGTGTAGTGCGCCTCCTTCCGCTGCTGTTGCTCGCCGCCGCCTGCACCCCTGCCACGCCCGCGCCCGAGGAGGCCAAGCCCGTCGTGCAACCGAACAATGCCACCTACGGCACCGACACCAATCTGGCCGCCACGCAGCCGGACGCGATCCTGCGCTATGCCGAGCATCCGCGCGGGTTTGCAGAACTCAGGCTGCCCGAGGGGAAGGGGCCGTTCCCGCTCGCGGTGATCTACCACGGCGGGTGCTGGAAGACCGGCATCGCCAGCCAAGCCTACATGGCCCCGCTTGCCACCCGCTGGCAGAGCCTCGGCATCGCCACGCTCAATGTCGATTACCGCGAGGTTGGCGATGGCGGCGGCTGGCCGGGGTCGTTCGAAGACTGGGCCGCCTCCGCAAAACTGATCGACGAGGTCGCCGCGCGCTATCCCGTCGACCGTGATCGCGTCACCCTTGTGGGCCATTCGGCCGGTGCGCTTCCGGCGCAGTGGCTGGCGAGTGCGCAGGAGGAGGACGGCCCGCTCGGCACCCGCACCGCGATCAAGGCCCGTGCCGCCATCGTGCTCGACGGGCCGGGCGATGTCGGGGCGGAACAGCCCGCCTTCGATGCCCTGTGCCAGTTCTCTGCCGTAGCGCCGTTCATGGGTGACGCGCCCGCCGCCGCGCCGGCGCGCTATGCCGCGATTGCGCCTGCCACCTATGCGCCGCAATTGGCCGAACTGCTGTTCGTGCAGGCCAAGCTTCCTGCGCCGTCTGCTGCAACGCAGGCCGCGCTGGGGCGGGAAGGGGCGCGGGTGAGCGTGCGCGAGAACATCGGGCAAAGCCACTTCGCGATCATCACCCCCGGCAACCCCGTCCATGAGGCCAACGAGGCGGCGATGCTGGCGGTTCTGAACGGGACCCAATGACCCGTTGTCCCCGGCGATCCCGGCGCTAGACTGGCGCTGAATCGGGGGAGAAAACACGACATGGGGCGTCTGTTTCCGCTTGCAGTCCTTCCCGCGGCAGTGGCCGCTACCCTTGCCTTGGCGCAGGCCGGCCCGCCGCCTGCACCGCCCGGGGCGATCGCCGTTACCGACACGAGGAATTACGATCCGGAAGCGGTCAACAGCTTTCCCATCGGCCGCCTTGCCCGCAAAATGCTCTTTGCCACCGACTCCCCGCGGCAGCGCGGCGAACTGCGCATGCCGAGCGGCCCCGGCCCCTATCCGCTCGCGGTGATCTGGCACGGGGGATGCTGGTCAGGCATGGGGAGCACGGCCAACGTCGCCGAACTGGCCCGCTTCCTGCAACGCAACGGTGTTGCTGTCCTGACCCTGTCCTACCGCGAGTTGGGTTCGGGCGGCGGCTGGCCCAATACCTTTTCCGACTGGGCGCAGGGACTGGCGCTCGCCGATTATCTCCACGGGGGTTACGAGCTCGATCTCGATCGCGTCACGCTGATCGGACATTCCGCCGGGGTGACACCGGCGATGTGGCTCGCCGCCCGCGACAAAGGTGATCCGGCGGCGGGGACCAGACTGCCCAAAGTGCGCGCGGTCGTGGCGCTGGACGGGCCGCTGGCGCTCGCCCCGCTGGTCGGGCCGGACGCGGCGATCTGCGGCCAGCCGGTGATTGCACCGCTGATGGGCGGCACGCCAGCCGAAGTGCCGGAGCGTTATGCGCTGGTCGATCCGCTGGTCAACACGCCCCGCATCAAGCGCCTGCTGGTGGTCGACGGCGCGCTGCCCGATCCCGATCCGGCCATCATCGCAGGGCTTCGCGCACAGGGCATCGAAGTCGAGGTGATCCGCGTCGATCAGGACCAACATTTCAACATGCTGGTTCCCGGCACAAAGGATTTTGCGGCCATCGCGCCTGCACTGCTGGACATTGCCCGAGGGCGGTGAAAAAGCTGCGGGCATGAGCACCCAAGGCATGAACGAGGCGGATGCCGCCAATGAACTGATGCGCCTCGCGCGCGAGATCGCGCGGCACGACCGGCTGTATCACGCCGAAGACTCCCCCGAGATTTCCGACGCGGCCTATGATGCGCTGGTGCGCCGCAATGCCGAACTGGAGGCGGCCTTTCCGCACCTGATCCGGCCGGATTCGCCCACGCGCAAGGTCGGTCACGCCATCGCTGCCTCGCCGCTCGGCAAGGTCACCCACGAGGTTCGCATGATGAGCCTCGACAACGCCTTCTCGCCCGATGAGGTCGCCGAGTGGCTGGCGCGGATGCGGCGTTTCCTCAATCTGCCCGACGATGCGCCGCTGGCCTGCACGGCGGAAGACAAGATCGACGGGCTGTCGTGCAGCTTGCGCTACGAGAACGGGGTGCTGGTGCGCGCCGCCACACGCGGTGACGGCCAGGTGGGCGAGGACGTGACGGCCAATGTCGCGCACATTCCCGACATTCCGCAAAACCTGCCCGCGGGCGTCCCTGCCATCTTCGAGGTGCGCGGGGAGGTATATATGGAAAAACAGGCTTTTACCGCACTCAATGCTGCGCAGCATGAAGCGGGTGGCAAGATCTTTGCCAACCCCCGCAATGCTGCTGCCGGAAGCCTCCGCCAGAAAGATGCAAGCGTAACGGCGAAGCGCCCCTTGCGGTTCTGGGCGCATGGCTGGGGTGCGGCTTCGGCAGTGCCGGGGACGACACAGTCCGAGGTGGTCGCCATGCTGCGGGCATGGGGCTTCCCGGTCTCGCCGCTGTTCGTGCGGATCGAAGGCGGGGCGGATGCGCTGATCGCGCACTTCGATGCCATCGGCAAAGCACGGCCCTCGCTACCCTATGATATCGACGGGGTGGTCTACAAGCTCGACCGGCTGGACTGGCAGGAGCGCCTCGGCTTCGTCGCCAAGGCCCCGCGCTGGGCGCTGGCGCACAAGTTCCCCGCCGAACGCGCCGAAACGGTGGTCGAGGCGATCGACATCCAGGTCGGGCGTACCGGCAAGCTGACCCCGGTGGGCCGCCTCGCGCCGGTGCTGGTCGGCGGGGTGACGGTCACCAACGTCACGCTCCACAACCGTGACGAGATCGCCCGGCTTGGCCTCAGGGTCGGCGACCGGGTGGTGATCCAGCGCGCGGGCGATGTGATCCCGCAGGTGGTGGAAAACCTCACCCGAGACGAACCGCGCCCCGCCTTCGCCTTTCCCGACCACTGCCCGGAATGCCGGTCCGAAGCCGTCGCCGAGGAGGGCGAGGTCGATGTGCGCTGCACCGCGGGCCTGATCTGCCCCGCGCAGCGCACCCAGCGGCTCGAACATTTCGTCAGCCGCAAGGCGCTGGATATCGAGGGCCTGGGCGAGAAGACCATCGCCCAGTTCTTCGCGCTCGGGTGGCTGGAGAGCCCCGCCGACATTTACCGCCTGCGCCGCCGCCGCAGCGATATCCTTGCGCTGGAAGGCTGGCAGGAAAAGTCGGTCGACAACCTCCTCGCCGCGATCGAGGCGAAGCGCGCGCCCGATGCCGCGCGGTTGCTGTTTGCGCTCGGCATCCGCCATGTCGGCGAGGTGACGGCGCGCGATCTGATGAAGAACTTCCACGAATTGCCGGTGCTGCGCAGCCTCGCCGAGCGCGCCCATGCGGGCGACGCGGAAGCGGCGGGCGACCTCGTCTCCATCGACGGGATCGGGCCATCCGTGGTCGAGGCGCTGGGCGATTTCTTCCATGAACCGCACAATGTCGCAGTGTGGGAGGACTTGCTCAATGAAGTCACCCCGCCGCGCTTCGAGGTGAAGACCATCGCCAGCCGGGTCGCGGGCAAGACCGTGGTGTTCACCGGCAAGCTCGAAACCATGAGCCGGGATGAGGCCAAGGCGCAGGCCGAACGGCTGGGCGCCAAGGCGGCGGGCAGCGTCAGCGCGAAGACCGATCTGCTGGTCGCCGGACCGGGGGCGGGATCGAAGCTCAAGAAGGCCGCCGAACTCGGGATCGAAGTGACGGACGAAGCCGGCTGGGCGGCGATCGTCGCCGAGGCGGGCGGCGGGGCCTGATGGACCTGCTGCACGAACTCCACCCCCAAGCCCTGCGCATCGCCGCCCTGCTGCGCGCTCGCGGGGAGACGGTTGCGGTGGCGGACGGGGCGACGGGCGGCCTGATCGCCGCGACACTGCTGACCGTGCCGGGCGCGCTCGACTTTTTTGTGGGCGGGGGCGTCGTCTATTCCTTCCGCGCGCGCGACGTGCTCTTCGCTCTCCCGCGTGAGGCCTACAAGGGGATGCGGGGCGCGTCCGAGGAATACGCCCTGCTGCAAGCGCGCGCGATCAGGGATAATTTTGCAGGCGATTGGGGGCTGGCCGAAAGCGGATCGGTGGGCGGTTCTCCGCATCCGAGCGGCGCGCCTGCCGGGCGTAGCGTAGCCGCGCTGGCAGGGCCGGGCGGGGAGCATGTGCGGCTGGTCGAAACCGCCTCCGACGACCGCATCGCCAACATGGCCGCCTTCACCCGGAACGCGCTGGCGCTGCTGGAAGAGACGCTGGGCCGATGAGGCGTCCGGCGTAGCTGTCCGGCAAGACGCTGGTTCGAGGCAGGCGCGGAGCCTGCGGAACGGATTTTTTCGGCAAGAAAGTTCGGGCCCCTGTCGAATCCGGCTTGGCAGGTGCGTCTCCATGTCGGAGCCTCGCCAAGTCCGGTGGGGCCAAGACGGAGACGCGACATGCAATTCATGCTGATGATCAACGAGGACGAAAGCGTCTATGACGGTGCCGAGGGCGCCGCGCTGCTGGAGCAGGTGCTGGCCGGGCACATGAAACTGGCCGAGGATCTGGTCGCAGCGGGCGTGCCCTTTTCGGGCGAGCGGCTGAAGCCTGCGGCCACCGCCACCACGATCCGCTGGAAGGATGGCGCGGAGAGCCTGCACGATGGCCCCTTCGCCGAAACCCACGAGGAGCTGGGCGGGTTTTATATCATCGATGTGCCGGGCCTCGACGAGGCGCTGGCATGGGCGCGGCGCATTCCCGTGCCGAAGGGCGGGATCGAAGTGCGTCCGGTGTGGCCGATGGGGGCGGAAGGCTGAGCGTCTCTCTCGCAGAAGCGATCATGGCAGCGCGGCCCCGGGTGGTGGCCGCGCTCGCCGCCCGATTGCGCGATCTCGACGCGGCCGAAGAAGCCTTTGCCGAGGCCGCTGCATCGGCGCTCGCTCTGGCCGAGCCGCCGCGCGATGTGCCCGCCTGGCTGTTCGTCGCGGGCAGGCGCCGCGCGCTCGATGCCATTCGCAAGGCGCGCGGCGCAGCGCGGGCGGCGGAGCGACATGCGGAGGTTTCCGACATGGCGGATATTCTTCATCTCCCCGATCCGATCCCCGACGAACGCCTGCGGCTGCTGTTCATCTGCTGCCACCCCGCCATCGCCGCCGAAGCGCGCGCGGCGCTGGCGCTGAAGGTGATCTGCGGGCTGCCGGTCGCCGCCATCGCCCGGCTGTTCGTGGCGAGCGAACCGGCGATGTTCCAGCGGATCACCCGCGCCAAAACCAAGGTGCGCGAGGCGGGGATCGCTTTCGAACTGCCCCCGCGCCGTGACTGGCGCGAACGGCTGGGGGCGGTGCTGCTGGCGCTCGAGCTGGCCTTCACCGCCGCCTATGCCGATGCGGGCGGCGAGCTGTCGGCGGACATCGGCGAAGACCTCGGCGCGGAAGTCGAGCGGTTGGCGCTACTGGTCGCCGAACTCCTGCCCGGCGAGCCCGAGGCGCTGGGCCTTGCCGCGCTGGTGCTGCTGGCCCGGTCGCGGGCGGCGGCGCGGGTGGACGGGGAGGGGGCGATGGTGCCGCTCTCGCAGCAGGATTGTTCGCAATGGGACCTCGCCCGGATCGGGCGGGCGCGGGAGCTGCTGGAGGCCGCCGCGAAGACCGCCCGCTCGGGGCCGTACCAGGTGATGGCCGCGATCCAGCTCACCCACGCGCGCCGCGCCTTTGACGGGGCGGTGGACTGGAGCGCGGTGCTGCGGCTCTACGATGTGCTGCTGGCGCTGCGCCCCTCGCCGATGGTGGCCCTGTCGCGCGCGCTGGCTCTGGCGCAGGTGGAGGGGGCGGAGGCGGGGCTGGCGGTGCTTGACGCACTTCCCGCCGAACGCCTCGCGCTGGCCCGTCCGTTCCATGTCGCCCGCGCCGATCTGCTCGCCAAGGCGGGGCGGGATGGGGAGGCGGCGGCGGCGCTTGATGCCGCACTCGCCCTCGGCCCGCCGCGCGCGGAACAGCTGTGGCTGGAGAAGCGCCGCGCGATGCTCGGCTGAGCCCCGGAGTGCTCTATTCTGCCGGTTCGGGCACTGGTTGCGGTTGCGGTTCGCGCCGCCGGGTCGTCACTTCGCGGAAGGCCTCGCGGTAGCGCGGGTGTTCGGTGCCCATCCAGCGATCCCAGAAGGTGAAGTAGAACCCGAAATTGTGGCCCGAGGAATGGTGCAGATCGTGATGCGTGGTGGTCGAGATCCAGCTCGTCCACGGATTGTCCACCCACCCTGCCGGAAACAGCTCGCTCCCCGCGTGGGCCATCACGTTGCGGATCATCTGGTGCCAGATGAAGAACAGGATTGCATAGCCCGCATAGGCGATCCCCAGCTGGCTGGTGATCAGCAGGAACACCGGCACGAAAGCGACCTCGATCACCGCCTCGGTCATGGTGAAGCTGTAGGCGGTCCACGGCGTGGGCGTGCGCGACTTGTGGTGGTGGAGGTGCGTCGCGCGGAACAGCCGCTTGGAGTGCATCGCGCGGTGCGCCCAGTAGAACCATGCATCATGCGCGATCACGATCAGCGCGAACTGCCAGATGATCGTCCACAGCGTGGCGTCCTTGATCGACAGCAGGATCACCCCGGTCTCGCGCCCGACGAGGATCGCCAGCGTGACGAAGGCGTAGACAACGACCGTCCGCATAGAGGAGAGGATTTCGCGCATGTAATCGGCGCGCGATGCCCGGCGGCCCTGCTGGATGCGGCGCCGTTCCGCAAAGCCGCGAAACACCAGCAGCAACGCTGTCAGCACCCCCGCCGCGATCAGGTAGCGGCTGAGATCGAAATAGATGCCGAACATGAAGTGGTCCGCCACGCGGGACACGGCGTATTCTAGCGCGGACTGGGTGGCGGCGGTGGTCATGTTCGGGAAGCCTCTGTCAGTGATGGCTTATTGCATGCCCCCGGCGCGCCGCAAGGGCGTATCACGATGGGGCCGGCTCTAATGCGAACCCCGCGCGCGTCTCCTCCGCAGCCACAGGATTGCCCAGTCGCCGCGCTGGAGCCTTGCGGCCATGCGGAAGCCGGCAAGGTGCATCGCCCGCTTGACCGCCGCTTCCTGCTCGCCCGCCAGCAACCCGGCCAGCAGCAGGCTCCCGCCCGGCGGCACGGCCTTGGCGAAATCGGGGGCAAGGCTGACCAGCGGCCCGGCGAGGATGTTGGCGATCAGCAGATCATAAGGCCCGCGCACTTGCAGCAACGGATCGTCCATCCCGTCGGCGACGATCATCACCGCCTCGCCCGCGCCTGCGCCCATCGGGATGTTGTTGAGGCGCGCGTTCTCCTCGACCACGCCGGTGCAGACCGGGTCGATGTCGGTCAGGGTGCACAGCGCGCGCGGCCACAGCGCCAGTGCCGCAAAGCCGAGCAGGCCCGTGCCTGTGCCGATATCGGCCACATTGCGGGCGATGACGCCGCTCGCCTTCATGTGCCCGAGCATTTCGAGGCATCCGGCGGTGGTCTTGTGCTGGCCGGTGCCGAAGGCCTGACTGGCAGGGATGACGAAATCGATCGCGTCCGGGTCGGCGGGATAGTCCGGCGTGTGCACGTGGAAGCGGCCCGCGCGGATCGGGGGCGCGTTGTGCTGGCTGAGGGTCACCCAGTCTTCCGGCGGCAGTTCCTCGATGGTGATCTTCGGAGCGCCGCCTTCGAACAGACCGGCAAGCGCGGCTTTCTCGGCCTTGCCCGGCTTGCGCGGATACCAGCCTTCCAGCACCCAGTCGTCGGGCTTGTCCTCGGCAACCTCGCGTCCGGCAATGACGAGCTCGTAATCCCAGTCGTCGATCAGGTCATGCGCCAACAGCGCCGCCTGCACGATGGGCTTGGGGGCGTGGGCGGTGAGTTTCCAGGTGGTGCTCATTTCGACGCCGCTTCCTTGGCGAGCCGCGCGTCCAGCGCCTTGGTCTTGCTGTCGGCGTAGTCGGCGCAACTTATGCCGCCCTCCATCGTCCCGGTGCGCGCCCGGGCGAGCATGTCGCTTGCCGAGGGGTGGGGGGTGAGCAGCATGCCGCATTCCAGAGGGCGCAGTCGTGCGATCCCCTTGCGGAACATCGCGACATAATCGGGGTGGTCGGTAAAGCGGTAAGCATCGGCGCTGACGGGCGAGAGGCTGTCGGCATAGACGATCATGCGGCAGCCGCTGGTGTCGCAGCTTTCCCATTGCCAGCTCATCGCGCCGATCGTGTGGCCGGGCGTTGCGACGGCGGTGATTTCGAGCCCTGCGATGGTCAGCACCTCGCCATCGGCGGCGGCCGTGAGGGGGCCTGTGACGGGCGCCATCGGATCATGGAGACCGGCCTGCGGATCGCGCGGATCGTCCTTCCCGGTGCGGATCACCTCCACAGCGCCTGCGCCGACAACCACCGGCGCGCCGGTAAGGGCCTGCATCCGGGCAAGGCCGCCGACATGGTCGAAATGTTCGTGACTGCCGAGGATCGCCTTCACGTCGGAAAGCCTGACGCCGATTTTCTCGATATTGGCGGCAATCGCCTCGGACCCCTTGGCGGTGCCGGTGTCGATCAGCACCGCGCCTTCCGGCCCGCGGATCAGCAGCGCCGCGATGCCGCAGGTGCCCACATACCAGGTGTTGCCGTGGATCTTGAACGGCTCGGTCGGCTTGTCCCAATCGTCCCAGTCTTCGCAGACCTTGCCGAAGCGCACCATGGCGTCGGAATGCTGCGCGTCCTCGATCTTCGCGACCGCCTGCGAAGCGCTGGCGACATTGCAGCCACACAGCGCCAGCGCGGCCAGCGCGCCAAAAGCCTTAACGGACAAAACTCGCTCCATTGGCGTCGATCACCGCGCCGGTCATGCTGGGGGGCGCATCCAATGCGCAGAAGGTGATGATAGCCGCGATCTCCTCGGGCGTCGCCACCCGGCCCAGCGGAATGTCGGCGAGCAGGCCCGGCCCCCCGCGGCTGGCGAGGTAATCGCCTGCCATGCTGGTGTCGGTGAAGCCGGGGGTCACGGCAAAGCTGAGGATGCCGTCCTTTGCATAGGCGCGGGCAATGGTCTTGTGCATGCCGACCATCCCGCTCTTGGCGGCGGCATAGTGCCAGTGGGCAGGCGAATCCCCGCGATAGGCGGCGCGGCTGGCGACATGCACGAGCCGCCCGCCAAAGCCGCGCTCCTGCCAGTGCAGCACCGCAAAGCGCGACAATTGCGCGGCCGAGGTGAGGTTGACCCTGACGGTGTCCTCCCACGCATCCAGCCATTCGATGTCCGACCGGTCGAGCCGGTTCGCTTCGAACCGCCCGGCGTTGTTGACCACCACGTCGATCTCGCCATGCGCGATGTCCAGCGCCTGATCCCATAGGTTTTGCACGGATAGGGGATCGCCGAAATCGGCGGCAATGATCGGCGCGCCGCCGGGGCCTTCGATGCCGCTGCGCGAGGCGTGACCGATGACTTTCGCCCCGCGCGCGGCGAGGGCTGCCAGCGCCGCACTGCCAATTCCGCGGCTTGATCCGGTTACAAGAATGTGTCCCATGCAATCGCCTATCCAGAAATTTGCAAGCTGTGTCCACTGCTCGCCGCTTGCCTCATACGCCAGCGGCGCTAAGTGGGAGCCACGAAAAAAGGGACCAGACGGGATCACCATGAACCAAAGACCGCTATCGCCCCATCTCCAGATCTGGCGCTGGGGACCGCACATGCTCGTATCGATCCTCCACCGCGCAACCGGCGACGGCATGGCGCTGGTGGGTCTGGGCGTTCTGCTGTGGTGGCTCGGCGCACTGGCGAGCGGGCCCGAGGCCTATGCGACCTTCCAGTTCTGGATGGGCTCGCCGCTGGGCATGGTGGTGCTGGTCGGCCTGAGCTGGGCCTTCTTCACTCACATGATGAGCGGGCTTCGCCACTTCGTGCTCGATATCGGCGCGGGATACGAGCTCGATACCAACCGCATGTGGTCGGTTGCTGCACCGATCATCGCGATCATTCTCACCGCGGCCTTCTGGGCCGTGATCCTGCTGCGCTGAGGGAGAGGCGACATGGGTAACGGAACCTCCATCGGACGCGTGCGCGGGCTTGGCCCGGCGCATGCAGGCGCGCACCACTGGCTGCTGCAACGCTTCACCGCGATCGGCAACGTGGTGCTGATGAGCTGGCTGCTGGTCAGCCTCGTCATGCTTGGCGATTTCGGCCATGCCAGCGTGGCCAAGTGGCTGAGCCACCCCGTTTCGGCGACCGCGATGATCCTTCTGGTGATCAGCCTGTTCTGGCACGCGCGGCTCGGTCTTCAGGTGCTGATCGAGGACTATGTCCACGAAGCCGGCACCAAGTTTGCGGCGATTGCCGCGCTCAATCTTGCAACCATCGGCGGGGGCGCCTTCGGGATTTTCAGCGTCGCCGCGCTCGCATTCGGAGGTAACGCCTGATGGCAACCGCAGCTCCCAAGGGCACTGCAAACGACGTGGGCGGGGCCCACCTCAAGGGCGCCTACACGATCGTCGATCACACCTATGACGTAGTCGTGGTGGGCGCGGGCGGATCGGGCCTGCGTGCGACGATGGGCGCGGCCGAAGCTGGCCTGCGCACCGCGAACATCTCCAAGGTCTTCCCGACGCGCTCGCACACCGTGGCAGCGCAGGGCGGGATTGCCGCCTCGCTCGGCAACAACAGCCCCGACCACTGGACCTGGCACATGTACGACACCGTCAAGGGGTCGGACTGGCTGGGCGATCAGGACGCGATCGAATATCTCGCGCGCGAGGCTCCGGCCGCGGTTTACGAGCTGGAGCACGCCGGCGTGCCTTTCAGCCGCAATGCCGATGGCACGATCTACCAGCGTCCCTTTGGCGGCCACATGCAGAACATGGGCGCCGGCCCGCCGGTGCAGCGCACCTGCGCCGCGGCTGACCGCACCGGCCACGCCATGCTCCACGCGCTTTATCAGCAGTCGCTGAAGTATGACGCGGACTTCTTCATTGAATACTTCGCGCTCGACCTGATCATGGCCGAACGCGACGGGGTGAAGCAGTGCGTCGGCGTGATGGCGATGTGCCTTGATGACGGCAAGATCCACCGCTTCCGTGCGCAGTCGGTTGTTCTGGCGACCGGCGGCTATGGCCGCTGCTACTACACCGCGACTTCGGCCCACACCTGCACCGGCGACGGTGGCGGGATGGTGCTGCGCGCCGGGCTGCCCTTGCAGGACATGGAGTTCGTTCAGTTCCACCCGACCGGCATCTACGGCGCGGGCGTGCTCATCACCGAAGGCGCGCGCGGGGAGGGGGGCTATCTCACCAACTCCGAGGGCGAACGCTTCATGGAGCGTTATGCCCCCTCGGCCAAGGACCTCGCCTCGCGCGATGTCGTCAGCCGTTCGATGGCGCTCGAAATGCGCGAGGGGCGCGGCGTGGGGCCGGATGGCGACCACATCTACCTGCACCTCGATCACATCGATCCCAAGGTGCTGGCCGAACGCCTGCCGGGCATCACCGAGAGCGGCAAGATCTTCGCGGGCGTCGACCTTACCCGCCAGCCGCTCCCCGTCACCCCGACGGTGCATTACAACATGGGCGGCATCCCGTGTAACTATCATGGGCAGGTCGTCACCCTCGGCCCGGACGGCAACCCGGACACGGTCATCCCCGGCCTCTATGCCGTGGGCGAGGCGGCCTGCGTGTCGGTGCATGGGGCGAACCGGCTCGGCTCGAACTCGCTGATCGACCTCGTGGTGTTTGGCCGCGCGACCGGCCACCACCTGCGCGACAATCTGAAGCCCAACGCCAAGCAGGCCGAACTGCCCGCTGACAGCGCGGACTTCGCCCTGACCCGCCTCGACCATTTCCGCTACGCGCAGGGCGGCTCGCCCACCGCGCAGATCCGCGCCGAAATGCAGAAGGCGATGCAGAAGCACTGCGCCGTGTTCCGCGACCAGAAGCTGATGGACGAGGGCGTGGCCAAGCTCGCCGAGCAGAACAAGCGGATGGAGGACATCCACGTCACCGACAAGTCGCTGATCTGGAACAGCGACCTGATCGAGACGCTCGAGCTCGACAACCTGATGGCGCAGGCCAACGTGACGATGGCATCGGCCGCCAACCGCAAGGAAAGCCGCGGCGCCCACGCGCACGAGGACTACCCCGAGCGCAACGACAAGGAATGGATGAAGCACACCATTTCCTGGTTCGACGGCTGGGGCGGGCGCGGCAGCAACATCCGCATCGATTACCGTCCGGTCCACGAATACACCCTGACCGACGACATCAAGTATATCGAGCCCAAGGCGCGCGTGTACTGATCCGGCGTCACGTCTGAAAGAACAGAGGCCCGGTCCCCCGCGAGGGATCGGGCCTTTGTTTTTTGACAGGTGGCCGGATGGCGGCTTGACCCGCCCTTGGCAGGCAGGCAGCTTGGGCTTCGATGAACAGGGGCCGGATCATCGCTGGAGCCTTGGCGGCATTGCTCGCTGTCCCTGCGCTGTCCCAGTCCTCCGCCCCCAACCCCTTCCAGCCGCCGTCGCATGTCGCCCCCTGGCCCGAGCTTGCGGGCGGCAAGACCCGTGAAGAGCGGGCGAAGAGCTATGAACTCTCGCCCGAACTGCACCGCAATGTCTCCGCCGCCGAAATCCGCGCCCAGCGCGCGCGGCTGGATAGCGCGCTGGCGGCGATCAAGCCGCAGCGGCCCGGGACGCCGGATGCCTACGTGCTGACCATCGCGCTCGACTCCGATCCCGTCTTCGCCCGCGAGGCGCGCGAGGCGGCGCGGGTGCTGTCCGCGCGTTACGGGGCCGAGGGGCGCACGCTGATGCTGGCAGGGCCGGATGGCACGCGCGACGATGCCCCCCACGGCTCGATCACCGCGCTGCTGCTGGCGCTTGCCCATCTGGGCACGGTGATGGACGGCAAGGAGGATGTGCTGGTGCTCTACACTACCAGCCACGGATCGGACATTGGCCTTGCCTACCACTACGGCGATCACGGCTATGGCGTGCTTTCGCCCCCGAAGCTCAAGGCCGCGCTGGCCGAGGCTGGTATTGCGCGGCGGGTGCTGATCCTGTCGGCCTGCTATTCGGGGGTGTTCGTGCCTGCGCTGGCAAGCCCCGACACCGCGATCCTCACTGCCGCCGCCAGCACGCGGTCCTCGTTCGGCTGCGTGGCCGAGAACGATTGGACCTTTTTCGGCGATGCTCTGATCAACCGCGCGCTGCGCCAGCCGGTGGGGCTGGAGGAAGCCGCGCGGCTGGCCGGGCGGTCTGTGGCGGAGTGGGAGGCGAAATCGCGCTTCCTCGCCTCGTTGCCGCAGACCAGCATCGGCACAGGGGTCAAGGCGTGGCTGCCGCAGATCGAGGCGGCGATGCCACGCGCGGGCAGCAGTCCTGTCGGCCGCCCCGCCTTTGACGAGGCGAGCCTCAAGGCTGCGGCGAAGTGACCGGCGCGCGGCGGGCGGAGATGATCGTCACGTCCTTCGCCAGCATCTGCCCCTTCATCAGCCCTTCGCCCCGTTCGGGATCGCGCGGCGCGGCAAGGATCGCGGCGACCACATCCATCCCGGAGGTGACATAGCCGAAGGCGGCATAGCCCGCCTGCCAGCCCGGATCGCTCGCGGTCGGATCGGCATCGAAACCGGTCTGGTCCTCGACCATGATGAAGAAATCGCCATCGGCATCGCCCGGCTCCATCATCGCCATCGATACCGCGCCGTGGGTGTGGGTGAGGCCGGTGGCGGTAGTGGGTTCATGGGCGATCTTGGGCAGGACCCGCTTGGGGTGGCCGGTCACGCCCGCCTGCACCAGTCCCGATGGCTGGCGCGGCCCGCCAAGGTCCATGGCGCGGTAGAAGGTTACCCCGTCGAACCGCTTCTGGTCGACATAGCGCAGGAAATTGGCGGCGGTCACCGGCGCGCGTTCGGTCTCCAGCGCGATGGTGATCGGGCCAAGGCTGGTTTCCAGCACCACGCTGACACTCGCGGCCTCCGGATGCGGGCGAACGCCGGGGCGGCCGGTGGGTAGCGCGGTGAAGGCGGCGGGCGCAATCGGGTCCGGCTCGCCCGGAGGCGCGGCGATCTCGAACTTGTAGAGGAGGTTGCGCTGGCACCCGGCTTTGCGCGTCCGTTCGCAGTTCTGGAGATTGTCGTCCGAGGCGAGGTAGAAGATCGTCCTGCCCGGTTCCTCGCGCACCGCCAGCCCTTCGAAATTGTCGAGTGTCATCGGCGGGGCGAGCACGGCGAGAGTGTGCGGATCGCCGTCCCGGGGCAGCGCGACGATCGCCGCGCGATTACCTTCGCGGGGGGAGTAGCTGCGGAACAGGACGTAGCAGGTGCCATCGGCCTTGCAGGCGGCATCGGTGGGCACGCCGCCAGCCTCGGCAATGCCTTTCGGGGCGGGCAAGTGGAAGCGGGTGATCCCGCCCATGGATGCATGAACGCAGTTGGGGCGGGCAGGATCGACCCACTCGCCGCAGGCAAGGAAAGTGTCCGGTCCGGCGGCCATCGCCTCCAATCCGGCATTGGCGTCCCCGCCGCTGACCAGAGCCACGGCGGCTTCCAGATCGGGCTGCGATTGCGCGCCGCTCGCCGGACCTTCGAGATCGGCATAGCGCCAGATGCGGTGTTCCTGTTCGAAGGCGACCAGCCAATCGCCTGTGGGCAGACGGGTCAGCGCCTCGGCATCGCCGCGCTTCTTGGCATCGAGCATCTTGCCCCCCGGGTCGAGCAGCGGGCCGAGGCGCACGCCCGAGACATCGACCAGCTTGCCCGCGATCTCCTCGACGGTGAGCTCCATCCAGCGCCCGTCATCGGTGACCGCAAACAGCGCGCCGTCATGCCATTCGAGGCTGGAGATACCCCCGATGTCGGCCTTGTCCGGCGCGATCTCCACTCCGCCGCGGAAGATCAGTTCGCCCACTTTGGTATCTGCGGTGCCCGGTTGCAGTTCCACCTGGCTGGCCATCGGCAGGAAGGCATCCTCCGCCTGCGCGGCCAGCGGCGCGGCAAGGCAGGCGAGGGCAAGCGGGGCGAGGGCGGGGAGGGCGCGCATCCATGTCATTCGTCCGGGTGTATCGCCGCTTCGACGAAGTTCAACCCGCACAAGGACCTGTTCAGCCACGTGCAAGGTTTACAGATGTAGTCGCCATGACTACAGGTGTAATCATCAAGCGAGGGAGACGCTGCCGTGTCTGCATCAGAGGAAAGCCCCCATTCGGGCGCAGGCGAACGCATCACCGATGCCGAGCACGCGGTCATGGAAGTGCTGTGGGACCGCCCGCGCCAGACCGCTGCCGAAGTGTGCGAGGACGTGTGCGCCGCGCGCGGCTGGAGCCTCGCCACGGTCAAGACCCTGCTCTCGCGCCTTGTCCAGAAGGGCGCGCTGGCGGCCGAGCCTGACGGGCGGCGGTTTCTTTACACCCCGCTGATCGCGCGCGAGGCCTATGTCGGGGGCGAGAGCCGCCGTCTGGTCGACCGGCTGTTCGGCGGAAGCGCAGCCTCGCTGGTCGCGCATCTCGCTGAAAGCGAGGCGCTGACCGAAGATGATCTCGCCGAGATCGAAGCCCTGCTGAAGGAGCTGCGGGCATGAGCGCGGTGCTGCTCCAGACACTGGCATGGACCGGCGTGCTGATCGCTGCGGTGCTGCTGTTGCGCCGCCCCGTGACTCGCCATTTCGGGCCGGAGGCGGCCTATGCGCTGTGGGCGCTGCCGGTCCTTCGGCTGGTGATCCCGCCGGTGGTGCTGCCCGCGTGGATGGCTCCCAAACCGCCCGCGCCTGTTTCCGCCGCCACGCCGCCTCCACCCGATGCGGCGCTGTGGCAGACCCTTGCCGAGGCGCCCGCGACGGGCGCTGTGGCCGCACCGGCCACGGTGCCGATCAGTGCTGCGGCGCAAGACACCGGCTTCGATCTGTTCGCCACGCTTGCCGGATGGCCGGTCCTCGAAATCCTGCTCGGGGTATGGCTGGCCGGCGCAGCGGTGTTTCTGGCCCTGCGCTTCGCCGCCTATTTTTCCCTGCGCGATGGCTTGCTCGCCGAAGGGCGCGAGGTCGGAAGCATTGCCGGTCTGTTCGGCCTCAAGGTGCGGTTGGTGGAAACGCCTGCGACCAATGCCCCGCTGGCGATGGGCGTGCTTGACCCGGTGATCGCGCTGCCGCCCGGCTTTCTGGCGCTGCACGACCGCGCCGGGCGCGATCTGGCGCTGGCGCATGAACTGGCCCACCACCGCGGCGGGGACCTGCTGGTCAATGTCCTCGTCCAGCCGCTTTTCGCGCTGCACTGGTTCAATCCGCTGTGCCGCTATGGCTGGCTGGCGCTGCGCCGCGATCAGGAAGCCGCCTGCGATGCGCGGGTCATGGCGCGGCGCGGGGCGCAGGAAAAGGCCGCCTATGCCGCGCTCATCGCCCGCTTTGCCGCCGCGCCCGGCACCGCCCACACCGCCGCACTCGCCGCGCCGATGGCTTGCCCGGTGCTCGGAGAGACATCGATCATCCACCGCCTGAGGAGTCTTGCCATGTCCGATCTTTCCCCCCGCCGCCGCATGGCGGGCCGCGCGCTGCTGGGCGCAGGGCTGCTCGCGCTGCCGCTGACCGCCAGCATCACCTATGCCGCGGGCGAAGGCGTGCTGTCCGCGCCCGAGGTGCCCGAAGTGCCCGAGCCGCCCGCTCCCCCTGCGCCGCCCGCGCCGCCTTCCGCGCCTGATGCACCTGAAGCACCCGAAGCCCCCGAGCCGCCGGCGGTGGTTCTGATGAGCCGCGATGGCAAGGGCGGGGCCGAGGTCACCGAACATGTCTGGCGCGATGCCGATGGCAAGGAGCGCCGGGTCAAGATGGTGTTCCGCAACGCACCCGAAGCCGAGGCCCTCGCCCGCGACATGGAAGCCCGCGGCGGCGCACGGGCGGCCGATCATCAGGCGATGATGGCCGAACTGCGTGCCGGCCTTGCCGAAGCGGACCGTGCGCTCGCCGATCTGCCGCGCATCATCGAGGAAGCCATGGCTGAAAGCGAGGCGGCCCGCGCCGAAGGCCAGCGCCGCGTCGTGGTAAAGCATGAATGCAAACCCGGCAGCGGCGAAGTGACCGAAACCACTGCCAAGGGCGGTGTGCAGGTCATCAGCATCTGCCGCTCGCGGATCATGGCCGAGGCGCGTCAGGGCCTTGTCGAAGCGCGCGCGGAAATCGCCGCTGACAAGGATATCCCCGAGGATACCCGCAAGCAGATCCTGCGCACGCTCGACGCGCAGATTGCGCGCTGGAGCCGGCAGGAAGGTTGATCGGGAGGACGGTGGCGGGCGGCTACCTGCTGTCCGCCGCCGCCTTGGGCCGCGCCGGATAGGCGCAGCCGCGCCCCAGGCCCCAGCCTTTCAGGAAGGCGCGCCGCACCATTCCGGCCGTGTAGGCGGCGCGCAGCCTGCGGTCATTCTCCGCTGCGCCGGTCACCTCGCGCAAGATGCCGCGGAACGGCAGGATCGATCCCACCACGCTCTGCCCGATCCGGCCTTCGCTGATCCGATCACCGCCGCGATCTTCGGCAATGTCATAATCGGCACCCAGAATGCCATCGAGCGCAGCGATGTCTGCCACGATCGCATTGCACTGGTCGAGCCCCGCCGTTGCATAGGGATCGCGCTCCGCAGCGACCAGCACTTCGGGGATGTCACGCCCGTCGATGTTGAGATCGCGCAGGGGTGTTTTGGCGACCTCGCCGGCATCGGGTTCGGGCATGACCTGCGCGGCGAGCGGGGCGGCGGCAAGCCATCCCAGCATCAGCGCGGCGGCACGAAGGGATGGGCGCATAACAGTTCACCTCATTCGAAAAACACGTTGCACGCAGTATCGTCGTCGCTTTCCAGACCCAGCCGCAGTGCGTCCATGCGCTGGCGGCTGGTGCCGTGGGTGAAGCTTTCGGGGTTCACGCCCTGACCGGAATTGCGCTGCAAGGTATCGTCACCAATGGCGCTGGCCGCTCTCAGACCTTCTTCCAGATCGCCCGCCTCGATAAGCTGGCGGTTCTTGCCTGCCCACATCCCGGCATAGCAATCTGCTTGAAGTTCCATCGCAACCTGCAAGCGGTTGGCCGCGCCCGGATTGCGCTGCTGTGCGGCGCGCACCTGCTTGGCGAGGCCGGTGATGTTCTGGATGTGGTGCCCGTATTCATGGGCGATCACGTATAGCCGCGCGAAATCGCCGCCGGTGCCGCTCATCTGCGCGAGCTGGTCGTAGAAACTGGTGTCGATATAGATGCCCTTGTCAGCCGGGCAGTAGAACGGCCCCACAGCCGATGTCGCGCTGCCGCAGCCTCCGGTGTTGACCCGCCCGTTGCGGTAGAGATCGAGCACCGGCTGCTGGAACGGCAATCCGGCCCGCTCGAAGCTTGCCGCCCATGTCGCATCGAGGCTGGTGAGCGCGTTGCACGCTTCGACCGCATAGTCGCTTTGCGTGCAGACTTCCTGCTCGCTCAACTCGCGCCCGCCGCCGCTCCCCTGGGCAGGTGCGCCCTGCTGCTGGACCTGCTGGACGACCCCGATGGTCTGCATCGGATCGAGCCCGAACACCACCGCCCCGATCAGCGCGATCACCAGCGTGCCGCAGCCGATTCCGCCTGCGCCCATGCCGCCGCCTCCGCCGCCGCCATCGCTGGAGCGGACATTGATCCGTGACGTGTCGAACGGCCCCAAACGCATATTTCAAATCCTCCCCGGCGCACCCGATGGTGCAACAATTTTATTGGACAGCACCGTGCCACGCGGCAAAAGCGATTGCCAATAGCCGATGCGTGCAGGAGATGCGGCGAATGCTCAAGGACAAGCGTGCCCTCGTGACCGGTTCGACGTCAGGGATCGGGCTGGCGATCGCGCGGGCGCTGGCGGCCGAGGGCGCGGCGGTGATTCTCAACGGGCTGGGCGATCCGGACCAGATTGCCGTTCTGTGCGAGGAACTTGGCGCGACCTACAACGGCGCGAACCTGATGGACCCTGCCGCGATCGCGGCGATGATGGAAGAAGTCGGCCCGGTCGATATCCTCGTCAACAATGCCGGGATGCAGCATGTCGCGCCCATCGAGGCTTTTCCGCCCGAAAAGTGGGACGCGATCATCGGGCTCAACCTGTCGGCGGCGTTCCACACCACGCGGGCCGCCGTGCCCGGGATGAAGGAGCGGGGCTGGGGGCGGATCATCAACACCGCGAGCGCACACTCCGCCGTCGCCTCGCCGTTCAAGAGCGCCTATGTCGCTGCCAAGCACGGCCTCGACGGCTTCACCAAGACCATCGCGCTGGAACTGGCGACCCACGGCATCACCGCCAACTGCATCTCGCCCGGCTACGTCTGGACGCCGCTGGTGGAAAACCAGATCCCCGACACCATGGCTGCGCGCGGCATGACGCGCGATCAGGTGATGAACGACATCCTGCTCGCCAAGCAGCCGACCAAGCAGTTCATCCAGCCTGACGATGTCGCCGCGCTGGCGGTGTTCCTGTGCGGCGATGCGGCGCGCGGGATCACCGGCGCAAACTATGCGATTGACGGGGGCTGGACCGCCGAATGAGCCGCGCGCCCGCCTCGTGGCTGGCGCTGCTGCTGGCGAGCCTCGTGCTGGCCGCCTGTGTCCGCGCGCCGGTGGAGAGCACGCCAGCCCCTGACCGCGACGATATTGCCGCACGGCTTCAGGCCGATATCGATACGCTGGCCGACGATGCAATGGCAGGGCGCAAGCCCGGGACGGCGGGCGGGCGCAGCGCCTATGCCTTCATCGAGCGCCGCATGGGCGAGGTCGGCCTCGTCTCGGGCACCAATGACCCGGGCTCCTACTGGCGCCTGCCGGTCGATCTGCTCGCCACCGAACCGCAGAGCGGCCAGCTGGTCCTCGGTCAGGGGCGCCGCCGCGTGGTGGTGCCGGATAGCGATGCGGCGGTCTACACCCCGCGCCGCCGCGCGCTCGCGTTCGGCGGGCCGGGAACCGGGGTGCCGGTGGTGTTCGTGGGCTTCGGCGATGGCTCGGTGCTGGGCGATGCGCTGGCGGGGGCGGTGGTGGTGATGCTGGCGGATTCCGGGCGCGATGCGGCCCGCCGCGAAGCGCTGTTCCGCCAACGCGCGACTGCGGTTCTGACCGTGCTGCCCGACGCGCCCGCGCTGGCCCGCCTGCGTGCTGCCGAAGAACGTCCGCGCCTCCAGCTCGCCAGCGAGGAGCAGGACCATCTCGCCGCATGGATCACCGAGGCCGCCTTTGCCGACCTGCTCGGCGCGCGGCGCTGGAAATCGCTCAAGGCCGATGCGCAGGAGGCGAGCTTCGCCCCGCTGGAACTGAACCTGTCGGTCAGTATCGAGGCGACTTCGGATCGCCGTGAGTTCCAGAGTGAGAATGTGATCGGGATGATCCCGGGCAGCGTGCCGGGATCGGGCGCGGTGCTGGTGCTGGGGCATTGGGACCACCTTGGCGAATGCGCTCCGCCCGAGGCCCCGGACCGGATCTGCAACGGCGCGGCGGACAATGCCAGCGGCATCGCCATGATGCTCGAACTCGCGCGGCGTCTGAAGGCCGGGCCGCCACTGGCGCGCGACATCTATTTCCTCGCCACCACCGCCGAGGAGCCGGGGCTGCTCGGCATCCGGTCCTTCGTCAAGGACCCGCCGGTCGCGCTCTCCGGCATCGTCGCCGCCTTCAACCTCGACATGATGGCAGTCGCGCCGGAGGGGAGCGCGGTGGGCTTTATCGGCCGGGGGCAGGACCCCGCGCTGGATGCGGCCATCCTCGCCGCGATCGCGCGCCGCGGGCGCAAGGTCGGCGACCAGAGCCTCGCGGACAGTTTTCTCCAGCGGCAGGACGGCTGGGCGCTGGTGCAGGCGGGCGTGCCCACGGTGCTGCTGTCGGCGACCTACGGCACCCGTTCGGTGCTCGATCCCTTCCTTGCCACCCGCTACCACAAGCCCTCGGACGAGGCTGCTGCGGTGGAGCTGGGCGCGGCGACCGAGGATCTGCTGCTCCACGAGGATCTGATCCGCCAGATCGCCGATCCCGCGCGCTATCCGGCAAAGGACTCCGCGCGCCCCTAGCGCAAGTCCGCCGGTGTCGTTACATGGGCCGCCACGAATCTCCCGCCAGAGGAGATACCCCTCCCGTTATTCGCGAAAGTGGCAAGCATGGATATCCCGCTCGGTCTGACCTTTGATGATGTGCTGCTCCGCCCGGCGGAGAGCAACGTCCTGCCGAGCATGGCCGACACCTCGACGCGCCTGACCCGCGATATCCGGCTCAACATCCCCGTGCTGTCCTCGGCGATGGACACCGTGACCGAAGCCGACATGGCGATCGCCATGGCGCAGCTGGGCGGCATCGGCGTGCTCCACCGCAATTTCGATATTGACGCGCAATGCGCCGCGGTGCGCGCCGTGAAGCGCTACGAAAGCGGCATGGTGGTAAACCCTATCACCATCCACCCCGATGCAACGCTCGGCGAAGCGCAGGCGCTGATGCAGGCGAACCGGATCAGCGGCATTCCGGTGGTGGACGCGGGCGGCAAGCTCGTCGGCATCCTCACCAACCGCGATGTGCGCTTTGCCGAAAACCCGATGCAGCCCGTGCGCGAGCTGATGACGACCGAAAACCTCGCCACCGTGCCGCTCGGCACCGGGCAGGAAGAGGCGCGCCGTCTGCTCCACGCCCGCCGGATCGAAAAGCTGCTGGTGGTGGATGATGCCTTCCATTGCATCGGCCTGATCACGGTCAAGGATATCGAAAAGGCGGTGAACTATCCCCACGCGACCAAGGACGCGACAGGCCGCCTGCGTGTGGCCGCTGCGACCACCGTGGGCGATGCAGGCTTCGCGCGCACCGAGGCGCTGGTCGATGCCGAGGTCGACGTGATCGTGATCGATACCGCCCACGGCCACAACATCGAAGTCGCCCGCGCGGTTGAACGCGTGAAGAAGCTGTCGAACGCGGTGCAGGTCGTCGCAGGAAATGTCGCCACCGCCGAAGCCACGCGTGCGCTGGTCGATGCCGGGGCTGATGCGGTCAAGGTCGGCATCGGGCCGGGCTCGATCTGCACCACCCGCGTGGTCGCGGGCGTCGGCGTGCCGCAGCTGACCGCGATCATGGAAAGCGCCGCCGAGGCTGCCAAGTCGGGCGTGCCGGTGATCGCCGATGGCGGCCTGCGCACCTCGGGCGATGCGGCCAAGGCGCTCGC
>JAIEOM010000120.1 GCA_019750455.1 Sphingomonadales bacterium | reverse complement strand
CGGATCGCGATCAACGCCGGTAGCGCCGCAATCGATGCGCCCGGCAAGATCGCAAGCGACCTCGCCATGCTTGCCGAGCAGCGCAAGCTGGGGGACGGACACAATGCCGCCGATCCCGCCTTCGATGCCTTGCAGAGACAGGTGCTGGAGCAATACGGGGTCCAGAGCGTCGAGCAATTGCCGATCAACTGGCGCGGCGTGGTGGCGGGCTATTCGGAAAAAAAGCTCACCGGCCTGATGAACGATTTCACCGAAAACCGGATGGCGCGCGAGGCGGCGCAGTCGCGAATTGTGACGGGCTTCGGCATCCTTTCTCCGACACTGGCGGCAGGCGCGGCCTCGCGCGCTCTGGCGGGGACCGATCTTGCCACCCACCACCGCTTCCTGCGCGAAAGCGAGACCCTGCGGTTCGATTTCGTGCAGGCACTTAACGATCTCCACACCAATGCGCTGTCCTTTGCCGACGATGCGAAGCGCAGTTCCGACCCCGAAGCGGAAGCGCGCACAAGGGTGAACGCCGACGCCTGGCGCCTGCTGGACACCTTCCGCTTCGCCCCGGACCCGGCTGAAGCGCGGGCGGCGCGGGCAGCGCTGCCGTTGGCGATGCTGGCCTGCTGGCTGGCGCTGCTGTTCGGCGCGATCCTGATCGGCGCACGGAGGCTGCGGCCATGACCGGGATGCTGCGCGAGGCGCGATTCATGCTGCGCGACCGAGGGGCGCTCCTGTGGATCGCGCTCGCCTTGCTGCTCTCGGCGGCGGCAACCGGCTTCGGCATCGCGGAGGTGCGCGAACAGCGCGCAACCATTTCCACCTTGCTGGAAGAGGACGCGAAGGATCGCGCCAATGCCATCGCCGGGCAGCAGGATTGGGGCGGCGCGGCCTATGCGGCCTTCCATCTGACCTATGCGCCGCCATCCGACCTCGCTTTTGCCGCGCTCGGCCAGCGGGATACTGCGCCGTGGCTGCACCGCGTACGCATGTTGGCGCTTGAGGGGCAGATCCACGAAGCCGATACGCGAAACGCCGATTTCGGACTGATCGGCAGATTCGACTTCGCCTACATGGCGGCAACCCTTGCACCGCTGCTGCTGATCCTGCTGCTGCACGATTTGCGCGGCGCGGAGCGCGTGGCCGGGCGGCATGACCTGCTGGTTGCCACCGCCGGTACGTCCGCACGGGTGTGGCTGCCGCGTGCGCTGGTGCGGTTCGGCGGTCTTGCGCTTGCTGTGCTGCTGCCCTTCTGGATCGGCGCAGGGATCGAGGGGAGCGCGCTCCCCAAGGTGCTGGGCGCAAGCGCTCTGGTGATCGGCGCGCTGCTGGTGTGGTGGCTGCTGATTGCGCTGGCCGGTCGCGTCAACGCCGCCCCGTCGGTGGTGCTGACCACGCTGGTCGGTATCTGGATCGCGCTGGCGCTGCTGGTTCCGGCTATTGCCCGTGCCGCGATCGAAGCGCGCATTGCGGTGCCTGACGGTGCACAGATCCTGATGCTCCAGCGCGAGGCGGTGAACGATGCCTGGGACAAGCCTAAGGAGGCGACGATGACCCCCTTCCTCGCCCGCCACCCCGAATGGCAGGCCTGGGGCAAGGTCGACAAGCCCTTTGAATGGAAATGGTATTACGCCTTCCAGCAGGTCGGCGACATGCAGGCCGAACCCGTGGTCACGGCGTGGCGCGAAGGTCGGCTTGCGCGCGACAGGGCAGCCGGGATGGCTGCTCTCCTGTCCCCAGCATCCCTCGTCGAGCGCGGGTTCGAACAGCTTGCGGAAACCGATACGCAGGCGATGATCGCCTATGAAGACCGGGTGCGTGAATACCACGCGGAGCTGCGCGCGTTCCACTACCCGCTCCTGTTCCGCAACCCGGCCTATGATCCGCTGGTCTTCGGCAATCTGCCGCGTTACCAGCCCTTGCCATGAGCATGATCCGCCGCCTGTTTCTCGCCGCGCTGGCGCTGCTGGTTGCAGGCAGCCCCGCGCTCGCCGCGCCATCGGACTCTTCCGCGTTCGTGATCGCCGGGCACAGCATCGCGTCCGGCACCCGCGCCGATCTGCGCATCGCGGTGCCGGCCGGCGCTGACGGGGAGACCTTCATCCCGGTGACCGTCCTCCACGGGACGAAACCCGGCAAGGTGCTGGCGGTGGTGGCCGGGGTCCACGGCTTCGAATTCGCCTCGATCCTTGCCGCGGAACGGCTTGCCGAGCGCGTCGATCCGGCACAGCTGGCGGGAACTCTGGTGCTGGTGCGGGTCGCCAATATTCCCGGCTTCGAAGGCCGTTCGCCCAACGTCAATCCGGTCGACCGCAAGAACCTCAACCGCGTCTTTCCAGGTGATCCCAAGGGAAGCCAGACACAGCGCATTGCCGATCTGATCGCGCGCGAAGTGGTCGCCCGCAGCGACTTCCTGATGGACGTGCACAGCGGCGACGGAGCGGAGTTTCTCGATGCCTTTGTCGGCGCCTATGGCGGGCCGCTGGCCACCGATTTCCCGCTGGCGCTGAAGGTTGCGCGCGGGTTCGGCTTCCCCAATATCGTGCGCTACGCGATGAACACGCAAGCCCAGATCGACAGCGGGCGCTCGCTCAACCGGCAGGGGGTGGCGATGGGCAAGCCCACGATCCTCGTCGAGATCGGCCAGAACGGGAGCCGCGAGGAGAGCCATGTCGCGGCCATCGTTGCGGGGGTGGAAAATGCGCTCTCCATTCTCGGCATGTGCAGCGTGCCGATGCGGGACGCCGCCGGGCCTGCGCGGCTGTTCGAGGGAAGCCTTGGGGTAAAGGCGAGCCATAGCGGGGTCTATCACCCTACCCTTCCCGCGCCGCGGTTACTTGCCAAGGGCGAATTGATCGGCATCATCCGCGACTACACCGGGCGCGAGGTGGAGCGGCTGACCTCCCCCGTGGATGGCTATGCGCTCTACGGGATCACCGGTCCGCCGGTCGAGGCGGGTGACGACGTGGTAACCATCGCCATCCCCGCCACCGGTTTTTGAGTTGCCCGCTCGACAAGGTGAGGCGCTTGCACCAGTGTCGTGCGGATGACGCCCGCGCCCCACGCTCCGCCGCAGGATTGGCCGAAACTTCCGTGGCTGGTGGCGCTGGTGGCCGGCATCGCCTTGCCCGCATTCGCCATGGTGATGCAGCCGAACGCATCCGCAACCCGGTCTCTCGCCGATCTGGCCGCGCCGATCATGGCTGTCGCACTGATGGGTGCGGGCATGATCGCGGCCGCAGCGACGGGGCGGATGGGGATCGGCGTGGCGTTTGCTCTCGCGGCAGGCACAGGTCTTGTCCTTCTGGCATTGATGCTGGGCCTTCCATCGCTGCAGCACGGGCTGTTCGTCGCCTTCGCCATCGGCGTTGCCAGCCTCAGCTTTTCCGCTCGCGGCGCCCTGTTCGCACGCAGTATCGGGGAACGGGGCTGGTGGATTGCCGTGGCTATCATCGCGGGGGAAGGCGCCATTCTCTTCACTGCCATGGCATCGCCGGGTGCTTTGCCTTCATGGCTGCTCGCCCTGCTGCCTGCGCAATGGGCGAGCAGCGCCATGCAGACGGCCATGCGCGGAACGGCCAGCGGCGTGGCCATCTGGGAGTTGCTGGCACTCGCAGGCACTGCGGGGGCAACGCTGATCGTGGCCGCGCTATGGCCGCGCCGCTGGCCCTATCTGATCATGTTTAGCACGTGGATTATCCTGTCCATGATGGTCTGGCAGCAGCCAGCATTCGTCTGATTGGCAGGGGACGCCTCTCCTACGATACATTGATAAAAGCGAACGATTGGCGGCGAACAATGTAATTTTTTCGGGCTGGGCCATGTGTAGAACGCGCAGCACCCCCGCCGCGAAGGACCTGTCCGATGAACGCCGCCAACAACAATCCCATCAGTCACGAAGCCGGACGCAGCATCTCTGCACAGGATTTCGACACGCAGACTGCGGTTGCTCCGCGACAGGCAAGCGAGGGGCAGCATAATCTTTCTCTGGTCTGCAACAGCCTTGTGTTGGCCGATCCCGAAGAGGCCCCGAACGCCGAATGGGATGGCGCCATGATGCAGCTGTTCGACTGGCTCAACCTCGGCATCATGCGCATTCCGCAGGAGCGGTCACAGACGCTGCGACAGCGGGCCAGATGGCCATGGGGCAACCGGACCGCACCTGAAGCGCCCGTGTTCGCGCCATGGCTCTCGCATTCCTGCCTTGCCTTTCAGGACCCTCGCGGCGTGCGCGAGCTTTTCCCGGCGCGCTGGGTGGCCAGTTACCTGTGGGACCCGTGCGCCAGTCGCTCCGGCCGGAGCGCCGCGATCGACGTGATGCTTGTCTCACCGCATCCTGCGGCTTGCAGGCTGGACGAGGACGCCTGCGCATCATTACCCGGCAACCAGCTGATGCAGGACATGATCGGCGCCGTCCATGCCGAGGGCCGCAGCAAGGTCGCGATCATCGGATATGAGCGCAGCCGGAGCGTCACAGGGCGCCAGTTGCTCGCCATCAAATCAGGGCTCGCCAGCACGGCGCTGGAGCTCGAAGTGCTGACCATCGAAGAAACGCTGCCCCGCCTCGCAGCCAATCCCGCCTGCTGGGACGCGATCATCGTTCTGCCGGAACTGCGCAGCCTCGTCTTCGCGCTGCTTGCGGAACTGACCGGCATCCGTGGGCCATGGCCGATGGCGTGGCACACCCGGGGCCTCGCGATCATTTGCGGAGAGACTGCCGGCCCTGCCCCGACCAACGGCCCGCTCGATGCTGCTTTGCTGGTTCAGGCACTTGCCCTTGCCGCACGCGGCGGGACGAACGCCTTCGCCGCGCAGCGCCTGTCCGAAGGCTGGGCGCGGCTGCGCGACCGCGGGCTGGTGACGCCGACCCGCGGCTCGCCGGCACCCTATGCTCAGCAGGTCACCGACGCCGATGTCATCGCACGTCTCTGCGATGGTCCCGAACCCGCCGGGCGACCGGTTGCCGGCTGGAAGGCCATGACTGCGCTGCCAGCCCGGCCCGCGCCGGACCAGACCGGGGCGCCTGCTGCACGCTTGGCGCTCGTCACCGGACGCTAAGCGGTGCGAGCGATGTCAGGCCGCGGACCGCTCAGTCAGGCCTGGGATCGATGTCTTCGCAGGATCCTGCGAGCGTCGGCCGTAAAGCATCACCAGATCGCTCCATTCGACGATCAGGCTGCCGCCAACGCTCTGGTGCAGCTTTTCCCACGAGGACAGCATTTCGAGGCAGGCATGGTCGATGTAGTCGAGCTTCTCGACATGGATATGCACCTCGCTGCCGAACGGCATGCCATCAAGCGCGGCGCTGAGTTGGGGGATCGAGAAGAACGTCGCCGAACCCGTGAGCCATACATCGACACGGTTCGCGGCATCATCCCGCGTGGTGCGGATTTCGAGATGCGAGAAGGTGTAGACCAGCTTTAGCGTCGCCAGCACGAAGCCCATGATCACCCCGGTTAGAAGGTCGATGGCGACCACACCCACCAGCGTCACGAAGTAGATCGCCAGCTCCTGCCGCCCGAATTCTGCGATCTTGCGGATCTGTGCGATATTCACGAGCTTGTAGCCGGTGAACACCAGGATCGCCGCCAGCACGCTGGTCGGGATTTCGTTGAGCACGAAGGGAAAGGCGACCACCGCCAGCAGCAGCCAGCCTCCGTGCGCGATGGCTGAAAAGCGGGTGGTTGCGCCCGCCTCGACATTGGCGGCCGATCGCACGATCACGCCGGTCATCGGCAGCGCGCCCACCGCGCCGCAGATCATGTTGCCGATGCCCTGCGCGCGCAGTTCCTTATCGTAATTGGTGCGCGCGCCGAGGTGCATCTTGTCCACCGCTGTCGCACAGAGCAGTGTTTCCGCGCTGGCGACGAAAGCAAAGACAAAGCCGAGGCCGATGATCTCCGGTTCGATCGCGCGGCCAAGCGCATCCATGGTCGGGATATTGAGCGCATCCGTGAGGTTCGCGGGAAGTTCGACGAGCGTGATCGGCAGGGCGAACACCAACGCGAAGATGGTACCCACGATCACCCCCAGAAGCGGCCCGGGCAACAGCGCCAGCCGCGCCGGCTTGAACTTGTTCCAGAGGATGATGGTGCCGATGGTGATCATCCCCGCCAGTGCCGCAAGGTGGTGCACCGAACCATCTGTCGGGATGGCCTTGACGATCGCCTCGGGAATAGCGGCGAGGTTGGCCAATCCGTTCGAACGCGGCGCGTCATCGAGCATGACGTGGACCTGCGAGGCGAAGATCAGCACCCCGATGCCCGCCAGCATCCCGTGAATGACCGAGGGCGAAATCGCCCTGAACCATTGCCCGAGCCTGAGCGTTCCGGCGAGCAGTTGGAGCGCGCCCGCGATCAGCCCGACCACCCCAAGCATGATCAGCCCGTGTTCGCTGACCAGCTGGTAGACCAGCACAGCCATCCCTGCCGCCGGCCCGCTGACCTGCAAGGGCGAGCCGGCAAGACTGCCCACCACCAGCCCGCCGACGATCCCCGTGATCAGCCCCAATGCGGGCGGCGCGCCCGAGGCAATCGCGATCCCCATGCACAGTGGCAAGGCGACCAGAAAGACCACGATCGAGGCGAGGAAATCCCGGCTCAGAACCGCTGAGGACGGGCGGCGGGCGGAAAGGGTGGACATCGGCGGCAATCCTTCGGGGAGGGGTAAGGTCGGGGGTGCTCAAGCAACCGTGCCGTCAGCAGGCGTGACCGCCAATGACGGCCTTGGCCGCTTCCGACGCATAGCGATCCTCGATCGGCAGCCACTCGCGCGTCACTTCATCATAGGCCGACACTTCGCCGGTCTTGATGTCATAGACCCAGCCGTGCAGCTTCACCGCATTCTGCGCCAGCGCGACCGCAACCGTGGGGTGGGTCTTGAGGTGCTGGAGTTGCAGGATGACATTCTGTTCCAGCAGCATGCGCATCCGCTCGGTCTCGCTGAGCCCCGCTCCCAGAGCCTCGACGATATCGACAGCGCCCTGCGCATAGCCCAGCCATTCACGCACGTGCGGAAGATGAGTGAGGCCGTCGCGGTTCATCGCACCCTTCATCGCGCCGCATTCGGTATGGCCGCAGATCACGATATTGGGGACCCGCAGCGCGCCGATCGCGAATTCGATCGAGGCGGTCATGCCGCCGGTCTGGTTGGTGTGCGGAGGCACGATGTTGCCTGCATTGCGGCAGATGAACAGCTCGCCCGGATCGGTCTGGGTGAGCATTGCGGTCTCGATGCGGCTGTCCGAGCAGGTGATGAACAGCGCCTCGGGACTTTGCCCGGTGCTGAGCCGTTCGAACAGTTCCTGCTTTTCGGGGAACACCTCGCGCTGGAACTTGATGACTCCCATGGCAAATCTCGACATCATTCAATCCTTTTCATTTGAAACACGGGCAAGATCGGGGGCCCACAGCTTGCGTACCTCGTCGAGGTGCGAACCATCCTCGATCGGGCTCCGGACCTCGAGAAACTGAAGAGCTTCGAGGATCCAGCCGGCCATGCTGGGCGATGTGAGCCGATAGAAATGCTGGCGCCCCTCGCGCCGGTCCCTGACCAGCCGGTGCGTGCGCAGCGCGGCAAGGTGCTGGGAAATCCGGGTCGCCGGGAGATCGAGCGCGGTAGCAATACCGGTCACATCCTTTTCGCCGCCACGCAGCTCCTCGACGAGCCGGACGCGGTCAGGATGGGCGAGGACCTTGAACAGGTCGGCCACTTCCTTGGAAACGATGAGGCGACTCGGAATGACACCCTCCTTTGCATATCTGCGAAGCTATGCAACTAAGACAATATGCAATGATGAGGTGAGCGTCAAACGGTCATTGGGGAGCGGCGCGACTGACTGCGGTGGAATGCCGGAGGATGACCGCGGGCCTGATACAGGAGAGGCTGATCGAGCAGCGGGGTTCGCCCCGGCCGATTATCGAAATTCCGCATCACTGTGATTACGACAAGCCGTTTCCCGCGCACGTTGCCGCTTTGTATCGGCGGTCGGCGCGGGGCACCCTCGCTTGCCTGTGACCGGCAAGCAAACGCCCCATGCTTTGAACAAGTGACCAGAAAAACGGGGCTCAACAATGACTCTCAGAACCAAGGCAACCCTTCTTCTCTCCGGCGCGCTTCTTGCCGCCGTGCCTGCCGCCGCCACCCCGCCGGGCTTCAGCGAGCCCGGCATGGGCCGCGCCGCGATGCCCCAGACCGAGGCCGCGCCGCGCAACGTGCAGGGCTGGTGGCCCAACGTCGTCGACCTCACCCGACTGCGCCAGAACGAATACAACCCCGACCCCAATGGCCCGGCGTTCGATTACGCTGCGGAGTTCGCAAAGCTCGACCTGAAGGCCGTGAAGGCCGACATCAACACCGCGCTCACGGATTCGCAGGAATGGTGGCCGGCCGATTACGGCAACTATGCAGGCCTGTTCATCCGCCTCGCCTGGCACTCGGCAGGCACCTATCGTGCGGGTGACGGGCGCGGCGGTTCGGACGGCGGGCAGATCCGCTTCGAGCCGCTCAATTCGTGGCCCGACAACGGGAACCTCGACAAGGCCCGCCGCGTGCTGTGGCCGGTCAAGCAGAAGTATGGCGCGGCCCTGTCGTGGTCGGACCTCATCATCCTTGCCGGCAATGTCGCGCTGGAGAACACCGGGTTCAAGACCTTCGGCTTCGCTGGCGGCCGCGCCGATGCCTGGGAGCCTGAACTGGTCTACTGGGGCCCGGAAACCAAATTCCTGACCTCCGAACGCAATGCCGAGGGCGAAAACCTCGACACCCCCCTCGCCGCGACGGAAATGGGGCTGATCTACGTCAACCCCGAAGGCCCGGGCGGCAATCCCGACATCCTTGCCTCGGCCAAGCAGATCCGCACCACTTTCGGGCGGATGGGCATGAACGACGAGGAAACCGCCGCTCTGGTGATCGGCGGGCACACCATCGGCAAGATGCACGGCGCGAAGAAGGCGGCGGACTGCGTCGGCAAGGAACCGGCGGCACAGGGCGTGCAAGCGCAGGGTCTTGGCTGGCAGAACAAGTGCGGCACCGGCGTGGGCAAGGATGCGACTACCAGTGGGCTTGAAGGCGCGTGGACGGTGACTCCGGTCCAATGGAGCAGCAACTACCTCGAAAACCTCTACGCCTTCGAATGGAAGCAGACCACCAGCCCGGCAGGCGCCAAGCAGTGGGAACCGGTCAATGCGGCAGACGTGAAGGTCGTACCCGATGCCTTCGATCCGAACGTGACCCATGCGCCGGTGATGCTCACCACCGACCTCGCCCTGCGCTATGATCCTGCCTATGGCGCGATCACCAGCCGCTGGGTCAAGAACCCCAAGGCGATGGACGAAGCCTTCGCCCGCGCATGGTTCAAGCTGACCCACCGCGATCTCGGCCCCAAGGCGCGCTATGTCGGGGTGGAGGTTCCGGCCGAAGACCTGATCTGGCAGGACCCGCTGCCCAAGGCCGATTATGCCATGATCGATGGCAATGATGTCGCAGGCCTCAAGCAGGCAATCCGCGCCGCCGGCCTCTCGCGGTCCGAGCTGGTGCGCACCGCATGGGCCTCGGCGGTGACCTTCCGCGACACCGACATGCGCGGCGGCGCCAACGGCGCGCGCATCCGGCTCGCTCCGCAGAAGGACTGGGGGATCAATGATCCGGAAGTGATCGCCAAGGTCGTCAAGGCGCTGGAAGGCGTGCAGGCTAAGTTCAATGCCGGTGCGGGCACTAAGAAGGTCTCGATTGCCGATCTGGTCGTGCTCGGCGGCGTGGTTGCGGTGGAAGATGCGGCCAAGGCTGCGGGCCACTCTGTCACCGTGCCCTTCACCCCGGGCCGGGTCGATGCGACGGACGCGCACACCGACGCCAAGAGCTTCGAGCAACTGCGCCCGGCAGCGGACGCCTTCCGCAACTTCACCAGCGACAAGGCCCGTCTGACGCCCACCCAGATGATGGTCGATCAGGCCGACACGCTCACTCTGACCGTGCCGGAAATGACCGTCCTGCTGGCCGGAATGCGGATGCTCGACGCCAACACCGGCGGGGCCAAGCACGGGGTGTTCACCGACACGCCGGGCACCCTCAGCAACGACTTCTTCGTGAACCTGCTCGACATGGGCAACACCTGGAAGCCGGCCGAAACCACGGGCATCTACGAGGGCCGCGACCGCAAGACCGGCGCACTCAAGTGGACCGCGACCGAGGTCGATCTGGTGTTTGGCAGCAATTCCGAACTGCGCGCCGTGGCTGAAACCTATGCCGTCGCGGGCGGCGAGGCCAAGTTCGTCGCCGACTTCGCCAAGGCCTGGAACAAGGTCATGATGCTCGACCGCTTCGATCTGAAGTAACCGGAACATGCGCCGGGGTGCAGGAGCCTGTTTCCTGCACCCCGGTTGCCCCGTTTCAGAGGCTGCCGTTCGCATCTGCAAAATAACGCAAGCCAAAACGCCGCTTTGCCGCTATGGGCAGCGGCGCACCCGCCATTGCCGCCCGGTGCAGCCTCGCCCGCGTCGATCCCGGTTCGCACCGTTCTCACGCCTTCTGCCTCCTCCCCCCGCGAACCATCCGCGCATTCCCGAGCAAGCCCCCTTTATGTCCTTTGAGAATCTTCCCCCGCTGCTGGCCCAAGCCCTTGCCGAGCGGGGCTACGCCGCACCCACGCCCGTGCAGGCCGCCGCCATCGCCCCCGAATCCGCCGGACGCGATCTGATCGTCTCGGCCCGCACCGGGTCGGGCAAGACTGTCGCCTTCGGGCTCGCCCTTGCTGAGGCCCTTCTGGAGGCAACCGGCGGCAGCCCGCTGGTGGATCGCCCGCTCGCACTCGTCATCGCCCCCACACGCGAACTCGCGCTGCAGGTCAGCCGCGAGCTTGCCTGGCTCTATGCCGGTGCGGGTCTGCGCATCGCCACCTGTGTCGGCGGCATGGACGCCAGCAAGGAGCGGCGCGCGCTCGATTCAGGCCCGGCCATCGTCGTCGGCACGCCGGGCCGCTTGCGCGACCACATCGAACGCGGCGCGCTCGACCTTTCGGCGCTGATCGGCGTGGTGCTGGATGAAGCTGACGAGATGCTCGACATGGGCTTCCGCGAGGACCTCGAGGAAATCCTCGACGCCTCGCCCGAAAGCCGCCGCACCCTGCTGTTCTCGGCGACCATGCCGCGCGAAATCGTGCGCCTTGCCGAACGCTACCAGCGCGATGCGCTGCGCCTGCAACTGGCCGATGCCGATCGCGGCCATGACGATATCAGCTATCAGGCGGTCGTCGTCGGCCCCTCCGAGATCGAGAACGCGGTGGTGAACCTGCTGCGCTATCACGAGGCCGAATCCGCGATCTGCTTCTGCGCCACGCGCGAAGCCGTGCGGCGCCTGCACGCCACCTTGCAGAACCGCGGCTTCGGCGTCGTGGCGCTGTCGGGCGAGCATTCGCAGTCCGAACGCAACGCGGCGCTTCAGGCGATCCGTGACCGGCGCGCGCGCGTGTGCGTTGCCACCGATGTCGCTGCGCGCGGGATCGACTTGCCGACGCTGAGCCTTGTCATCCATGTCGATACCCCGCGCGATGCCGAAACCTTGCAGCACCGCTCGGGCCGCACGGGGCGCGCTGGCAAAAAGGGCACGGCGGCGATCCTCGTCCCGTTCAACCGCCGCCGCCGGGTCGAAGGGATGCTGCGCGGGGCGCAGATCGCGGCCGAGTGGATCGATGCGCCCACCGCCGAAGCGATCCGCGCGATGGATCACGTCCGCCTGATGGACAAGCTCACCGCGCCCACCGAATATGACGAGGCCGACCGCGCGCTGGCCGCCGAACTGCTCCAGCGCATGGCGCCCGAGGATATCGCCGCCGCGCTAGTGCAGGCCCACCGCGCCAAGCTGCCCGAGCCGGAAGAGCTGCTCGTCAACACCCCCGAAGCACGCGAGAAAGCCAAGGCCGAAAAGCACCGCCCGGGTTTCGAGGACACGGTGTGGTTCAAGATGAGCATCGGCCGCCGCCAGAATGCCGAGCCGCGCTGGCTTCTGCCGCTGATCTGCCGCCGCGGCCATGTGACGCGCGGCGAGATCGGGGCGATCCGTGTGGGGCCGAACGAAAGCTGGTTCCAGATTCCGCGCGACATCGCCCCCAAATTCGCAGCGACTTTGCAGCGCACCCGTTCGGACGATGACGATCAGGACGCGATCCTGATCGAGCAATCGGCGGAAGGGCCGCGCATGGAAGCACGCGAGAACCGCAAGCAGTTCGCGCCCAAGGTGCACGCCAGGCCGTTCAACCGCGGTCCGGGCGGAAATGGCCCCGGTGACGGGAAGTTCCGCGGCAAGCCCAAAGGCAAGCCCGGCTTCAAGCCGGGACCCAAGCCGGGCGGCGCCAAGCGTCCCTGACGCCGCGCCGCTTCAGGGCGATGGAGAAGGCGTGCGGGCAAGCTGGCGGGTGTAGACCCAGCCGATCCCGATCAGGCTGAAACCCAAAGCCATGAAGCTGGCGATGCGCAGCAGGCCCTCCAGCCCGGCGGCGTCGATCAGGAACACCTTGATCACCGCCACCAGCATCAGGACAAGCGACCCGATGCGCCAACTGCGCGATGCGCGCCACGATCCCCACCACAGGAAGCCGAGCGCCAGCACGATCCCCAGCAGGGAAATCAGCAGGCTCTCAGCCTGGTCGATGCCGCGCGATGTCAGCACCGATCCGGCGAAAACCTGCCGCAGCAGCGAGAAGGCGAGCAGCGCGATCAGCGCCATGGTCGCCGCATCGCAGGCGATGCGGGCGGCATGCGGCGCCTCGGGCCATTGCGCGCGCCCGATCCACAGCGTCGCGATCGCCCCGAGATAGGCGAGCGTCAGCCAGTTGGCGATCGGCGTCGGACCGACATGCTGCACGGACCAGAGCGGGTTGTGGAGCAGCAGCGTGAACACCGCGAAATGCGCCAGCGCCGCGCCGGACAGACCCAGTGCGACCGGACGCCGCAGCCCGGCGGGCAGCCCCTTCCCCGCGCCATAGGCCGCCGCGACCAGCACCGCCTGCCAGATGCTACGTTCACCCATACCGTAATGTTCGAACTGGAACAGCGACGTGATCGCGAAGACCTGCTTGTAGAGGCTGTGGAGAGCAATGGTGCCGATCACGCCGAGGCCGAGCAGCGCGCCCGCGCGCACCTCGAGGCGCAGGCCCCGGTCCTTCCGCACCATTACCGCCAATACCGACAGCAGCGGCGCAACGCGCAGCGCAAGATCGAGCGGCTTGACTGCCGAGGTGGCCATGAACGACTCCCCCACAAGCGCCAGCAGCCCGCCGGTCAGCCATCCGGCCAGCGGCACAAGGCTCCACGCTGCTGCTATGGCGAGGGCGGTCGTCCATGCCACCAAGCGCTGCGGAATGGCCAGGAACAGGCCGATGGCGGCTGCACCGGCGGTCCACACCAGCGCCACACTCGGAAGCACCTGCGCGAGAAGGCCATATCCGAGCGCCACCGCCAGCGCCTCGCCAACCGCTCGCGAGGGCGCCGGACGGGCGATCACTGCCATCGCTGCAAAGGGCGTAGCGGCCGCTGCCCAGCGCAGCACGGCGCGCAAGGTATCGACTGGCTTTTCCAGATCGCCGAGCTGTGTGAACTCCGCAACAAAGGCGGGCGTTAACGCCAGCGCGATCACCACCGTTGCCCCACCAGCCCATGCGGCTGCGTGCAATGCAGGAGCCTCGCGCCGCGCCTCGCACCACAACAGCGGCATAGTGGCGGCCAGCGCCATGACCGGAGCCAACCACGCCGGACTCACCAGCAGCAAGGCCCCGAAAAGGAGGGTGGCGGCGGGGGCGAGCACAGTCAGCGCCTGCCGTGTCAGACGCTCCTCTCCGCGCCGCCACAGCACAACAAAGGCGACAGCCGGGATCAACGCTAGCGCGGCGGTGGAGAGCGTCAGAAGCGGCTCGAAATTGTCGGCGTCCCAGCGTCCGAACCGGGCGTAGACGGCAATCGCCATGATCGCCGTCACCGCCGCAAGCTGCGCCAGATCGAGCAGACCGGCCCGGCCCCTGACATGATACGCCAGCGGCACGAGCGCAAAGATCGCCACCTGTCCCGCCGCGACGGCTGCGAATAAGCGCGGATCAGGATCGGGCCAGATCACCAGCAACCACAACCCCAGCCCGGCTGCCACCAGCGTTCCCGGACGCAGGGCTGCAAACCGCCAGCCAAGGCCCGCCACCGCCGCACCGATCAGCAGGTAAAGCCCCCAGGTAAGCGGCGCGAAGCCCGCATCGCTGACCAGCGCCGCCATCTGCAAGGTGGCGATGCCCCCTGCGGCAAGCTGCGGCAGGCTTGGCCCGCCACGTGAATGCAGGAAGGCTGGCAACACCGCGCCCAGCACCACAAGGTAGATACCCAGCGCGGCGAAATCCGAAGTGCTCTGGACGCCTGCCATCATCATCAGCACGCCCCAGCCGAGGCCCGCCGCCAGCGCCGCATAGCTCATCCAGCGCCGCCCCTGCGCCTCTCCGCTCCACGCCAGCCCGCCAGTGATAAGCGCGAGGTAGAACGAGAGCAGCGGTACATTCGCGCTGTCGCTATCCACCAGCAGCGGCGCGGCAAAGCCTCCGACCAGGCCGATCACCGCGCTTGGCAGGCCGAAGCGGAACGATAGGCCGATAGCCGCCGCAGTGACACTCGCCAGCCCCACGAAAGCTGCGCCCGCGCCGATCAGGCCATAGGTCGTGCCCGCGAGATAGAATGCCCCGTAAAGCGTCGCCAGCCCTGCCCCGGCCAGCGCCTGACGGACCCGGGGATCGGCGAGCCGCTCGTCGAAGCGGTAGGCGGTCTCTGCCCCGGCCAGCAGGGCAAGGCCGAAGACGAAACTCAGCGCCACCCGCACCGAAGGGGTCAGCAACCCCGCCTCGATCGAGAAGCGGACAAGAAAAATCCCGGCGATGGCAAGCGCGAAGCCCCCGCCCCAGATCGGCAAGCGCCGGCCGAAGATATCCTCGAAATCGAAGGACAGCCCGCGCAGCGGCGCCGGCTCCTCTGCGAGCGGCTCGGGGGTTTCGACCTCTGCGGCGTCGGGTGCAGCCGGGGAAGGCTCCGCAGGCTCGGGAAGCGGTTCGGCGAGGGTTGCCACCAGCTCCCCACCGGCGCGGGGGATGGCGCGCGCGGGCTCTGCGGGTGCCGAGGGCGCCTCGGGGACAGGTCCAGTCCGGGACAATCGACCCGCAAAGCGCAGCGCGGCCAGTTCGTCGGCAAGGTCCGCCACCCGACGCTCGAGCGTGCCGATCCGCGACCAAGCCGCAGCGAGGAAACCGCCCAGCAGAAGAAGGAGAAAGATTTCCATGACCCCGCCCCCTTCATCGCCAAGGGCAGGGCGCAATGCAATCACCAAATGGCTGGCGCTGCACCGCGTTCTAGTGGCGGAATTCCACCTTCGTCCTGCCGCTGACCATCAGCGCGAGGCGTGCCGCATCCCAGTTGGTGAGCCGCACGCAGCCATGGCTCTCGCTGCGACCGATCGCTTGTGGCTCGGGCGTGCCGTGGATGCCGTAATGCTCCTTGGTAAGATCGATCCACACCACCCCGACCGGACCGTTAGGACCCGGCGGCAGGCGCTGCCTTTCCGCGCTGTCGGGCACATCCCAGAACAGTTCGGGATCGAAGGCGAAGGGCGGATTGTAAGCGACGCCCTTTACCTGCCAGTCGCCGATCGGCAGCGGATCATGCCGCGATCCGGTGGTCACGGTGAACATCGCCGCCAGCCGCCCATTTCCATCGAAGGCCTTGAGCCAGCCTTCGGATTCGTCAACGATAATCCGCGCGACATCAGGCTGCGCGGTACCGACGCCGAGCGAGCGCAGGGTCGCCAGCCATTCCTTGTTGTCGACCACGGAAGGGTCGATCGCATCGGCCCCGACATTGGGCACCCGCACCTCCTGCCCGACCGTAAAGTGCATGACCCCGAAATTGAGCTCGGCCAGAACCTCCGGCGTGGTGTGGAACCGCTCGGCCAGCTTCTCGACCATGCTCGTGTAGCCAATGTGTGCCATCTCCGCCTGCGCGGCCATGCTGTCCGGGATGGGCGCGAAGGTCTCGGCGCCCCATGATGAGGGGATCGTCACGACGCGGGTCGCCGGGATGTTCGCCCACTTGACGAGCCCAGCGCGGCTCGCATCGTCGAGCTTGCCCGTGACCGGCAGGCCGCGCGCTTCCTGAAAGCCTTTGAGCGCATTGGCGAAGGCAAGCCCTTCCCGCCTGTCGATAACGCCGGGGGCAAAGCCCAGCCGTTCGAGCACCACCTGCGCCTGCATGACCGGGCGGGGACTGCGGTCGGGCGTCCCGCCAGCGGCGGTTTCGCCCGGCGCAGGATCGCGCGAGGCAAGCGGATCGGTACCGGCTTGGAAAGCCTCGGCCTGCGGGGCTGCCTCCTCCGCACCCTCCCGCTCGTCCGTGCCGAAGGTGCAGGCGGCAGGCAGGACAAGGCACAGCAACCCAAGAAACATCGCGCGCATCGGTTTCACTCCGGGCCACGGGCGTTGCTTGCACAGCGGGGCAGAGACGATTGCGGGGCCGGTGGCGTGGTCGATCCGGAACTCGCGGTATGGCACGGGACACTCCTCGAAAACGGGTCCGAGGCCCAATCGCACGCTTCCCATAAAGGCCAATAAGTACAGGCTATTGATCCAGGTTAGCCCTGTCCGCCCTACCCCGTTCGCGCCCCGTCCCGGCGCTTAGTCGGGGGCGTTCGCGACGGGGGTGCCTAGAGTTCCGGCGAACCGGAGAAAAGGAGACTCGCCGATGAACATCTCGACACGCGACCAATCGGGGCAGCAGCCCGAAATGGCCAAAGACCTCAGACACGACGCCGCGCGTCTCAAGGATAGCGTCGGCGCCCGGGCACGACAGGAAGCGGAGAGCCGCAAGGGCCAAGCTGCACATCTTGCCGGATCAACGTCTTCTGCGCTGGAGACAGCCGCGCAGGACCTTCGCGACAATCCCGATGCGCCCGACTGGATGGCCACCGCCCTGCAAAGCACCGCGCGGCGGATCGAGGAACTGGCAAGGCATGTCGATGGGCGGAGCATCGACGAGCTGGGCCGCGACATCGCCGGTTTCGCCCGGCGCAGTCCCGGCACGTTCCTGGCGGCCTCGGCCGCCGCAGGGTTCGCGGCGGCGCGCGTGCTTCGGGCAGGCGTCGACCACAAGCGCCATGCACGGGACGCCAGCGACGGCAGTGCGCAACAATGGCCGGCAGACGAGAACATCAGGCCCGAAGCCGGCGGCGGCTTCACGCCAGCCTATTCGGACGGGAATGACGAATACACGCGGGTGCCGCGATGAGCGACCGGCCACGCAGCCCTGCCCCCCCCTTCGGTCCGCCAAGGCAGCGAAGACCATAACATCGTCGATCTGATGGGCCGGCTGACCCAGCAGGGCGCGCATCTCGCCCGGGAGCAGGTGAGTCTCATGCAGGCCGAAGTGCGTGAGGCAGCCACCGAGGTGAAGACTGCCGTCGGTGCGATGGCAGCCGCAGCGGTGGTCGGCATCGCCGGTCTCGGCGTGCTGCTGATGGGCATCGCCTTTTATGTCGGCGCCGCGCTGGAGGATGTGCCGCTTGGCACAACGCTTGTCGGCAGCGCCGCGCTGGTGATTGCGCTGATCCTCTATGCCTCGGGCCGCAAGACAATCGCTGCGAGCCGCCTCAAGCCCGACCGCAGCCTCGATACAATCGCCGACACCCCGGCCGCCGCCACCGGCCACACCCCCGACACCGGAGCACGAAAATGAACGCCACCACCAACACGACCGACCAGCGCACGCCCGAAGAGATCGAGCGCGAGATTCGCGCAACACAAGCTGATATGAGCCGCACCGTCCGGCAGATCGAAGGCGAACTGACCCCGCGCGCGATTATCGACGCGCTGCTCGACAAGGCGGGGCAGACGGGGGTGGACAGCGATTATCTGATCGACACCGCCCGCCGCAATCCGCTCGCGCTCGGGATGATCGCGATCGGCGGACTGTGGCTCGTCAGCGAAGCCGATGCGCGGCCCTCGGCGTTGAAGCTCCCGGTGGGGCGCTCGGGCGGGACGTCCGGGGCCTCGCATGACAGCGCATGGGAGCCGGAACACCGCAGCTATGTCGAACACATGTCACGCTGCGAGCGCATGGCCGACGAGGACGACCTCACCTATCGCCGCCGCCGCGATATTGCCCGCGCCAACTATTTGATGATCGAGCAGGGCCCCGAGGAGGATGAAGGCGCCTTCCGCCAGCGGCTTGACGCAGCGACCGACAGCCTGCGCCAGCGGCGCGAGCGGATGAGCGAGAGCGCCCATGCCTTCGCCGACCGCTCCCGCGAGCGGTCGCGGCACATGTTGGCAGATGCGCGCGGGTTCTATTTCGACAACCCGCTGGTGAGCGGCCTTGCCGCCGCCTTTGTCGGCGCAGTGGCGGGATCGGCAATTCCGGCTACGCAAACCGAGGAAGACACCGTCGGCGCGCTTGGCGAACAGGCGCTCGATGCGGCTGGCGCCCGGGCGCGGCAGGCGGGCGATGTGGCCCGCGATGGCAAGGGCGAACTGATCGACCGGGTCGAAGAGAAGCTCGGCCAGAACCGCCAGAGCGGCGAAGACGGTGAAGGCCGCACCGATCACCTTACGCCGTCTGTCGCGGAAATCTGAGGCACGGCGGCGGCGGGCTTTCAGCCTGTCGCCGCCCCCTCGGCCAGCATCACCGAGAAATCGATCGGCTTGAAGCTACCCCCGTTCGAGGCATAGGCCGAACAGGCAGTCAGGCCGACGATCAGATCCATTTCCGCGCGCAGCCGGATCAAATCGCCCGGGCGCGTGCCGGGCGGTAGCACCGCCAGACGGCCATCGGGCGCGACCGGCACGTTCATGAAGATGTTGAAGGCGGTGCCGATCATTGCAGGCACCACGCCATGCGGCGCAAGCGCCTCGGCAAGGTTGCCGAAGCAGCCGCGATGCACCGGCTTGTCGGGATAGAAATGCCGGAAGGTATCCTCGCTGCACGGGGTCAGCAGGAAATCGTGATGGGGCGCGGTATCCTCGGTGATCGTGAGCATCACCCGCGACCGGTTCGACCACAGCCGCGCGCCGGTGGTGAGGCGCAGGGTCTCCTCATAATCGAGCGTCCGCCCGTTGGAGAGCACCTCGGCAGGATCGCCGGCGGCAACGGCAAACATGTCGCTGACCTGCCCGCCTTCGGGGTCGATCACGGTCAGCACCGCGCCGCGGGGGACACTCACAGCGATGCCGCTGCGGGGCGGGATGCGGCGGATCAACGGCGGTCCCCCGGCGAAGTGAATGGGCACTGCCAGTCTTCGCCGACCTCGCGCCCGCTATACTGGCGCGCCTCGCTGGTCTCGCCGTGGCGGGCGATCATCGGGTTGGGCCGGCCATCGAAAGCGGTATCCCGCGCGAGAATCACCGCGCGCATCCTTTCGTACTGCCCCGCCATGCGCAGCTGCGAGAACTGGTCGTGGAGGTTGAAGACAATGGTTGGCGAAGGCGAGCGGCGGGCGCGGCGCGAGGCTCTGGGGTGCAGGCCCACCGCGAAATAGGCTTGCCCGCCGAAGCTGAGCGCGAAATCGGGGGAGCGCGGGTCTTCGGAAAAGCCGGACGCACGCGGATAGCCGCACCCTGTATCGATGGCCGTGAGCGCGTTGATCCGCTCCCAAAGGGCGACCTCGAAACCCGTTTCATCGAGCGTGCGGGGGCCGGCGAAGACAAAGGCGATGCTGCGCAGGCCGTCTGCATCCTTGCGCCAGGCCCGGCTCCAGCGTGCAAGGCGATCATGGATGCGCGCGTCGTCCTGCGACGAGGTCAGGCAGGCCGCCGTTTCGATCCTCAGCCCTCCTTTCGCCAGCGCGGATTTTGCCCCGACGCACGGGAATCGCCGCCGCCCGATCAGGTCGAGCAAGCCTTGACGCAAGGATCGGTCGCCGGGGAGAGTCAGGCGGCCGCTATCGTTGGTTTCCTGTTTCACTGGGCGGGACGCTAGGGAGTGTTTGCCTTGGAGGAACTCACCCACCACGGCAGCTTCGATCAGTAACTTTTCGCAAGGCGACAGGATCTGCGGCAAGCTGCGCGGGAATCGCTGGAAAACTCCACCGCTCCCTTTGCGCCGCAGGGCCCGCCTGCCTAATCCCTTGCGCGTGACAGCCACCATAGACATCGGACGCGGCCCGGACGGCCAGGCCATCGGCATCGACCTTGCCGAGCTGCTCGCCACGCGTCTGCTGGTGCAGGGCAATTCGGGCTCGGGCAAGTCGCACCTGCTGCGCCGCCTGCTCGAGGAATGCGCGGGGCAGGTCCAACAGATCATCATCGATCCCGAGGGCGATTTCGTTACGCTGGCCGATGCCTTCGGCCATGTGGTAATCGACGCTGGCGCTTATTCCCCGCGCGAGATCGAGGCGCTGGCCGCGCGTGTCCGCCAGCACCGCGCCTCGGTGGTGCTGGCGCTTGATGAGCTGGAGGTTGAGGCGCAGATCCGCTGCGCTGCGCTGTTCCTCACCGTCCTGTTCGATGCCCCGCGCGAACACTGGTATCCGGCGCTGGTGGTGGTGGACGAGGCGCAGATGTTCGCCCCTGCCGCGGCGGGCGAAATGAATGACGAGACGCGGCGGCTTACGCTGTCGGCCATGACCAACCTGATGTGCCGCGGTCGCAAGCGCGGGCTCGCCGGGATTGTCGCCACCCAGCGCCTCGCCAAGCTTGCCAAGAATGTCGCTGCCGAGGCGAGCAACTTCCTGATGGGGCGCACTTTTCTCGATATCGACATGCAGCGTGCCGCCGATCTGCTCGGCATGGACCGGCGGCAGGCGGAGCGCATCCGCGATCTCCAGCGCGGGCAGTTCCTCGGCCTCGGCCCGGCGATCAGCAGGCGGCCGGTAGCGGTGCAGGTCGGCGCGGTGCGCACCGCCGGGCGCGGCGGCGGACAGGGACTGATTCCGCTCCCGCAGGCCGAGGAGGGCGCGATGGAGGCGCTGCTGACCGATCGCTTGGCCGAGGCCGCGGCTCAGACCCAGCCGGTTCGCCGCGTGCCGCCGCCGCCGCAGCCGCGCGCCGATCTGGAGGAAGCCCTCGCCCAGCCCCGTGTGCTGCCAGAGGTGACGCCTACAGCCACGCCGGTCGACACCCCCGCCGCGCCCGCTCCGCGCCCCATCGCACCGCCCCCGGCGAGCGATGGCGGCAGCATCGAGGATGTGGTGCGCGAGATCGCTCTGGCCGAGGGCGCGACCTATCGTCCGGCGGCCAGCCTATTCCGCGATTTCGCGATCCGCTGCCGCCAGCAGGGCATCGCCTCCGCGCATGTCGACATCGCCCGCTTCCGCCGCCTTTTCGCCTTTGCAATCAGCGGCATGGACCAGATCGACGAGGCTGCTCGCACCATTATCGCGCAGGCCGCCGCAGGGGTGGATGACGACATGCTCGCCCCCTACCTCGCCATCCTCATCGCTGCCCATTGCGGCCATGCCATGCCGGACGAGGAAGAACTTGGCCGCCTCTATGGCAGTGCCTCGCCCAGCCGGGTGCGGCGATTGCTCGACCATCTCGAACGGCAGGGCCGGATCGTGGTGCGCGAGGATTTTGGCGGGGAGCGATCGATCACTGTTCCCGCCCTGCCCGCTGCGGCGTGATGTTTCACGTGAAACCCCTCGCCAGAGGGGGTCTAACGGGGGTCTAGGTGGGGTCTGGAGGGGGTCTGGACAGGGCCAAAGCCCGCCTCAGAACAGCCGCGCGCCGAGTGGCACCGCCTCGTCCGGCGCGAACAGCACCACGCGGCCTTGGGCATCGGGAAACCCCAGCGTCAGCACCTCGGACATGAACTTGCCGATCTGGCGGAGCGGAAAATTGACCACCGCCGCGACCATCCGCCCTTCGAGCGCCTCGGGCGCGTAAAGCTCCGCAATCTGTGCCGAGGACCGCTTCACCCCCACACCTTCGCCAAAGTCGATGGTGAGCTTCAGCGAGGGCTTGCGCGCCTCCGGAAAGGGCTCGGCGCGGATCACCCGGCCGGCGCGGATATCGACCTTGAGGAAATCGTCAAAGCCGATGGTGCCGGCAGGCGGCGCAGCATGGTCGTGGACAAGGTGCATGGCGGACCCCCGAGGGCGATGGGTTGCATTTGACAATCCAAACCGCCCCTCGCAGTCTGAACGGCAGAGAGGCATTCCGAGGGGATCATTTCAATGCAAGCGCAAATTCTCGCGCCCGCCGCCGTACTGGTGCTGTGGTCGCTGATCATGGTGTTCTGGCTGGCGAGCGTGCGTCTGCCCGCGATGAAGAAGGCCGGGATCGACCTCGGCAACAACCCCGGCGCGCGCGGGCAGGACCTTGAGGGCAGGCTCGATCCGCGCGCCAACTGGCCCGCACACAACTATGCCCACCTGATGGAACAGCCCACCGTGTTCTATGCGGCGGCCGTGATCCTCGCGATCATGGGCGCGGGCGCGGTGGATGTGGCGCTGGCCTGGGCCTACGTCGCCCTGCGCATCCTCCATTCGATCTGGCAGGCGACGGTGAACAAGGTGCCGGTGCGCTTTCTGCTGTTCATCCTGTCAACCTTCGCCCTGCTGGGTCTGGCGATCCGCGCGGTGATGGTCACCGCCTTTGCCGACCCTTCCGCCCTGCCTGCCTGAGGAGACCACCATGATCGGAATGGACATTCTGCAACCCGTCGTCGCGCTGCTGGCGTGGACGATGGTGATGTGGGTGTGGATGTATGCCACCCGTATCCCGGCGATGGTCAAGGCGGGGATCGATGCCAAGGGCATGGTCGGTTCGACCGGCGCCTCCCTGCGCGCGCAGCTGCCCGATACTGTCAGCTGGAAAGCCGACAATTACAATCATTTGCACGAAGCTCCTACACTCTTTTATGCAGTGGCGATCGTGCTGGCGATCATCGGTCAGGGTGACGGGTTCAACACCACGCTGGCCTGGGCCTATGTGGCCTTCCGGGTGCTGCACTCGATCGTGCAGGCGACATGGAACAAGGTGGCAGTGCGCTTCGCGCTGTTCGCCCTCTCAAGCCTCGCGCTGATGGCGCTGATCCTGCACGCGGGGATTGCGGTGTTCCACTCCCACGGGTGATGGCCGAATTCCCTCCCCGTCCCGCAGGATGGGGAGGGATTTGCTCCGGATTACTCCGCCGCCACCGCCTGCTGGCCCGCATGGGCGCGGGCGGCGAGGTAACGTTCGGCATCGAGCGCGGCCATGCAGCCCATGCCCGCCGCCGTCACCGCCTGGCGGTAGACATGGTCGGTCACGTCACCGGCAGCGAAAACGCCGGGGATCGCGGTCTTGGGCGTGCCGGGTTCGGTCAGCAGATAGCCGCTCTCGTCCATCGGCAGCTTGCCCTTGAACAGCTCGGTCGCCGGCGCGTGGCCGATGGCGACGAAGGCCCCGTCCACCTCCAGCGTGCTCGCCTCGCCCGTGACCGTGTCGGTGAGGGCAAGGTGGTGGAGCATGCCGTTCTCGCCCGCCTCGAAGCTGTCGACCGCCTTGTTCCAGATCACCGTGATCTTGGGATTGGCGAACAGCCGTTCCTGCAAGATCTTCTCGGCGCGAAGGCTGTTACGGCGGTGGATCAGGGTGACGTTGTCGGAATGGTTGGTGAGATAGAGCGCCTCTTCCACGGCGGTGTTGCCGCCGCCGATCACGGCGACCTTCTTGCCGCGGTAGAAGAACCCGTCACAGGTCGCGCAGGCGGACACGCCCTTGCCGCCCAGCGCCATCTCGCCCGGAACGCCCAGCCACTTGGCCTGCGCGCCGGTGCAGATCACCACGCAATCGGCGATATATTCGTCCCCGCTGTCGCCGATTGCGCGGAATGGGGAGCCGCTTTCCAGATCGACCGAGACGATCGTGTCCCAGATCATGCGCGTGCCGACATGTTCGGCCTGCGCCTTCATTTCCTCCATCAGCCACGGGCCCTGCACCACGTCGCGGAAGCCGGGATAATTCTCGACATCGGTGGTGATGGTCAGCTGGCCGCCGGGCTGGAGGCCTTGCACGACAATCGGCTCCAGCATTGCGCGCGCGGCGTAGATCGCAGCAGAATAGCCGGCGGGGCCGGAGCCGATGATGAGCATCTTGGTGGTGTGGGTCGCCATGGTGCGGGTGCCTTGCGGTGGGAATCTCAGGGGAGCGATATGGGGTTTGCCGAAGCGATTGTCACGCCACCAGCTTGGCCCTGAGGCGCTGTTTTCTATCCTCGTCCACACCTAAGATTGTCGCCAGATAGGCATCGAGCGATCCGTGATCCTGTGTCACCTTCGCGATATAAGTATCCAGATATTCAGGCAGAACACCCATCAGGTTGTGCAGCGCCTCAGGCTCGATCGCGCCGTAATGCGCCTCCATCCGGGGCAGCGACTGGCGTTCGAGGATGGCGCGGGTCGGGGCTTCGTTGGTCAGCAGGAATTCGGTCACGATATCATCGTGGTGCACGCCGAGCACGTGGAGCAGCAGGCTGGCGGCAATCCCCGTGCGGTCCTTGCCGGCAAAGCAGTGGACCAGACTTCCGCCCTCGTTCGCGTCGAGGGCGTTGAAATATTCGCGGAACACCCAGATCATCGCGGGGTTGACCGGCATCCGGGTGTAGACCGCCAGCATCCGCTCGCGTGCCTTTTCAGGGGTCATCACCACCTGCCCGCCGCCGCCTTCGTGGGGCGGGGAGTTCGATGTTTCACCATCATAGGCAATTACTTGTGCGGCGAAGTTCGCATGGCGCCTGCACGGAAATCCGGTCCGCTCGCTGGTGCCGCGCAGGTCGATCACGGTGCGAATGTCGAGCGCATCGACCAGCGCGAGATCCGCGTCCGAGGCCTCCATGTGCTGGCCCGAGCGCAGCAGCAGCCCGGTCTTCACGCGCCCACCGCCCTGCACCGCATAGCCGCCGTAATCGCGCAGGTTGTGGATGCCTTCGGTGACATAGAAGGGGCCGATGCGGGCGCTGCTGGCTGCGCCGCCGATAGAATCGCTGGTCATGGCGAACAGCCCTTACACCCCCGCAAGTCAGGGGCAAGCGGGGGTCTGGCCGGCGCCTAGGGGTTGTTGCGAGGGGGCCAGTCAGGCCGCCTAAAACGACAGGTTGGTTAACAGGCCACTATCCCGCTTAACTTGCCCCACAGGACCCCCATGGCCCGCATCCTGATTGCCGATGACGATGAACTGGTCGCCGAACTGGCGAGCGAGCTGCTGATCGATGCGGGCTTTGCCTGCGGATGGGTCAACAGTGCCGAGGCGGCATGGACCTGCATCAATCGCAAGCGCCCCGATCTGCTGCTGCTCGACCAGTCGATGCCCGGCCAGTCCGGCCTCACCCTGCTGCGCCGCCTGCGCCAGTCGGCCATGTTCTACGATCTGCCGGTGATCATGTTCACCGCCATGAACGGCGAGCAGGACCACTTGCAGGCGATCTATGCCGGGGCGCAGGATTTCGTCTCCAAGCCCTTCGATGCGGCGGGTCTGGTGGCGCGGGTGCGGCGAATCTTCAAGCTGCGCGGCGACCGGCCCCGCCATGTCGACCTGAGAAGCGCCCTCGCCCCCGAAACCCTGCGCGCGCCGATGGCCGAGGCGAGCGTCAGGCGGGTGCTCTGATCGCCTGACCCGCCAGCAGACCCCGCCCGATCACCTGCGCCTGAATCTCCGCTGCGCCCTCGAAGATATTGAGAATCCTTGCATCGCACAGCACCCGGCTGATCGGATACTCGAGCGCATAGCCGTTCCCGCCGTGGATCTGCACCGCGTTGTCCGCCGCGCTCCATGCCGCACGTGCCGCCAGCAGCTTGGCCATCCCCGCCTCGATATCGCAGCGCGCGCCGGAATCCTTGGCGCGGGCGGCGGCATAGGTCAGCTCGCGCGCCATGACCGTCTCGACCGCCATCAGCGCCAGCTTGTCGGCGACGCGCGGGAAAGCGGTCAGCGGCTCGCCGAACTGCTTGCGGCCCAGCGCATAATCGAACGCGAGGTCGAAGGCGTCCCACGCCACGCCGACGGCGCGCGCGGCGGTCTGGATGCGGGCGCCTTCGAAGGTGCGCATCAGCTGCTTGAAGCCCTGCCCCTCGCGCCCGCCCAGCAGGCCCTCGGCGGCCACGGCAAAGCCATCGAGGCCAAGCGCATATTCCTTCATGCCGCGATAGCCGAGGACTTCGATCTCGCTCCCGTCGATACCGGCATCGGGGAACGGCACGGCATCGGTCCCGCGCGTCTTTTCGGCGAGCAGCATCGAGAGCCCGGCATAGCCCGGCGTGTCAGGATCGGTGCGCACCAGCATCGTCATCAGGTCGGCGCGCGCGGCGTGGGTGATCCAGGTCTTCGCCCCCGTCACCCGCCAGCTGCCGTCCGCCTGCCGTTCGCCCCGGGTGCGAACCGCGGCGAGGTCGCTGCCGGTGTCGGGCTCGGTAAAGACGGCGGTGGGCAGGCAGGAGCCATCGGCAATGCGGGGGAGCCACGCGGCCTTCTGCTCGGGCGTGCCGTTCTCCGAAATCAGTTCGCCCGCAATCTCTGACCGCGTGCCAAGGCTGCCCGCACAGATCCACCCGCGCGAGAGTTCCTCCGAGACCACCGCCATCGCCAGCTTGCCGAGGCCGAGGCCGCCGTGTTCCTCGGGGATGCACACGCCGAACACGCCCAGCGCCGCCATCTCGGCGATCACATCATCGGGGATCAGCGCATCGGCGAGGTGCCAGCCATGGGCGTGTGGCGTGATCGCGGCGGCGGTGAAGGCGCGCATCTGGTCTCGGATCAGATCGAGCGCATCATCATCCAGCGCCTCGCACGGGCGCACCCCTTCAGCCAGCAGCGCCGCCAGCCGCGCGCGGGTCTGCGCCGTGCTGCCATCCTCCAGAAAGCGCGCCACGGCCGGATGCGCGGCAAAGGCCTGCGCCGCCGCCGCCGTGCCGAGGCCTGCGGGGCGCACCACCTCGTGTGCGCTCATCGGCACGCCATAGGCGATCTGGGCGAGAGCCTCGCCAAAGCCGATGCGCAGGGCGAGTTCATCCGCCTCCCCCAGCCGCCCCGCCCCTTGCGCGCGGGCCGCCCAGTCGAGCGTCGCCTCCAGCGCGGCGATACTGGCCGCCACCCAGGCAAAGCCGTGGACGCGTTGCTGCTCGCGGGTCAGCAAGGCCGGATCGGGCACGCCTTGCGGGGCCACCACCGCCGCTGTCGCCATCCGCACCGCTTCGCAATACTGGCGCGCCGCCCCGAGAGCCGCGCGCGCCGCCGTGATCCATTCGCTCATGGCGCAAGCTGCTAGCAGAGCTGCAGCCCCGGCGCGAACCCGCAAAAACGCCGCGCCGCGCAGGCCTGTTGCCATTCCATCACAGTGACAGGCGCAAACCGGCGGGGCCTGCGAAACTACGTCGAATGACCACTAACCACGAATGGGCCAGATCGTAATACCGGACCTTGGGTGCAGCCAGATAACTGGCGCATCTTTCGTCTGGGGGCAGACGATCAGGGGCAGCAAACCTCGGGCATCCGCCCTCGCGCAGGAAGGACCGCACAGGATGCGCCGAGAGGGGACACCCCCCACGGTACGGCACATCCCGGCGAAGACGGCAAGGCCCGGCACCGCACACCGCGGTTCCAGACCCTGTCCCGACCTTTTTCACGCGAGGACCTACCCATGCGCATCACGAAGCTCTCTCTCCATTCGTCGTCGCTTCCCGCTCTTGCCGCCGCGCTGCTGATCGCCGGCCTCGCCCCCGCGAAGGCCAGCGCCGCCGACGCGGTCGATGGCGAGGAGACGATCACCGCCGAGGACCTCGCCGCCGCAGAGGCCGCGCCTGACGAGCCCGGCGAAGCGATCGTCGTTACCGGCTCGCGCATCGCCCTCGACGCCGTCACCGAAAGCACCAGCCCGATCACCGTGGTGGGCGCGGAAGACATCGCGCTCAGCGGCCAGGCCGACCTTGCCACGCAGCTGCGCAACATCCCGGCGCTGCAAGGCTCGCTGCCGGGCATCGATTCGGTGAACCAGGCCGCCGCGGGCGACAGTTCGGACCTCGGCATCAGCCTGCTCAACCTGCGCCAGCTGGGAACGGTGCGCACCCTCGTGCTCGAAAACGGGCACCGCCATGTGCCGGGCACCGGCGGCTCGGCCGCGGTCGATGTCGGCGCGATCCCGCAAGGGCGCATCAAGAGTGTCGAGGTGCTGACCGGCGGGGCCTCGTCGATCTACGGCGCTGACGCGGTTTCGGGCGTGGTCAACTTCACGCTGCGCTCGGGCCGCGATTTCGACGGGTTGGAATTCAACGTGCAGGGCGGCATTTCCGATGAGGGTGATGCCGAGAATTACTCGGTCAGCCTCGCGGGCGGCGGTGAATTTGCCGACGGGCGCGGCAGCGCGGTGTTCTCGGTCGATTATTCGAAGCAGGAATCGCTCAAGGCCAGCGATCGCAGCTTTGCGGGCACCGGCCTGTTCGGTCTCGGCTTTGCCAATGATGCGATCTTCAGCCTGCTCGGCCTGACCGACCGCGATTTCGGCCTGCCTGCGGGCGAGCGTCCGGCGCAGGCATTCTACCCCAACGTCACCCTGCCCGTGTCGAGCCGCTTCGGGATCATCGCCATCGACAATGGCTTCGCGAGCGCCTTCGATGCGGTCAACGCGATCAACCCCGATGGCTCAGTGCCGCGCCTGCCCGGCACCAACATCCCGATTGCCCAGGTGTTTGACGGCAGCACCCTGCGCGCCTTCAACCCGGGCACCTTCGTCGATGCCTTCAGCGCATCGGGCGGTGACGGGATCGGCGCCAACGTCAACGAACTGATCGTCCCCGAAATCGAGCAGCTGGTGTTCAGCGCCGGCGCCGATTTCGAGATCACGCCCGGGATCGAAGCCTATTTCGAAGGCAAATACGCCTTTACCGACGGCATCGATGCCACCGGCACACCCTTCAACGACGACATTCCGATCCGGCTCGACAACCCCTTCATCCCCTCCGCGCTTGCCGCGCAGGTTACCCAGCTTCAGGGCCTCGGCCAGAGCCCGCGGATCGTGGTTTCGCGCGACATCCAGGACATCGACGTCCTGCCGACCGAAAACACCGAACGCACCACGATCCGTTTCGTCACGGGTCTGCGCGGCGAGTTCGAGAAGCTCGGGTGGAAATGGGACATCTCCTACAACTACGGCCGCACCGAGGTGGAATCGGTGTTCAAGAACACCCGCCTCGACGACCGCTATTTCTACGCGATCGATGCCATCGCGCTGAACACCGGCAACCTCGCCGCCTTCCGCGCCAACAACCGCACGGTGAGCGCGATCCGCGGCGGGCAATCGATCCAGATCAACCCCAACAACGCGCAGGCCGGCGACATCATCTGTCGTTCCGAACTTGACGGCACGGCGCCGGGCGTCTCGCCCTTCCCGCGCCCGCCGCGCAACCCCGACGGCACGGGCCGGGCGATCAGCTTCACGCCGCGCACCGGCGTGTGCGCGCCGATCAACATCTTCGGGCCGGATTCGATCAATGGTGCCGGCGCGGACTTCGCCTTTGTCGATATCGTCAATTCGACGGTCCTCACCCAGCAGCAGCTGCTCGGCACGCTGGCGGGCGACACCGCCGAATTCTTCGAGCTGCCGGGCGGTCCGATCGGCTTTGCGGCGGGCTTCGAATGGCGCAAGGACACCTCGCTGTTCACCCCATCCCCGCTCCAGAACTCGCCGGGGATCACCAGCGGCGTCGTCTCCAGCGGCTCGCCGGTGCGCCCCTCGCCCGATCCGACCTTCCAGGCCCCCTCGATCACGGTCACCGAAGGCTTTGGCGAACTGCGCGCTCCGCTGCTGGGCGACATGAAGTTCGTCGAGCTGCTGGAAGTGAACGGCGCGATCCGCTTCTCGGATTACAACACCATCGGCAAGACCACCGCGTGGACGGTGGGCGGCCGCTACAAGCCGATCCCCTCGCTCTCGCTGCGCGGGACCTATTCGGTGGCGGTGCGTGCGCCGAACCTGGCCGAACTGTTCGGCCCGGTGCGCGCGGCGACCATCGGCCTGCTGGCCGACCCTTGCGCGGCGGCCAACGTCAATTCGGGCAGCTCGTTCCGCCCGGCCAACTGCCTCGAATTCGTGCCGGCCGGGTTCAACCCCGCCAACTTCGCCTCGGCCTTCCGTCCGGGCACCACGGGGGGCAACCCCAACCTGCAAGAGGAAGAGGCGACGACCTTCACCGCCGGCTTCGTCTGGCAGCCGACCGGGTTCCTCGATGGTCTGAGCGTCATCGCGGATTACTATGACATCGAGATCACCGGCGCGGTGGGCTCGCTCACCGGTTTGCAGATCGCCGCGGCCTGCGTCGACCTGCCTACCACCGACAACCAGTTCTGCGATGCGATCACCCGCAACCCGACCACCGGGGTGATCGACAACTTTACCGCCGGCAACGTCAACCTCGGCTCGCTGGCGGTGCGGGGCATCGATTTCGCCGCGACCTACACCGTCGATGCGCCCTTCGGAGAGGATTACGGCTCGTTCGACCTGTCGGTGACGGGCACCCACTTCCTCGAGGACACCTCGATCTTCGCCGCAGTTCCGGGGACCACCGCCACCGGCTTGCAGGCCGAGCTCGACCTCACCTCGCAGGCGATCGACAACGACAACCTCGGCGAATTCGGCAACCCGGAATGGATCGCCAACTTCGGTGTCACCTGGAAGCTGGAAGACTTCCGCGTCGGCTGGACCGGCCGCTTCGAAAGCAGCCAGCTTTCGCCGGGAATCACCAACATCCAGGTTGTCGACGTGGCGATCGATGGCAACCAGGTGGTGGTGCGGCCCGACAACACCCTCGTGCCACTCGCGCAGCGCGACACCGGGGCCTCGATGGTGCACGATCTCTTCGCCAGCTACAACTTCGCCGAGAAGTTCAGCCTGTATGGCGGGGTCAACAACCTGACCGATCGCGAGCCCTACCTCGGTTCGCTGGTCCGCCCGATCGGGGTGCGCGGCCGGTTCTTCTACGTGGGCCTGCGCGGCTCGTTCTGAGACAAGCCCCCAAGGGGACGCCGGGGGGCGGGACGGCTTTCGGGCCGCCCCGCCCCTTGGCGTTTCACTCGCTGGTGCCCAGCAGCCCGCGCGCGACCACCCAGTTGTGGATCTCGCTCGGGCCGTCATAGATGCGCATGGTGCGCAGCTTGTTGCTCATCAGGTAAAGCGGCAGCTCGCGGGTCATGCCCATACCGCCGTAAAGCTGCATCGCGTGATCGACGATCTTGTAGGCTTCCTCGGTGCAGAAGCTCTTGATCATCGAGATTTCGCTGCGGGTGTCGCGGCCCTCGTCGATCTTCCACGCGCAGTCATAGGTCATCAGCCGCATCGCGTGGATCTTTGTCGCCGCCTCGCTGATCCAGTTCTGCACCGTCTGGCGCGCAGAGAGCGGCTTGCCGAAGGTGGTGCGCTGCGGCGCGTATTCGATCATCATCTCCATCGCGCGCTGGGCCATGCCGATCGACCATGAGGCCATCTCGATCCGACGCGTGCCAAGCCGCACCTGCATCGGCGCAAAGCCCTGCCCGCGCTTGCCGAGCAGCTTCCAGCCCGGCACGCGGCAATCCTCGAGCGCGATTTCATAGGTCGCCGTGCCGTCGATCATCGGGATCTTGCGGGTGACGTTGAAGCCGGGCGTGCCCTTGTCGACGAGGAAGGCCGACATGCCGTTGCGGCCATTGGGGTTCTTGTCGGTGACCGCCATGAGGATGGTGAAGTCGGCCTCGGCCCCCTTGGTGATCCAGATCTTGCGGCCGTTGATGATCCAGTCATCGCCGTCCTGCACGGCGGTGGTGCGCATCCCCGCCGGGTCCGCGCCCGCGCCGGGTTCGGAAATGCCGATCGCGCTGATCGTCTCGCCGCGCACATAGGGGGCAAGATAGGCCTCGCGCTGGCGTTCGTCGGCGGCGGCCATCAGCATCTTGAGATTGGGGCTGTCGGGCGGGAGGTAATAGGGCACGACCGTGCGGCCCAGTTCCTCGGACACGCCGACCATCGCCACCATCGGCAGGTTCATGCCGCCCACTTCCTCGGGCGCATCGAGGCCCCACAGCCCCAGTTCGCGGCTGACCGCATCGACCTTGGCAGTCTCTTCCGCGGTGAGATAGGTGCCCTGCCCGACATTCTCGCGGGCAATCACCGCCTGCTCGTAGGGCATCAGCTGATCGCGCACGAACTTGCCGACCAGCTCCTTGAGCATCTGGTGTTCGTGGCTGAGTTCGAAATTCATGTGTCTCTCTCGTCCTGCGTTGCGCTTGGGGGTTTTGCGCGCCCCTGACACCACACATTACGCCGCCTGTCACCCGCCGGATTGACAGGGGACGCAGGATTTCCCGCAAGTGCGGGTCTGGGGGAAAGAGATAGAGGTCGCCCGCCCGTTACGGCGGCGGGCCCTGCGGTCAGGCGACGACTTCGGCGCCTTCGGCCTGCCACAGGCGCTTGGCCTGCTCGATATCGACCGGCGTCGCACGGCTGAGGCGATGGCCGATGAAGTCGATCCCCTCGATCAGCCAAATCGCCAGATCGGGCTGGGCAAGGCTGTAGACGCGCTGCTGGCCGCGGGTCTTGGTTTCCACCAGCGCCACCGCGCGCAGCACGCCGAGGTGCTGGGATATGCGGGTGGGGGACAGTTCAAGCAGGTCGCCCAGCTCGTTCACGGTCTGCTCTCCGGCCTGCAACTTCAGCAGCAGGCGAATGCGATCCGGGTGGGAAATCTGCCGCAACACATGGGCCAGTTCAGTCGCGACAACCTTTCGGCTAGGCATGGGGTGCAACCTTTCTCCGCAAACGGGGGCATCAAGATGTTACGCTGTAACGCGCCGGATTGGCTTTCGGGTCCCGAAAATCGCAAACTCCGCAGAATAAAATGCAACTTCCGTATGGCCTGGGGCCGCCAGTGAAGGAGGCCGGCGCGCAACGGGGGCTCAATTAGCCGCGCGCACTCCATCAGAAAAATTCAATCTTTGATTGCAAACGTTCCATTATCTGGATGATTGCAGACAGGCAGATCACCCCTCCGCGGCCGCCCCGCACATGCTCGCGCTTGAAACCCGAGCGTGGCGCGGGCATCACGCTTGGCGGGAGAAGAGGGGACCAACACACATGAACATCGCAAACCTGCGCGCCGGGGCGGCGCTTTGTCTGGTTGTCGCAGCCAGCGCAGCCGCCGCACAGGACGGACCGGCACCCGCCAGCGAGGCGACGGGTCTCGAACAGCGCATCGCCCTGAAGAACCTTCCGCCCGAAGGCACACGCGATACGGCCGATGCGGCGCGCGGCTTCCTCGCCACGCGCAAGGATCCCGTGATCCTTGCCGCCAACGGCAAGCCGGTCTGGAACCTCGATGCCTACGCCTTCGTCACCGGCCCCGCGCCCGAGACGGTCAACCCCTCGCTGTGGCGGCATATGACCCACCTGAAGCGTCACGGGCTTTACGAGGTAACGAAGAACGTCTGGCAGGTGCGCGGCTTCGACGTTTCGAACATGACCGTGATCCGCGGCCAGACGGGGTGGATCGTGATCGACCCGCTGACCAGTGTCGAGGCCGCGAGGGCAGCGATGGAGCTGGTCAACGGCACGCTGGGCCAGCGCCCGGTCAGCGCGGTGCTCTATTCCCACAGCCACGGTGACCATTTCGGCGGCGTGCGCGGCGTAACCGACGAGGATGCGGTCAAGTCCGGCAAGGTAGCGGTGATCGCGCCCCACGGCTTCATGGAGGAAGCCACCTCGGAAAACGTCATGGCCGGCGGCGCGATGATGCGCCGGGCGGCCTACCAGTTCGGCACCGGCCTTGCGCCGGGCGCAACGGGTCAGATGGGCAGCGGCATCGGCATGGGAATTTCGGCCGGCACGCTTTCACTGATCCCGCCAACCGATACCATCGCCAGAACCGGCGAGACGCGAGTGGTGGACGGCATCGACATGGAGTTCCAGATCGTCTCGGGCACCGAGGCTCCGGCGGAGTTCAACGTCTTCATCCGCCCGGAAAAGACCTTCCTCGCCGCAGAGATCGCCACTTGCACCTTGCACAACATCCTCACCCCGCGCGGAGCCAAGGTGCGCGATGCACGGGCCTGGGCGCGCTATCTGGATGAGGCCGCGCTCAAATATGCCCCGCAGAGCGACACGGTGATCTCCAGCCACTGCTGGCCGATCTTCGGGCGGGCCGAAGGGACCGCATGGCTGGCCGCCCAGCGCGACAATTACCGCTGGCTCCACGACCAGACCGTGCGCCGCATGAACCGCGGCGAGACGATGCACGAAATCGCCGAGGCGCTGGAAAAATCGCCCCCGCCCGGCAACCTGACCGAATGGTCGACGCGCGGCTATTACGGGACGATCAGCCACAACGCCAAGGCGATCTACCAGTTCTATCTCGGCTGGTACGATGCCGTGCCCGCCAATCTCCACCCCCACCCGCCGGTCGCCCGCGCGATCCGGCTGGTCGAGGCACTGGGCGGGGCCGAGCGCACGCTGGCGCTGGCCGAACGCGAGATGGCGGCGGGCGATTACCGCTGGGCTTCCGACCTGCTCCAGAACCTTGTGTTTGCCGAGCCGGGCAATGCCAAGGCCAAGGCGCTGCTCGCGGCGAGCTACGAACAGCAGGGCTACCAGTCGGAAAGCGCGATCTGGCGCAACCAGTTCCTGTCGGCGGCGAATGACCTGCGGCGCGGGCGGCCCGAGTCCAGCGCGGCGCAGAGCAACGACATGGTCGCCGCGATTTCCACGCAGGAGCTGCTGGATTCCCTCGCTACCCTGTTCGCGCCGGAACGGGCGCAAGCGCGCAATTTTGCGATCGCCATCGAACTGACCGACCGCGGCGAGACAGCGACGCTGGAAGTAGGCGAGCAGGCGATGATCGGGCGCGTCGGCGTGTTGCCGGAAAAGCCCGCCATCACCATCCGTGGACCCCGCCGCGCGCTGCTGGCGCTGCTGTTCGTGCGCATGCCGGCCGATGCCGTGGCGAAGATGCCCGGCGTCACTCTGAGCGGCGACATGGTCGCCTTGCAGCGGATGAGCGACGCGCTCGATCCGATGCCGCACGGCTTCGATATCGTCACGCCCTGAGGCGCGCGAAGGGCTCTAGAACGAGCACTCCGCGCCCGCGGCGGCCTCGTCGCGGGTGATCTCGCCGATCTGGAAGGCGAAGGGGGCTTCGGAGGCGAAGGTCAGCTTGCCGCCCGCCTCGCCGAGGCATTTGGTGCTGAGCACCATCTCGCGCCAGCCCTTGCCCTCCGCCACGGAAAGCCCCTGGGTGATATCGAGCGCCTTGCCGCCGGCGGTGACGGTGACCGGCGCGGCGGGGCGGCTGGTGACCTGATAGGTGATGCGGAATGCCGCGGCGCTCGCCGGGCCGGTCAGCGAAAGCCGTGCGCCGGGCCCAAAGGCGATGCGGCGCGCATCTTCCTGCGCGCGGCGGTCGACGCCGGTGGCGACGATGCCGTTGCCGCTGCCGCGCAGATCGGGGAGCAGCGCATTGTCCGCCACGGCCTGCACCTGCGTGCCGAGCTTGCCGCTGGCAAACCACGCCGCGCCGGCATCATGGGTCAGTGCATTGCAGCTCTCGTCGAGCGGAATGGGGGCAATGCGCGGCGCCGCGAAGCCGAGGCCGTAGCCGACGGGGAAAAGCACGCCCTCCGGCCCGTTGAGCGGTGCGCCCTCGCAGGTCTTCGGCCAGCTGAAGGACAGGCGCCCGGTCGGCTGGACCTTGCCGAACAGCACATCGGCCACGCCCGCCCCCTCGCTGCCAGGGAGCCAGGCGGCGACGAAGGCATCGGCGGCGTTGAGTTCGCGGTTGACCCACAAGGGGCGGCCCGAGAGGAACACGGCAACCGTCGGCACACCGCGCGCCTTGTAGGACTTGAGAAGGTTCAGCCCCTCCTCGTCACGGAAGGCGAGATCCTTCCTGTCTCCGACGAATTCGGCATAGGGCGGCTCGCCGAAGACGACGATGGCGATGTCGGGCTTGCTGGTGGCGCTGCCCTTGACGGCAAGCTGCGCCTCACCGCCCGCTGCCTTGGCCGCTGCGGCGATACCGCTCCAGATCGAGGTCGCGCCGGGGAAGTCCTTGGCGGTCAAATCGCCCCCGCCCTGCCATGTTACCGACCAGCCCCCGGCCTGCTGCGGGATATTGTCGGCGGCGCTGCCCGCCACCTCGATTGTCGCACCCCGCTTCAGCGGCAGGACACCGGCGTTCTTGAGGATCACCTGCGATTTCGCCACCGCCTCACGCGCCAGCGCGCGGTGTTCGGGCGAGCCGAGCAGGTCCCACTTGCCGCCATTGGGCCGGGCCGAGGGCTTCACCTCGCCATCAAGGATGCCGAGCGCCTGCTTCATCCGCAGCACCCGCAGCACGGCCTCATCCAGCCGCGCCATCGGGATCGTGCCGTCCTTTACCTGCGCCACGAGGCTGGCGTGGAGCGCCTTCCAGTCCTCGGGCACCATGTAGACATCGAGCCCCGCCAGCAGTGCCTGCGGGCAATTGCTGTTGGTGCAGCCCTTGATCTGGCCGTGGCCGTTCCAGTCGCCCACGACCACGCCCGCAAAGCCGAGATTGCCGCGCAGTTCATCGGTCAGCAGCGGCTTGTTGCCGTGCATCTTGGTGCCGTTGATCGAATTGAAACTCGCCATGACGCTGGCTACGCCCGCGCCGATCGCGGCGGGATAGGGCGCGGCGTGGATCGCCATCAGTTCCTTGATGTCGCCGTTGACATCGCCCTGATCGACACCCTGCGCCGTGCCGCCGTCGCCGAAGTAATGCTTGGCCGTGGCGGCGACCTTGCCCGGGCCGAGATAGCCGGGTTCGCCCGGGCGGCCCTGAAGCCCCTCGATCATCGCCGCGCCGAGGCGGGTGACGAGCGCGGGGTCTTCCGAATAGCTTTCGTAGGTGCGGCCCCAGCGGTCATCGCGAGCGACAGCGACGGTGGGCGCAAAGGTCCAGTCGAGCCCCGTCACCTCGATCTCGACAGCGGTGGCCGCGCCGATGCGGCGGATCAGGTCGGCATCACCCGTCGCGCCAAGTCCGATGTTGTGCGGGAAGACAGTCGCACCCGGCACGTTGGCATGGCCGTGCACCGCATCGGTCGCCCAGATCGCGGGGATCACCGGCTCACCGTTCGGGAGCGGGGCGGTGGAGGCTTCCCAATATTCGTCCGCCAGCTTCAGCCAGTCGGTCGCCGGGCCTTTATCATTGCCATAGGGGCCGGAATTGCCGCCATTGAGGATCGTGCCGAAGCGGTATTCCCGCACATCGGCAGGGGTGATGGAGCCGATATCGGGCTGGACGATCTGCGCCACCTTGCGCTCGATGCTCATGCGGGCGAGCAGGGCTTCGGGGCTATTGTCGGCGGCAGCCGGCGCCGCGACCGGCGCACTGGCCGAGCGGACTTCGGGCGCTGCGTTGCACCCTGCCAGCAGCGCGCCCAGCGCCGCTCCGCACACCCACCTGCCCGTACCGCTTCGCGCCATCTCGCCAGACCCTCCCAGATCCGTTGGTTTTTCTTTGAGAACGTTATCAAGATATGCCCGCAGGCGCCCGCTTTGGCAAGCTTCAAGCGCGGGTCATTCCCCGCGGCGGATCGAGCCTGCCAGGAGGCCGGCGCTTCCCAGCGCCAGCACGGCGAACAGCACGAACAGGGCGGCATAGCCGAATTGCGGCACCAGCAGCACAGTCAGCCAGGGCATGACCATGCCGGGCACGGTATTGGTGAGGTTGAACAGCCCGAGATCGCGGCCGCGGTGCTGCGGCGCGGGCAGGACGCGCAGGATCTGTCCGGAATGCAGCGCAAGGAACACCGCCGCTGCCAGCCCGAACAGCACATATCCGGCAATCGCGTAAGGCAGGCTCGCCGCGGCCGCCATCACCAGCATCCCGCAAGCGCACAGCAAGGCGGCTGCCACCAGCGGGACAAGCGGCTTGCCGTGGCGGTCCGACCAGCGCCCCAGCAGCAGCGACAGCGGCACTGCGCCGACCAGCACAAGGCTGAAGATATTCGCCGCGCCGTTTTCGGGGTAGCCCGGTGAAAGGCTGCGCAGCCAATAGAGCAGGAAAGCGAACATCCCCCCTTCGGCCACCTGCACCAGCAGCCGCGCCGCCCACATCCGCAGCACCACCCGTTGGCGCAGCGGCAGGGGCTCGCCCGGAGCGGCCACGGGGGCCACCAGCGCCGCCTGCGCTCGCGCCTTGCCCATCAGCACCGCCGGCAGCACCAGCGCGCTGACCAGCAGCGCCACCAACGCCAGCCGTGCTTCGGGTTCGACCAGCCCCGCAAAAGTCACCAGCGACCCCGCCAGCGCGCCCAGCGCAGGCGACAGCGCCAGCGCGCCCCCGAGCAGGCCCTTCTGTTCGTCGGGAAAACAGTCCCCCGCCCAGGCCATCAGCGGGCTCAGCATCAGGTTCAGCGCAACCTGCCAGACCATAACCAGTGCGATGATCTGCGTGACGCTCTCTGCCCGCCCCACCATCAGCAACAGGACATTGGACGCGACAAGACCGGTGACGATAAAGGGCCGCCGCATCCGTGCCCGGTCGGTCAGCATACCGACGCCGATATTGGCGAGGCTCGCCATTGCTGCGCCAAGGAAACTCACCTGCGCCAGCGCGGCGACATCCTCGTGCCCCTGAAGTTCGGCAATGCGTTGCGGCAGCAGCACGGTCAGCAGCGGGACATAGGCCACCGCACCCCCTGCCGCTGCCAGCGCGAACAAGGCGAGGAACCAGCCCGGCTGGCGCTGTGGCACGGGAAGGGTCAAGCGCGGTCAGGCGCGGGTGCGGTGGAAGAGCGTTCGACCAGCGTGGCGGCAACCTCGATCACCGCAGCCGCGCCTTCGCTCGGCGTGCGCGCAATCAGCTGTTCGACCGCGCGGCTGACCGTTTCGGCAATCGGCTGATCGATCGCAGTCAGCGGCGGCTGGCTGAAGCGCACGATCGGCGTGTTGTCGAAGGAGATCAGCGAAAGGTCGTGAGGCACAGAAAGCCCCCTGTCGCGCGCCACTTCCAGCGCGGCCAGCGCCATCTGGTCGGACGACGCGATGATCGCCGTGCAATCGGGATTGCGGTCAAGCAGCGCGCGGGCGGCGCGGGTGCCGCTTTCATAGCCGAAATCGCCGACTTCCAGCAGGCCTTCATGCGGGAGGCCCCGCTCCGCCAGCGCGCGCCGCCAGCCTTCGATACGCCATCCCGAAAGGCTGTAGGCCGAAGGTCCGGCGATCATCGCGATGTTGCGGTGGCCGAGCTCGGCCAGCCGCGTCGTGGCAAGGTGCGCCGCCCCTTCATCGCCCATCGTCAGCGGGATACCCGGCCCCGGCGCGTCCGATCCGATCCGGGCGAAAGGAATGCGCCGCTCGGCCAGCAGCTCGGTGATCAGCCGGTTTTCAGAGTGCGGCGGGGTCAGGATCACCCCGTCGGGCTGAAGCGCCGAAAGCGCGGCGCCCAGCTCGCGCTCGACATGGTCGGAATGGGTATCGACCAGTTCCACCATCATCCGGTAGCCGTGCTTCGAGCAGGTGAGGATCCCGCCCAACAGCATCTGGTCCACCCAGTCCGTGCCGCGCCGCTCGCGCCAGTCGGCCAGCGTGCGTTCGCGGTCGTTGATGGCGAGGATGATGTAGGAGCGCGATCCGCTCATGCGCTGGGCGGCGAGGCTGGGGACATAGCCCAGCCGGTCGATCGCCGCCTGCACCTTGTCGCGCAGCTGCGGGCGCACGTTGGGGCCGCCGTTGACCACGCGGCTCACGGTCTGGAGCGAGACGCCCGCTTCTTCCGCGACGTCCCTGATCGTGACTGTCTTGCGCACCCGCGCCATGCTGCTCGCGCCCCTGCCGATCTACCTGATGCAGGCCCGCCCCGTCGCGGGGTCGCTGGCGCAGCGGTAGACCCTGATCCAATCCACTGCGAATTGCGCGGGAAAGCTGCCGGCTGCAACCCCTTTAGCGTTGTTTTCTTCCGACAACCGCCCGCCCACCGCGAGATTGGCCATGATGTAGAACGGCTGGTCAAACGGCGCGGCCGGGTTGCCCTTGGCATTGCGCGCTGCCGTGCTCCACTGGTCGGCGGTGACGGTGAGGTGCACGCGGTCATCGACAAGGAAGCGGATCAGCCCCTCGCCCCACTCCACCGCATAGACGTGGAAATCGTCGGAGGGCAGCTCCCCGGTGGGAAGCGCGGTGCGGCTGTCGACGAAGCGGTTGTTCGGCGCGAAATCGCCGAAATGGAGGGCGCTGATGGTGCGGTTCTCACCCTTCCCGCCTTCGCACACCGTGCACTTGGCCCCGATATTGACCGCTTCGAGAATGTCGATCTCGCCCGAGCGCGGCCAGGGGCCGTAAGCGGGATCGTCGGGCATCATCCAGATCGCGGGCCACGTGCCCTGCCCCGCGGGAACCTTGGCGCGCGCCTCGATCCGGCCATAGCGCCATGCGTGCAGCCCGATGGTGCGCACCTTGCCGGAGGTGTGCGACTGGACGAGCGTGGGATTGTCGCGTTCGGCGATTTCCGGCGGGCGGGCTGGCCCGGCAAAGCGTTCCTTCCGTGCCTTCAGCAGCAGCATGCCGCCTTCGACCGCGATGTTCTCGGGCCGGTCGGTGTAGCACTGGCGTTCGGAATTGCCGCCGCCCCAGCACGATTGCTCGGGCGTCCACTTGGCCCGGTCGAGCGTGGTGCCCTCGAATTCGTCGGCCCAAACCAGCTCCCACCCCGCTCCTTCGAGAGGCGAGAGCGGCTGTTCGGCCGCTGGTTTTGTTGCCCCGGAAAGCAGCAGGGCCGCTGTCAGCGTCCCCGCCTTCAGCAGCCCTGCGATTGTCATGGCGTTACCCTCTTAGAAGTCGAAGCGGGCCAGGAAGGTGAAGCGGCGGTCGTTGCGGAACGCCGAACGCTGGACCCGGGTGCCATCGAAGTCGATCACCTGCGAGGTGCGGAACACCTCGTCGAGCAGGTTCACACCCTGCACGCCCAGCTTCACACCCGGCATCACCGTGACGAACACCGATGCGTCAAGCTGCCCGGTCTCCTCGCCCCAGATAGGCGAGAACGGGAAGATGTCGTCACGCGGGGTGATCACGAAGGCCGAACGCCAGTTGTAGGCGGCGCGGGCCGACAGCCAGTCCTTCTCGTAGAACAGCACCGCGTTGACGGTGTGCTTGGAGATACCTGCCAGCGGCTGGAAGGCCGAGAAATCGCCCTGGTTGCCCGCAAGGTTGGTGTTCGCGAAATCGCTGCCGTCGACATAGGTGTAGGTCAGCTGCGAACCCAGGCCGCTGAGCACGCCCGGCAGGAAGTCGTAGGTTTGCTGATAGGCGACTTCCACGCCCTTCATCGTGCCGTCCTGACGGTTGTCGGGGCCGTTGACCTCGACCTCAAGATCGAGCCCGCCGGGCGAGACGAAGTTGACCAGATCGACGCCGTTGTTGACGATGCCGCTGATGTCCTTGGCAAAGGCCGAGACCGTCAGCGAGCCGACGCGGTCGAAATACCATTCGACCGACAGATCGTAGTTCCAGCTTTCGATCGGGCGCAGGTTGCGGTTGCCGGTAAAGATCTGGAACAGCGGGCCGGTTTCCAGCGTGCCTTCGGAACGCAGATCGCCGGTGTTGTCGCCGATCCCGCCGCCCGAACGGAACGCTGCGAGGTCCGGGCGCGAAATGCTCTTGGACACGGCAGCGCGGAACAGCAGGCCATCGCCGGTGTCGAGCAGCGCGTTGAAGCTCGGCAGCCAGTTGTCGAAGGTCACCGCGCGGTCATCGAGCACGATTTCCCCGGTATGCGCCGCGGCAAACTGCGCCAGACGACCCGAAGACAGGCTACAGAACGCAGGACGCTGGTCCGCCGGCAGCTGCTGGGCGCGGCCGCAGGCAGCGGTCACTTCCGAAAGCTCGGCCACCCCGTTGCCGTTGCCGCCCGATTGCACGTTGTCGAAAAAGAACGGGTTGGGGAAGCCGATCAGGCCGGCCGCCACCACCTCGGTTTCGATGTAACGCAGGCCGAAGTTGCCGCGCAGCTTCCAGCCATTGTTGAAATCCGTGCCGTAATCGACGCGCGCATAGGCCGCCTTGGTGGTTTCCGAGACATCGTTGATCTCGTTCTCGCAGAACGGATCGCAACGCACGGTCTCGCCGGTCAGCGCGTTGGTGAAGCTGCGGTTGTTAACGCCGAAGAACGGGTTCGGGGTCTGCGAGAAGGTGTTGATCTGGCGCGCCTGATCGGCCGAGGCACCCGAGAGGTATTCCTTGAGGAAGCTGTCCGCCCCGAAGAAATGCGCTCCGCCCGGCAGCGGTGCAGGTGCATTGCCGCGCTGGAAGTTGTTGTCGAAAGGCGCGCGCAGGTTGGCGAAGGCCGGGAAATCATCGACGAAGGCACCGCCCGCGATGGCAAATTCCTGACCCGGCAGGCCGGTGAAGAAGCGGCCCGGCTGGAAGCCGCCCGTTGCCGCACAGCCCGGTCCGGCGTTCCACGGCGCGCAGCCCGCACGGCCCGCCCAGGGTGCCGACAGGTTACCCCAGGTGCTGAAGTTGGTGTCACGCGTGGTTTGTCCGCGCTCAGACCAGCGGGCACCGAACTTCACCTGCTTGAAGAAGCCATCTTCCGAGATGTCATATTCGAGATCGGCCCGCAGCGTGTCGAGATCGCCTTCGTTGCGCGCGATGCTGTCGAGCAGGAACCAGTAATAAGTGTTGCGGCCCGAGGTGAAGTAATCCGCCGGCGCCCCTGGAGGCGCGAGGAACTGCACCTGCGGCACCTTGCCGCGCAGATCGAGATCGATGTTCGCCCAGGTCGACATCGTGCCGATGATCGAATCCTGGTCCTGGCTCGAGGCGATGTGCTGCGCTTCGAAGTTGACGCGCAGGCGATCATTGATCGACCAGTCGATGTCGAAGGAGAAATCCTCGGTCGAGGAACGGGTCTCGCGCTCGAAGCGGAGCAGTTCGAGCGGGATACCGCCGCGACCGAAGGGGTTGGCATAGGCATCGCCGATGCGCTGGCTCAGCACGCCGCGCTGGAAGATGCCGTTGCTGTCGAACTCCCAGGTGCTGCCAGCAGCCGGAACCGGGAACAGCGCGTCATCATTGACGAGCGCGATCGCGGCGTTTTCCTTGGTGAAGAAGGTCGTGTCGGCACGCAGCCACTCGAAGGTGACGAGCACGTCGCGCAGCGGGCTTTCGTACTGGACGACCGCCGAAATCGCCTCGCGGTCACGCTCGAGATCGGTGGAGCGCACTCCCGCGCCCTTGGGGACGACAACCGCGCCGGCCGGCGGGAAGTTGTCGGGGCCGAAATTGGTGGTGTTGCCGAAGCCGCCGCTGCCCACCGGACGCACGCGGAAGCACGCCCCGTTCAGCGTCGACGGACGATAGCAGGGGTCAGCCACCTGCGAGGCATCGGTGCGGCTGATCAGCTCCGAACGCGCATAGCCGAGCTGGAAGCCCAGCGTGCCCGCGCCGTTCTCGAAGGTGGTCGAGCCAAGCACGGAGAAGCCGGGCGACCATTCTTCCGCCAGATCGCCGACATTGGTTTCGATCGTGCCGGCAATATGGGTCCCGCGCCGGTCAAGCGGCTTGCGGGTCACGAGGTTGACCGTACCGGCGATCCCGCCTTCGACCATGTCGGCGGTGAGGTTCTTGAACACCTCGACCCGGCCAAGCAGTTCGGGCGAGACTTCGTTGAAGTTGAGAACGGTCCCACCATTGGCCGAGAAAATGTCGCGGCCATTGAGTTCGGAACGCACGAAGTTGAGGCCGCGGATGATCACGCCCGTCCCTTCGACCGAGAAACGGTCGGGGTCCGAAGGCTTCTCGAAGCGGCCGATGTTCACGCCGGGCACGCGCTGAAGCGCTTCGGCGACCGAACGGTCGGGCAGCGCGCCGATATCTTCGGCAGTGATCACATCGACGAAAGTGTCGGCATCGCGCTTGAGGTTCTGCGCGGATTGCAGCGAGGCGCGGAAGCCGGTGACGACGATGACGTCTTCAGGCTCGGCGGCGACTTCGTCGGCTGCGGGCTCCGCTGCATCCTGCGCCAGCGCGGGGCTGGCAGCGGCAATGGCCAGCGCGGAGGCGGTACCAAGAGCGAACATACGCCGACGCGGCGCCAGCTTTACGGTTTTCATGATCTTTCGTCTCTCCCCATGCCGCGCGCCAGTTTCGTGCCTGACGCTGCGGGCTGCGGACACTTAGTAACCGATCTTGAGAGCGTTCTCAAGACTTGTAATCTGCGGTTCATATTGCATTCTGGCAACACTTCGCGGCGCGGCATATCCCGCCCGCAAACGGCCCGCAGAGGCCCGGCAGGGATCGAGGTAAACGTGGCAATTGAACGCATTATCATCGTTGGTGGCGGCACGGCCGGATGGATGGCAGCCGCTGCGCTGTCGCGCATCCGCAAGGGCAGGCCTGTGGAAATCACCCTGATCGAATCCGAAAGCATCGGCACGGTCGGTGTCGGCGAAGCAACGATTCCTCCCTTCGTCGGCTTCAACCAGCTGCTCGGCATCGACGAGCGCGAGATGCTTGCCGAGGTTGGCGGCACCTTCAAGCTGGGCATCCAGTTCGAAAACTGGGGCCGGCTCGGCGACAGCTACATCCACCCCTTCGGCGCCTATGGCTACACGATGGGCGGGATCAGCTTCCACCACGTGTGGCACCGCATGCAAGGAGCGGGCGACAAGCGTCCGATCCAGGTCTTCAACCTCGAAACAATGGCCGCCGCCTTCGGCAAGTTCGCCCGGACCGAAGATTATGCGCGCGATGATCTGCCGCCGGTCAATTATGCCTATCACCTCGATGCGGGGCGCTATGCCGCCTACCTGCGCAAGTTCGCCGAAATGCGCGGTGTGGTGCGGCAGGAAGGCAAGGTCGCCGATGTGCAGCTTGACGGGGAAAGCGGCTTTGTCACCGGCGTCACGCTTGATGACGGCCGCCAGTTCGACGGCGATCTGTTCATCGACTGCTCGGGCTTCCGCGGCCTGCTGATCGAGCAGGCCTTGCAGACCGGTTATGATGACTGGAGCAATTACCTCCCCTGCAATCGCGCGGTCGCCCTGCCCTGCCAGCGCGAGGACGGCAGCCCGCCCCCACCCTTCACCCGCGCCACCGCCCACGCCGCCGGCTGGCAATGGCAGGTGCCGCTCCAGCACAGGAACGGCAACGGGCACGTCTATTGCTCGGCCTACATGGAGGACCAACAGGCGCTCGACATTTTGCTTGGCAATATTGCGGGCAAGCCGCAGGCGGAGCCCAACTGGCTGCGCTTCACCACCGGGCGCCGCAAGAAGTTCTGGAACAAGAACGTCGTCGCGCTGGGGCTGGCGGCAGGCTTCATGGAGCCGCTGGAATCCACCTCGATCCACCTCATCAACACCGGGATCGACAAGCTGATCTCGTTGCTGTCGCTCGACGGGATCACGCAGGTGCAGGAGGATACCTTCAACCGCCTGACGGGGCGTGAATATGCGCGCATCCGCGACTTCCTGATCCTCCATTACAACGCCACCGAGCGGACCGACACCGACTTCTGGAACTACGTCCGCACGATGCCGGTGCCCGATACGCTCACCGAGAAGGTCGAAATCTTCAAGGCCAACGGCCAGATCTTCCGCGAGGAGGATGAGCTGTT
>JAIEOM010000188.1 GCA_019750455.1 Sphingomonadales bacterium | reverse complement strand
CTAACGCCGCGATCAAGGGTCGAGGTCTCGACCGCACCCTCGGTCACCTGCAAGCTTGCGCCTTCCGGACCCACGGTGATGACGAAGGTCGTGCCTTTCACAACCGCCGCCAAATAGGGCGTTTCGACCCCGAAATGCGGATTGGGCTGCTTGCCGATATTGAACAGCGCGCTGCCATAGTCCTGAAGGATCTGGATGACCCCGCGCTCGCGCACGGCGGGGGCGATTCGCAGCTGCGCGTTCTGGCGCAACGTCACAAATTCCTTGCCGCGCACCAGCACTGCCGACGCGCGCGCATCTGTCCGGATCGTGGCCCCCGACGCAAGCTGCATGCCGGCTTTCGCCGGGCGCTGCCCCCTGGTGTCAATCACGGTGACAACACCCTTGGCTTCGCTGACCGTCCACGGCCCATCCTGCGCATAGGCAGGCGCGCCGCTGAACAGCAACAGAAGGAGCGGCATTAGAAGGCGAGACAGGATGCGCATAGGTTTCTCCGTGCCTTACCAATACACGCAAGAGACCGACGTCCCGTTTAAGCTTCTGGTTAACAAGGCCTTGCGATGAAATTTGATTAACCTTTGAAGTGTAGGGAACCCGCAGCATTAGTAATCGGGGCTGCCAATTGCTTCTTCGACCGGTTAACATTTGTGGGAGCGCGATCCTGCTGCTGGCGGCGAGTCCGCTGGCGGCTCAGGACGCTCTCGACCGGACGAATCCGCAGTCCCAAGTCAATCGCGACGAACAGTCCCTTCCCCCGCCCGACCGGATCCGGATCGAAGTGCTGCCGGTGCTCGACATGCCGCTTGTGGCCGAAGAAGGGGCGGCGCTGGATGTCGGTGCCATCGTCATTGACGGGCTGGTGGCAATGGGCCGCCCTGATTTCGCCAGCGCCATCGAACCTTTCGCCGGCCGACCGCTCAACCGCACCGATCTTGGCCGCCTCACCGACGCAATTGCCGCCCGCGCGCGCGCCGAAGGATTTGTTCTCGCCACGGCCTGGATTCCCGAACAGACCCTCGTGGCAGGCGTTCTGCGGGTGCGGATCGATGAAGGACGGATCGACGCCGTGCGGGTCGAAGGGTCGGATGATCCCGCGATTCGCCGCCAGCTCGAACAGCTGGTCGATGGCCGCCCTGTCACCCTCGCCGCGTTGCAACGCGAAGTGCTGCTGACCGACGATCTGCCGGGCGTGTGGATCCGCTCCACCCGCTTCGAACGCGATGGCGAGCGGCGCATTCTGGTTGTTGACGCAGGACGCAGCGATTTCGGCGGCAGCGCGCTGATCGCGACTGACGGCACCAAACCGCTCGGCCCCGTGCGAGCGCGCATCGATCTCGATGCCAACGGCCTCATCTCCCCGCGCGACCGGGTGGATCTCAGCTTTTCGGCAACACCGCTCGATCCCGAGGAGCTCGCCTTCTTCAGCGCGCGCTACACGGTGGTCATCAATGACCGCGGGACAACGGTGGGCGCCTTCGGCTCTTACTCGCGCACCGAACCGGGGGCCTATCTGGCCAACCGCGAACTGGTCGGCACGGCATGGCAGGGCGGCATCCGTATCCGCCACCCGCTGATGCGCGGGCAGCAGCGCAGCCTGTGGCTGGAAACGAGCGCGGAGTTGCAGGATCTCAGACAGGACAGCCTGGGTCAGCTGGCGCGCTGGGACCGGATCGCGCTGGCGCGCCTCGGCTTCTACGGCTTCGGGCCGCTTGCCGGAGGAAGCCTGCAAGGCCGTGCGACGGTCAGTCAGGGCCTGCCGGTGCTAGGCGCTACCGGCAACAATGATCCGCTCGCCTCGCGCTGGGACTCGCAGCCCGATTTCACCACGCTTTCGTGGTGGATGAACTGGCGGCGCGGCATCATGCCGCGTGTCAGCCTACAACTGGCGAGCATCGGCCAGCTGTCCACCGCCCCGTTGCTGATCGGCGAGAGCTTCACGCTCGGCGGCACGCAGTTCCTGCGCGGCTACGATTTCGCGCAACGGGTTGGCGACGAGGGCGTGGCAGGGCTTGCAGAGATCCGTTACGATTGGCCCAAGCCGCTGGGCACCGCGCGCCATATTCAGCTCTACGCCTTTGCCGACGGCGGGACGGTGTCGAACCTGCAAGGAGGGCTCGGCGGCGGAACGCTCGCGTCAAGCGGCGCGGGCCTGCGCACCGACATCACCCGCGATCTCGACCTCGATTTCGAGGTGGCGGTTCCGCTGACCGAAGACCGCTACGATACGGGCGACAACAGACCGCGGCTCAACCTCAGGATCAGTCAGTCGTTCTGAGCGGGCGCAGGGGCCTCAGCCCTTGTGCTTGTCCAGCTCGTCACCCGTCACGCTCACCACGTGAAGAAGGTTCGTCGCCCCCGGCGTCCCGAACGGTACGCCCGCCAGCACAATCAGCTTCGCGCCAGCCGCCGCAAACTTGTGGCGCAGCGCCATGCGCTTGCCCTTGCCGATCATCTCTTCGAAGCTGCCGATATCCTTGGTCACCACGGCATGCGCACCCCACAGCAACGCCACCTTGCGCGCGGTGCGGGTTGAAGGGGTGAGCACCAGCATCGGCGTTGCCGGGCGTTCGCGGGCCACCCGTCGCGCGGTCGAACCGCTGGTGGTGAATACCGTGATCGCGCTGATCGGAACCGTATCGGCAATGGTCATGCAGGCGTGGGCCAGTGCGTCGGACGTAGTCGCATCGGGCGGCGTTTCGAGGAAACGCACGCGCGCCTTGTAGCCCTCGTCCCGCTCAACCTGCACGGCGATCCGGTCCATCATCGCCACGGATTCCTCGGGCCAGGCACCCGCAGCGCTTTCCGCCGAGAGCATCACCGCGTCGGCCCCGTCATAGACCGCGTTGGCGACGTCCGAGACTTCCGCCCGGGTCGGCGAGGGGCTTTCGATCATGCTTTCAAGCATCTGTGTCGCCACGATCACCGGCTTGCCGGCACGGCGCGCGGCGTTGACGATCTGTTTCTGGAGCGGCGGGACCTCGTAGGGTTCGAGCTCCACGCCCAGATCCCCGCGCGCGACCATGATCCCGTCGGCCAGTTCGATGATCGATTCAAGCCGGTCGACAGCCTTGGGCTTTTCGATCTTGGCGCAGATCGCCGTGCCGTGGGTGCCGATCAGCTTGCGCGCTTCGGCAATATCCTCGGGCCGCTGCACGAAGGACAGCGCGATCCAGTCCGCACCCTGCTCGGTGGCAAATGCGAGATCGCGGCGGTCCTTTTCGGTGAGCGCCGGGATCGGCACTTCGGCATCGGGGACGTTGACGCCTTTGCGGTCGGAAATCACCCCGCCGACTTCAGCCGAACACAGGATGCGGCTTTCATCCGCCTCCAGCACCTTCAGCCGGATCTTGCCGTCGTTGATCAGCAGGCGCTGACCGCGCTCCATGATCCCGAACAGCTCGGGGTGCGGCAGGCACACACGGTTGTGATCGCCCGGGGTCGGATCACGATCGAGCACGAAGTGGCCCGAATGGCGGATCACCGCATGCCCTTCCGCAAAGGTGCCAACGCGCAGCTTGGGCCCTTGCAGGTCGGCAAGGATCGCGATGGGCCGCGCAAACTGCTTTTCGAGCGCGCGGATTGCGGCCACCACAGGCTCGTGATCGGCATGGCTGCCGTGGCTCATGTTGAGGCGGAAGGCATCCGCGCCTGCCCGCATTAGCCGCTCCAGCATCTCCGGAGAGCGGCTTGCCGGGCCGATGGTGGCAAGAATCTTGACCTTGCGGCCGCGGGGGTCGATCCGTCGTGACATTTTTGGCTATCCCTCTTGGGCAGAGCCTATGGCACAGGCGCATTTCAACTCAAGGAAAAGCCGCGATGAATAGCAATGCCGATCCGCTCGACGCGCTGGACGATGCTCAGGCCGCTGCCGCCTTCCGCCGGCTGGTGCGGCACCTGCGGCACCGCCACGATGCGCAGAACATTGACCTGATGGGCCTTGCCGGCTTCTGCCGCAACTGTCTGGCCGACTGGATCCGCGATGCGGGCTACGAAGGCGACAAGGAAGCCGCGCGCGAGGTGATCCACGGGATGCCCAGCGCCGAATGGAAGGCGACCCGCCAGACTCCGGCGACCGAAGAGCAACTGGCGCGGATGGAAGCCAGCGTGGCAAAGAACGCCCACTGACCTAGGCTCTCACCCTCTCGCCGGGACGCGAGCGAGGAACTTTTGCACAGCGCCTTCAACGTGTCCGGCCGCGCGGCTATCGGCGGGCGAACCGATTCTCATTACCAGATGGAGACCCCCATGGCCGATGACGCCCACGCCGCCGACGACCGCCTGCGCCTGCTGATCGAGCGCATCGAACGCCTCGAGGAAGAAAAGAAAGGCATCGCCGACGATATCCGCGACGTCTACATGGAAGCCAAGGCGGTGGGTTATGATCCCAAGATCATGCGCCAGATCGTGCGTCTGCGTAAGATGAAGCCCGACGATCGCAGCGAGCAGGATATGCTGCTGGAAACGTACAAGAACGCGCTCGGCATGGCATGATTTCCGCAAGGCGGGATGTCATTGACGTTTCATCCGGCTGTCCTATCTCATTAAGACAGCTTTGAGAGGAGACACGCATCATGGCATCCCCCTGGAAGGACGCGCGCGGCGTCATCGTCAGCACCACTCCCACGCTGGAGGGTCGTCCGATTCAGGACTATCTCGGCATCGTTACGGGCGAGGTCATCGTCGGCGCAAACCTGTTCCGTGACCTGTTCGCGAACATTCGCGACATCGTCGGTGGCCGATCGGGCTCGTATGAACGCATCCTCGCCGATGCGCGCAAACAGGCGATCGAGGAACTGCAGGCCGAAGCCGCGGCACTGGGCGGCAATGCCGTCGTCAGCATCGACCTCGATTACGAAGTGATCGGCCCCAACGGCTCGATGCTGATGGTCTCGGCGAGCGGCACGGCGGTGCGGGTCTGAGGCTCAGCCACACAGGGCTTTCACCGCCAGCCACACGGCGTTGAAGGCGGCATGGTGGATGATCGCGGCAGCGAGACCTAGCCGGGTTCGGGTCCATGCAAGCAGCAATCCGCCGATCACCTGCGGCAACACCACCACAACCCCGAGGGGATGGGTCAAAGCCTCGTGATTACCGAGGTGGATGAGGCCGAACAGCAGGCTCGATCCCCATACCAGCCAGGGGAAATGGCGGCGGAACCATGCCGGGACCGCATGGTCTCGTGTGCGCGTGCGCAGCCAGTGTAGAAGACCTGCAAAGACCACAAGCACTCCCGCCGCTCCCACCGCGCGCGGGTTGAGAAAAGCGAATGCCGCACCGGCCGCGAACAACGCCAGCCCCGCAAAACCATAGGCAGCAAACCGCAGCCCTGCCCCGCGGCCCGTTAGCCATCCGCGGAACAGCACTTCTTCAAGCAGCGGGGCGACCAGCAGACCCGTGAACAGCTCGGTAGCCAAGGAACCCTTCGGCGTTTTCATTGGAGGCAGGACCTCGGCCCCGCCCCCTGCACTCAGCGCATTGAGCAAGCGGGTGGCAATCGCGAACTGCGTGAGGTCCAGTACGACCAAAATCAGCAGCGCCAGTGCCGCCGTGCGGCTCCAGTCCACCGGCGCGGCCCTGAAGTCCGGTCGCCAGACAAAGCGCGAGATGTCCGCAAGCAGCCCGCGCAAGCGCCACGAATCGGCCACACGCGCCCTTGCGCCAAGCGCACCCTCCGGAGTAAGGCCCGCCCCCAATCCTCCAACATTTTCGGTGAAGTCGTCCAATGGCAGGCCATTCCAAATTCAAGAACATCATGCACCGCAAGGGCGCGCAGGACAAGAAACGCGCGGCGATGTTCTCCAAGCTTTCGCGCGAGATCACCGTGGCGGCCAAGATGGGCATGCCTGATCCCGACATGAACCCGCGCCTGCGCCTCGCGGTCAACGCCGCCAAGGCGCAGTCGATGCCCAAGGACAACATCCAGCGCGCCATCGACAAGGCCGCGCAGGCGGGCGGCGAGGACTATATCGAGATGCGCTATGAGGGCTACGGTCCGGGCGGCGTCGCGCTGATCGTCGAGGCGCTGACCGACAACCGCAATCGCACTGCCACCAATGTCCGCACCGCGTTCTCCAAGAACGGCGGCAACCTCGGCAGCGAAGGCTCGGTTTCGCATGGCTTCGAACGCCGCGGGCTGATCGAATACAAGGCCGAGGTGGGCGACGAGGAGAAGGTGCTCGAGGCCGCCATCGAGGCGGGCGCGGATGACGTCGAAAGCTCGGAAGACGGCCACACCATCTGGACCGCCGCCGAAGACCTCCACGGCGTGGCGGGCGAGCTCGAAAAGGTGCTCGGCCCGGCGGACAACGTGAAGCTGGCGTGGAAGCCGGTGCTGACAGTCGACGTCAACGAGGAGACTGCGGCCACGCTGATGAAGCTGATCGACACGCTCGACGATGACGATGACGTCCAGACCGTCTGGGGGAACTACGAAATCTCCGACGCGGTGATGGAGAAGCTGGGCTGAAACGCTGGGAGTGGCTGCTGGCGATAGCAATCGGGGCCGCGTTCCTCCTCGCGATGCTATGGCGGCTCGGCTTCATGGTCGGGCTGTAGCCGCGTGCTGATCCTCGGCCTCGACCCCTCGCTTTCGTCCACCGGATGGGGCGTGATCCGCGCTGAGGGTGCGCGGATCAGCCATGTCGCCAATGGCCAGATCAAGACCGACCCGGCCGCGCCCATGGCGCTACGCCTCGCCGCCCTCCAGACAGGGTTGGCCGAAGTCATCGCCGCCCACGCGCTGACCCGTGCGGCGGCAGAGGAAATCTTCCTCAACAAGAACCCCCAGTCCACGCTGAAGCTCGCGCAGGCGCGCGGGAGCGTGCTGGCAGCCTGCGGAGCGGCGGGACTGATCGTCAACGAACATGCCGCGCGACTGGTGAAGAAGGCCATCACAGGCACCGGTGCGGCGGAAAAGCAGCAGGTCGCCGCCATGATCAAGGTGCTGCTGCCGGGCGTAGCGGTTGCCGGAAGCGATGCGGCAGATGCGCTGGCAGTCGCGATTGCCGATGCACATCTGGCCCCGCGCTCTTGACCCTAAGCTTCGTCATTGCGAGGAGCACAGCGACGAAGCAATCCATGGACTGACCTCCCGGATTTCGCTTCACAGCAATGTCAGACCATGGATTGCCGCGCAGCCTCTCGGCTGCTCGCAAGGACGAGGAAAGCTAAAGTGATCCACCTCTACGGCATTCCCAATTGCGACACGGTCAAGAAGGCGCGAGTGTGGCTGGATGATCAGGGCAAGGCCTACACCTTCCATGATTACAAGAAGGAAGGTGCGGACCCCGAGCGTATCGCGGGCTGGATCGCTGCGGCGGGGCTGGATATCGTGGTCAACCGCAAGGGCACGACCTTCCGCGCGCTGTCCGATGACGACAAGGCGCGCGCTGCCGACGCCAACAGCGCTCCTGCCCTGCTTGCCGAGCACCCCTCGGTCATCAAGCGCCCGATCGTGGAGCATGAAGGCGGCATCCTCGTTGGCTTCAAGCCCGAGGAATGGGCCGCCACGCTCGGCTGACCCACCGGCCCGCAAGCATGAACACGCTGGAGATCATCGCCGTCGTGCTCGGGCTGGCCAATATCGGCCTGCTCGTGCGGCGTTCGATCTGGAACTACCCCTTCGGCATGGCGATGGTGGCGCTCTATTTCGTCATCTTCCGCGAGGCGCGGCTCTATGGCGAGGCGGGCTTGCAGGTCTTCTTCTTCATCGTGCAGGGCTGGGGTTGGTGGCTGTGGGCGCGCGCCGGAGGCCTGACGCAGATGGTTGCAGTGACGTGGATGGATGCGCGTTCCCGCACCGCAGCTCTCGTGCTGGTCGCCGCCTCCAGCATCACCATCGGCTGGGCCATGGCGCGCTTTACCGACGCCGCACTCCCCTATGCCGATGCCACCATCGCCGGAGCGAGCGTCGTCGCACAGGTGCTGCTGGCGATGCGCCGGGTTGAAAACTGGGCGATGTGGATTGCGATCGATGTGCTGGCGGTGTGGGTCTATCTCGACCGCGCGCTTTATCTCACGGCGGGTCTTTATGCGGTGTTCCTTGTCATGGCGACGGCGGGTCTGATCGCCTGGGCCCGGGCGGCGCGGACCGGTGAGGCAATCGCGGCGTGATCCGGCGCGGTTTCCTGCTTGGCAAGTTCATGCCGCCCCACGCCGGGCACATGACCCTGATCCGGGCAGCGCGCACGCTGGTGGACGAGTTGACGGTGCTGGTGTGCTGGCTGCCCGATGACACAATCGCAGGCGCAACGCGGCTGGCATGGATGCGCGAACTCTGCCCCGATTGCCGGGTGGTGGGACATGGCGATGTCGTCCCGCAGACGCCGGAGGAGAGCCCCGATTTCTGGCCGATCTGGCGCGGCATCGTGGCTGCGGCTCATCCCGAATCCATCGACTACCTGTTCGCGGGCGAGGATTACGGCGGGGAACTGGCGCGGCAGGTCGGCGGGCTCTATGTGCCGCTGGGCGGACGGGTGCTGGGGCTGGCCGACGATCCGGTTGCGGGGCTTTCCGCCAGCGCCGTCCGCGCCGATCCGGCAGCGCACTGGGCCTATCTGCCCGCGTCGGTGCAGGCCCACTATCGCCGCACCATTTGCCTCCACGGCGCGGAAAGCACCGGCAAGACCACGCTCGCGGCACTGCTCGCCAAGGAAACTGGCGCGCTGACCGTTGGCGAATATGGCCGCAGCCATTGCGAGGCGCACCGCGCGCCCCTGACCCGCGACGACCTGCTGCTGATCGGCCGCGCACAGCAGGCCATGATCGCCGCCGCTGCCCCCTATGCCGGGCCGCTGCTGCTTGCCGATACCGATGCGCTGATGACTGCGGCATGGTGCGAAATGCTGCGGGGCGAGCGGCCCGAAGAGCTGATGCAGGCGCCAAAGGCCGATCTCTACCTTTTGCTCGAACCCGATCTGCCGTGGGTCGATGATGGAACCCGCTTCTTCGCCGACGCGGCCGACCGTCACAGGTTTGCAAGGATCGTGGAGCAGGTGCTGATCGATGCCGGGGTGCCCTTCGTGCGGATTGCCGGGCAGGGAGAACAACGGCTGGCCGCCGCACGCGCCGCAACAGGAGCCTTGCATGCATGATCTTGTCCGCCCGATCCTCGCCGCGCTGCTGCTTGCGGCGACCCCGGCTACGGCGCAAAATGGCGAGATGCTGATCATCGCCCACCGCGGCGCGAGTGCCGAGCGCCCCGAACACACCCTCGCCGCCTATGAGCGCGCGATCGATCAGGGCGCGGATTATATCGAGCCTGATCTTGTCGCCACGAAGGACCTCGTGCTGGTCTCCCGCCACGAAAACGAGCTGTCGGGCACCACCGATGTCGCGAGCCGCGAGGAGTTCGAGGATCGCCGCCGCGAAAAGACCATCGATGGCCAGCGGATTGCCGGCTGGTTCGCCGAGGACTTCACCCTCGCCGAGCTGCGCACCTTGCGCGCGAAGGAACGCATCCCCTCGCTCCGGCCTGCCAATGCGCGCTTTGACGGGTTGTATCAGGTGCCCACGCTGTCCGACATCGTCAGGCTGGCGCGCGCCAAGGAGGCCGAGACCGGGCGCAGGATCGGCCTTTACCCCGAATTAAAGCACCCCGAATTCCTGCTCCAGAACAACGGTATCGATCTTGTAGATCTGTTGCTGCGCGAGTTCCGGCAGCTGGGGATCACGCCGCAGGATCCGGTGTTCATCCAGAGCTTCGAGATCGCCCCCTTGCAGCGGCTGAAGCAGCGCGGCGGCGGGTTCAAGCTGGTGCAACTGGTCAAGCAGGAGTATGGCCCGGCGGACGAGCCCGCAATGCGCTATGCCGAGATGGTCACGCCCACCGGCCTTGCCGAGGTGGCGAAATATGCCGACGCGGTCGGCGCGCATATCGGGATGGTGCTGACGCCGGAGGGCACGCCGACGTCACTGGTGGCCGATGCAAGGACGGCGGGACTGGCGGTGCATGCGTGGACGGTGCGGCCCGAGAACGAATTCCTGCCGGCAATGCTGCGCACTGGCGAGGATCCCAAGGGCAAGGGCTGCGGCGATGTGAAGCTGGCCCGGCTGTTGAAGGCGGCGGGCGTGGGGGGCGTGTTCAGCGACGGCCCACTCAAGGGGCGCAGCTGCCCCTAACGTCCGCTCGCCCTTGGCTTGTCGAAGCACCGCCTTTCTTGATGTCAGGCGCTTACCCAAGGAAGAAGGACAGCCGTCGGGCAATGCCCAGCTTCGCTTCCGACAAGCTCAGAGCGAACGGAAGTGGTGGATCAGGCGCGCTTCGCCGACAGGATGTAATTCAGCGACATGTCGTCCGACAGGTGCAGGCCCTTGCCGGGTCGCCACGCGATCCCGCGCGTGGCGGTGACCGCCAGACCAGCCTCGGTAAGCAGGGCTTCAAGCTCTTCTGGGGTGACGAAGTCCTCCCAATGGTGTGTGCCCTTGGGGACATAGCCCACCGCCTCTGCCGTGCCCACCAGCAGCACCCGGCTCGCCGCCGTGCGGTTGGGGGTCGACATGACGAGCAGCCCGTCAGGGGCCAGCCGCGCGGCCACATCCTTGAGGAAAGCCGGTTTGTCAGCCACGTGCTCGATCACCTCGACGCTGGTGACGAGGTCAAAGGTGCCGATGTCCAGTCCCGCGACCTCGCCAGCCATATAGCGGATGTCGAGACCCATGCCCTCGGCATGCGCGCTGGCGGCCGCGACGTTCTCCGCCGCCGCGTCCACCCCGGTGACCGCCGCACCGAGCCGCGCCAGAGGCTCGCACAGCAGCCCTGCCCCGCACCCGATATCGAGCGCGGATTTGCCCGCCAGCGGCTTCAGCGCAGCCTGCGCGCCGGGCCAATGCGCGTCAATCGCGTCGCGCACGAAGGCCAGCCGCACTGGGTTGACCTGATGCAGCGAAGCCATCGGACCCTTGGGGTTCCACCAATCCCGCGCCAGTTTCGCGAAGAAATCGGCTTCCTCGGGACGGATAGTTACATTCGATACGTTTGCGTTTCCCATGAAGCATCCCTAACAGCGCGCGCGAACACTCACCAGCAGGAGCTGACCTTTGGCCCGCATCGTGATGAAATTCGGCGGCACATCCATGGCCGGGACGGAGCGTATCCGCCGCGTCGCCAATATCGTACGCGCGCAGGCGGCGCGGGGCGATCAGGTCGCGGTGGTGGTCAGCGCCATGGCCGGCGAGACCGACCGGCTGGTCAATTTCTGCCGCGAGGCCAATCCGCTGTATGATCCGGCGGAGTATGACGTGGTGGTGGCGAGCGGCGAGCAGGTGACCAGCGGATTGCTGGCGCTGACGCTTCAGGCTCTCGGCTGCAAGTCGCGCAGCTGGCTTGGCTGGCAACTGCCGATCCACACCATCGAAGCCCATGCCAAGGCGCGGGTCGAATCGATCGATGCCGAAGCCCTGATCGCGTCGATGGAAGCGGGCGAGATCGCGGTGATTCCGGGCTTTCAAGGGCTATCGGATGATAACCGCATCACCACCCTCGGACGGGGCGGATCGGACACGTCGGCGGTGGCGGTGGCGGCCGCGATCAAGGCGGACCGCTGCGACATCTACACGGACGTCGATGGCGTCTACACCACCGACCCGCGCATCGTCGCCAAGGCGAAGAAGCAGAAGGCGGTGACCTACGAGGAAATGCTCGAACTCGCATCGGTGGGGGCGAAGGTGCTCCAGACCCGCAGCGTCGGCCTTGCCATGAAGGAAAAGGTGCGCGTGCAGGTGCTGTCGAGCTTCATCGGTGAAGGCGCGCCGCCTGCCGATGATCTGCCCGGGACGATGATCGTCTCGGACGAGGAAATGGACGAATTGGTGGAGAAGGGCCTGATGGAACGCCAGCTTGTGACCGGCATCGCGCATGACAAGAACGAGGCGAAGGTGATCCTCACCCGTGTGCCCGACCGTCCGGGCGCGGTGGCCAATATCTTCGAACCGCTGGCCGCAGCTTCGATCAATGTCGACATGATCATCCAGAATGTCGGGCGCGACAAGGGCGAGACCGACGTGACCTTCACCGTCCCCCAGTCCGACCTCGCCCGCGCGCAGGCGCTGCTCGAGGACCGGCGCGACGCGATCGGCTTCAACCGCATCATCACCGACAGCAAGATCGCCAAGATCAGCGTTGTCGGCGTCGGCATGAAGAGCCACGCGGGCGTTGCCTCCTCGATGTTCCGCGCGCTCTCCGACCGCGGCATCAACATCCAGGCGATCTCGACTTCGGAGATCAAGATAAGCGTGATGATCGACGAGGACGAGACCGAACTCGCCGTCCGCGTGTTGCACACAGCCTATGGTCTGGACGCCAAGGACTGATCGTAGCCACGCAGCTCCAAAGCGGTGCGGCGACCAAGTTAACTGAAAGGTAGTGCATTCCGTCTGCATTAACCAATTCAGGTTACTTCGCCTTAACGTCCGGAACGGGACTGTGCCCCTGCCCATTCCCGGGTACGGAGCCCCTTCCTCATGGCCATCAAGGCCCATCTCGACCAGCACCCCACCGCCGCCCCCGCCCATGCCGCGGACAGTCAGCGCAGCGCTCCGCGCCGCGCCTTGTGGCTGGAGACCAGCGGTTTCTTCGCCGAAGCGGGAGAAGCAAACGTCACCATCCACAACATCTCGGCCGCGGGCTTGCTGCTCGAGACCGAGCTGGTGCTGGCCGAGGGTGAGCAGCTCGCGCTCGACCTGCCCGAAGCCGGTGCGGTGACCGCAACGGTGGTGTGGCGGTCCGCGCAGCTTTACGGCTGCGCATTCGCTCGGCCGCTTGGTCCGGCGGCTTTGGCGGCGGCGCAGTTGCAGGGCTTCGCACCCGGCGTGCCCGACACGCCGGAACAACCTGTTGCCACCGTCGCCCCGACCACGATCGGCAGCGAGGGGCTGGGTGCGAGATTGAACCGGCTGCGGCGCGAGGCCGGGCTGACCCTTGCCGATGTCGCCGCGACACTCGGGGTCAGCAAACCGACCGTGTGGGCCTGGGAAAAGGGCAAGGCTCGCCCGCTACCCGAACGTCTTGAAGCGATTGCTGCTGCGCTTGGGGTCGCCCCCGAAGTGCTCGCCGCCGCCCCGCCTGCGCGCGAGATCGATAGTCTCATCGCCGAATGTCGCGCACGTATTGCCGAAGCCTGCGGCACCGTGCCCGAAGCGGTCAAGATCATGATCGAATTGTGACAGCTTCCGGATTTCACACCTAGAAGAGGTTACTGACTGCGCCAATACGTATTGGATGGACTGCCTCAATAGAAAAATATGGTAAACGAAACCCGGAGGTGATTCGTTTTTTAGTCAGGTAACATTACTTAACTAACAAATAGAGGCGTCGCATCCGGGAAAACAGGGGTAAGTTTTCTTTCTGTCGAGTTTCGTTAGTTGCCAAGTGAATTCTGACTAGGAGCGAGTCAACGAATTGTTCGTTGGGCCGCTGGGGCGCTGTCGGTATGAATATTGGTTTAAGTGACGTGGAAGGTCATGTTCTGCATGGCCTGCTTGAAGAGACTTCCGGCGATATCGTTATCAGGCTGGACCGGCGTGGGTTCATCATCCACGCTTCCGCCAACATCGCAGAAATCGGACTGGATACGTCCGCAGCCCTGTTGCTGCCGCACATCACCGACCTTGCGACATGTGAACATGCAGCCTTGCTGGGCGAGCATGTTACACGTGCACTGGAAGGTTGCGCGCAGTTGGGTTGGATCGAGTTCCCGGTGATCGCCTGCGATGATCGCGTCACCTGCCATGAAGCAAAATGCCAACGCTGGTATGCGCTCAGCCTCAAGCCGATGCGCGATCGCACAGGCATGCCCGACGGGGCGCTGTGCCTGATGCGTTCGGTGCAGCAACTGCGCAGCCTTGAAGGCGAACTTCATGCCCGCGCCATCACCGATCCCCTGACCGGGCTTGCCAACCGCCAGGCCTTTTGCGCCAGCCTGAGGCGGCATCTGGCGCGGGGCGGCGGCCAGATGGTCGGGATCTTCGCGATCGACGGGATGCGAGCGCTGCTCATGCGTTACGGCCAACGCACGGCGGACGATGTGCTGTGGGGCTTTGGCAAATTTCTCGAGACAATGGCCCTGCCCGGCCACGAACTCGCCCAGCTCGATGGCGAGCGATTTGCGGTTCTGCTGCCGGACATGAGTCCGCGCGCCGCGCGCGAATGGGCCGGCGACGTGATCCAGACCTTCGCCGGCCTCGCCGCTCCGACAACGGCGAAAGGCCCGCAACTGACCGCCAGCGCGGGTATCGCACGGGTCGAATGCACGGTCGACTGGACCTTACGGGAAGCGGAGTTGGGCCTCGTTCTCGCCCGCGCGGGCGGGGGGCGGAGGGTGGCAGTCGCGGGGCATCGCCGGGCGGCGTAATCGCAACTGGACTCACGGCAGAGGGCGGCTAAACCGCCTGCATGAGCCACATTGCCACCATCCTGCTGCTCGGTTCGGGCGAACTGGGCCGCGAATTCGTGATCTCTGCCAAACGCCTCGGGGCACGGGTGATCGCTTGTGACAGCTATGACAACGCTCCGGCGATGCAGGTGGCGGATGCGCGCGAGGTGTTCTCGATGCTCGACGGAGCGGCGCTCAGGGAGACGGCGGAAAAGCACCGGCCTGATCTGATCGTCCCTGAGATCGAAGCGATCCGCACCGAGGCGTTGGCCGATCTGGAAGCGGAAGGCTTCACCATCGTTCCCTCGGCCCGCGCGGCACAGCTGACCATGAACCGCGATGCGATCCGCGATCTGGCGGCGGGCGAGCTGGGGCTGGTCACCTCGCAATACGGCTATGCCGAAAGCTTTGCCGAGGCGCAGCAGGTGGCCGCGCGCATCGGCTATCCGCTGGTGATGAAGCCGGTCATGTCTTCCTCGGGCAAGGGCCAGAGCAAGGTCGATACGCCGGAGGCTTTGGAGGCGGCTTGGGACTATGCCGTCGCCAACATGCGCGGCGACCGGGCTCGGGTGATCTGCGAACAGTTCATCGCTTTCGACTATGAAATTACCCTGCTGACGGTGCGCCATGCCGGCGGCATCAGCTTCTGCCCGCCGATCGGCCACCGGCAGGAGCGCGGCGATTATCGCGAAAGCTGGCAACCAGCCGCGATGTCTGCTGCGGCACTCGCGATCGCGCAGGATATGGCCGCCAAGGTCGTCATGGCGCTGCAAGGCGGCGGCCGCGGCTGGGGGCTGTATGGTGTCGAGTTCTTCGTGAAGGGCGACGAGGTGATCTTCTCCGAATTGTCGCCTCGCCCTCACGACACGGGCATGGTGACGCTGGTCAGTCAGGACCTGACCGAATTCGACCTCCACGCACGCGCGATCCTCGGCTTGCCGGTGCCTGACAGCATGGCCGCCCGGCCCGCCGCCTCTGCCGTGATCCTCGCCGACCGCGACAGCGACGCCTTCGCCTTTGAGGGACAGGCCGACGCGATGGCATCCGGGGACACCGATGTGCGGATCTTCGGCAAGCCTGTCACCCGCCCATACCGGCGCATGGGTGTGGCGCTGGCCCGCGCGGGCGATGTGTCTGCGGCGGTCGACCTCGCCAAGCAGGCCGCTGCCTCGGTGCGGATTGTCTATTCGCCCTCCAGCGATTAGGGCGCGGACATGGAAACCTATCCCCACACCGCCGCGATGATGAAGCGCGGCACCGACTTCCTCGGCTGCGAGACCGCGATCCTGTGCGGCGCGATGAGCTGGGTGAGCGAGCGCAACCTTGTCGCCGCCATCTCCAATGCGGGCGGCTTCGGCGTAATCGCCTGCGGGGCGATGACCCCCGAATTGCTCGACACCGAGATCGCCGCGACCAAGGCGCTCACGTCGAAGCCCTTCGGCGTCAACCTCATCACCATGCACCCGGCGCTGTTCGATCTGATCGCGGTGTGCCGCAAGCATGGCGTGACCCATGTGGTGCTGGCAGGCGGCATCCCGCCCAAGGGCAGCGTCGAGGCGATCAAGGCCGATGACAGCGGCATCAAGGTGATCTGCTTTGCGCCCACGCTGGCGCTGGCCAAGAAGCTGCTGCGCTCCGGCGCGGACGCGCTGGTGATCGAGGGGATGGAAGCCGGCGGTCATATCGGCCCGGTCTCCACATCCGTTCTGGCGCAGGAGATCCTGCCCGCGCTGGCGGAAGAGCACCTGATCTTCGTCGCAGGCGGCATCGGCCGCGGCGAGGCGATTGCGAGCTATCTCGAAATGGGCGCAGCGGGCGTCCAGCTCGGCACCCGCTTCGCCTGCGCGACCGAAAGCATCGCCCACCCCGATTTCAAGAAGGCCTTCTTCCGCGCTTCGGCCCGTGAGGCCGTCGCCAGCGTGCAGGTCGATCCGCGCCTGCCGGTGATCCCCGTCCGCGCGCTCAAGAACAAGGGCACCGAGGAATTCACCGCCAAGCAGCGCGAAGTCGCCGCCCTGCTCGATGCGGGCGAAGTCGACATGGGCGAGGCCCAGCTCCAGATCGAGCACTTCTGGGCCGGTGCCCTGCGCCGCGCGGTGATCGAAGGGGACGTGGAGAATGGCAGCGTCATGGCGGGCCAGTCGGTCGGCATGGTGACCAAGGAAGAACCCGCCGCCGACATCATCGCCGAGTTGATGGCGCAGTGCGAGGCGGCTCTCGCCCGATAGAATGGCGCAGCCGCTCGTCCTCACCCTCGCCTGCGCGGACCGGCCCGGCATCACGGCCAGGGTCACCGGCTTCCTGTTCGAGCGCGGGTGCAACATCCTAGACGCGCAGCAGTTCAACGACCGTGCCGAGGCGGGTGGCCCAAGGGCAGATGACGACCGCTTCTTCATGCGCGTGGTGTTCGATCCCGATGGCTCCACCCGCGAAGCACTGCGGGCGGACTTCGCGGCACTGGCGAGCGAATTTGCGATGGAATGGAAGATGGCGCGGGAGGACCGCCCGCGCCGCACCATCATCATGGTCAGCAAGTTCGACCATTGCCTCGTCGATCTGCTCTATCGCTGGCGCACCGGAGAGCTGGCGATCGATCCCGTCGCGATCGTCTCGAACCACCCCCGCGAGGCCGCGATCCGGGTGGATATCGGCGACACCCCCTTCCACCACATCCCCGTGACCCCCGACACCAAGCCTGAGGCCGAAGCGCAATTGCGCGCGCTGGCCGAGGAGACGGACGCCGAACTGGTGGTGCTGGCGCGCTACATGCAGGTCTTCTCGGACGACCTTTCCGCCCATTTTGCGGGCCGCGCGATCAACATTCACCACTCCTTCCTGCCCGGCTTCAAGGGCGCGCGGCCCTATCACCAAGCGCACGCGCGCGGGGTGAAGATCATCGGCGCAACCGCGCATTTCGTCACCGCCGATCTCGATGAAGGTCCGATCATCCACCAGGATGTCGAGCGCATCACCCATGCCGACAGCCCCGAAGACCTTGTCCGCAAGGGCCGCGATATCGAGCGCCGGGTGCTGGCCGAAGCAGTGCGCCTGTTCGCGCAGGAGCGCGTGCTGATGAACGGGCCGCGGACGGTCGTTTTTAGGGGTTAGCCCCGGCTTCCAGCAACGCCCGCCACGGGCCCGCGCGCGGATCGTCGCTGTCCAGCGGGTTCCACACAGCCGCCATGCGCGCGCGGGCCTCGGGCTCGGGCACCCCCGCGGCACAATCGAGCAAGTAGAAGAACGCAGTAACGCGGAAGTTCGCGATGCAGTGGACATGATGAGGACCGGGATGCACGGTCACGGCCTCGGCCATGGCGGCGACATGCGCGGGGGTCGGGGCGTCAAACGGTACTGGAATATGCGTGTATGCGATCCCTGCCGACGCCATGAGCGCTGCCTCATCGCATAGCGCCTCGGGATGATCGTCGAGCGCGAGGTTGACCACATGGCGCACGCCGATCGCAGCGAGGCGCGCGGGATCATGCGGCTCTAGCTTGCCCGAGGTCGTGATTCCGTCGGGTCGCCGCTGCCAGTTGCGGATGTCGGCAGGATCGCCCGGCTGCATCAGCGCCGGGCGATCTTCTTGGCCGCCTCCAACGCCTTGTCCTCGTTGGCGCGCTTGATGACATAGGCGCGGATCGCCTCGATCTCCGCCTTGCTGAGCGATCCGGCGAAGCTTGCCATGCCGTTGTCCTTCAATGCGCCGTCATGCACCACCGCGCTCCACGCCTGTGCACTTTCAAGCGAGCCGGCGCGGCGAAGATCGGGCAGCACGGTCGACCCGACCGCGCCCGGTGCATGGCACACCGCGCAGTAACGGCCATATTTGGCCTGGCCCACAGCGATCACCTCTGCCGAGGCAGTGCTGGGCGGCGGATCAAGCGGCAGATCGGCAAGGGCTGGCTCGGGCGGGAGCTTGGCGGTGCCGCCGAGCTTGAAGACCAGCAGACGGCTGATGTTGCGCACCGGCGCCTTGCGGTTGATGAGGTCGCCGTCGACCGACAGGGCATAGGCCCCACCCCACCCCGCCAGCACGGCGACATATTGCTCGCCATTCACGGTGTAGGTGACGGGCGGCGCGACCACGCCGGTCTGGGCCGCGAAACTCCAGAGCTTCTTGCCGTTGGCTGCATCATAGGCATTGAACTCGCTGCCCGTGGTGCCCTGGAACACGAGGCCGCCTCCGGTCGCCAGCAGCCCGCCGTTCCACGGCCCGGGATGCTCGACCGTCCAGCGCGCCTTCTGCGCCACCGGGTCCCACGCCACCAACATGCCTTTCAGCGTGCCCGCGACCTGCTTGCGGAAACCCTCGTCAGCAGGAACATCGCCTGCGCCAAGATTGAAGCCGACATTGAACCCGCGTGCGGTGTCCGGCTTCCAGTCAGCCTCGGGCGCGTACATCATCCCAGCCTCGAAGGCCGGGATATAGACCAGGTTTTCGTTGGGGCTGTAGGCCATCGGGTGCCAGTTATGCCCGCCCAGCGCGCCCGGCGTGACCAGCGCAGGCTTGCCGGTCTTGTCGACCCGCGTTTCCGGATTCTCGATCGGGCGGCCCGTCTTGGGGTCGATGCCTGTCGCCCAGTTGACGCTGACATAGGGCTTGGCGGAGATGAACTTCCCCGTCTCGCGGTCAATCACGTAGAAGAACCCGTTCTTGGGTGCCTGCATCAGCACCTTCCGCGGCTTCCCGTCGATTTCCATGTCGGCAAGCATGATGTGCTGCGTGGCGGTGAAGTCCCATGTCTCGCCTGGCGTGGTCTGGTAGTGCCAGACATATTCGCCTGTCTCGGGCCGGATCGCGACGATGCTGGAGAGGTAGAGGTTGTCCCCCTCCCCGGTGCCGTCCTTGCCGGGCGAGCGATAGGCGCGGTTCCACGGGGAGCCGTTGCCGACCCCGATATAGAGCAGGTCGAGATCCGGGTCGTAGGCCATCGAATCCCACACCGTGCCCCCGCCGCCGATCGCGTCGTTGGCGCCCAGCACATCCATGTTCCAGGTTGCCGCGGCCTTCTTGAGGTGCGCAGGCGCATCATCACCCTGCCCGCCTTCGGGGACGGTGTAGAACTTCCACAGCTGCTCGCCGCTGTCCGCATCATAGGCGGCGACAAAACCGCGCACGCCGAACTCAGCCCCGCCATTGCCGATGATCACCTTGCCATCGATCACGCGCGGCGCGCCGGTGATGGTATAGCTCTTCGACTGGTCGACGGTGACCTTTTCCCACGCGACCTTGCCGGTCTCGCGGTCGAGCGCGATCAGGCGGCCATCCAGCGTGCCGAAGAACAGCTTGTCACCAAATGCCGCAAGCCCGCGGTTGACGACGTCGCAGCACGCCTTGACCGCGGTCTCGCCCGGCACCTTGGGGTCATATTCCCACAAGGGCTTGCCACTGGTGGCGTCAAAGGCCTTAACCTTGCTCCATGCCGTGGTCAGGTACAGCTTGCCGTCGATCACCAGCGGCGTTGCCTCCTGCCCGCGTGCAGTGTCCATATCGGCGTACCACGCGAGGCCCAGCTGCCCCACGTTATCGCGGTTGACCCCATCCAGCGGCGAGTAACGCTGTTCGGAATAGGTGCGCCCGTGGCTGATCCAGTTCGCGCTATTCCCGTCGGCGCCGACCAGCATTGCGGTGGTGATGCCCTCACCGCTTTCGCCTTCACCGAAAATCTGGCTGCAATTTGCCAGCATTCCTGCCGACAGCAAAACAGCTGCCCCGGCAGCCCACCGCTTTATATCCATGGAACCCGCTCTCCCCGTGTTCTTTTGCAACCCATGTTGCCGAGTCCTTCACGGCTTGTCCATTCCCGCTTGTCGTTCCGCACCGCCCGCGCCAGAACATGTGGCGGGTGGGCTGCAAGGAGAATTTCGATGTGCGATGAAAGCAAGCTCGAGGAATGGGCGCGTGCCACCATCAGCCGCCGCCAGTTCGGCGCGCTGGGCGGCGCGGCGGCGCTGGCGGCCTGCGCCGGGGGGACGGGCGAGGGCATGGCCTACGAACCGCGCCCGCCCGTGAACGAGCGCATGGTCAGCTTCCCCACCCCTGACGGGACGATGGACGCCTTCTTCGTCCACCCTGCAAGCGGCAAGGCCCCTGCGGTGATCCTGTGGCCGGACATTGCCTCAATCCGCGAGGCGAAGCGCAACATTGCCCGGATTCTGGCCAGCCAGGGCCATGCCGTGCTCGTCGTGAACCCCTATTACCGCGATGTCGCAGGAGAGCAGTTTGCTGACTTCGCTGCGTTCATCAGCGCTGGCGGCTTCCAGAAAGTCGGCCCGTGGCGCGGCAAGCTGAACGCCGAGGCAATCATGCGCGATGCGACCGCGATCACCGGCTGGCTCGATACGCAGTCCGCCGTCGACACCGCGCGCGGGATCGGCACGCAGGGCTATTGCATGGGCGGGCCGTTCACCGTGTGGAGCGCCGCCGCTGTCCCGTCGCGCATCAAGGCGGCGGCAAGCTTCCACGGCGGCGGGCTGGTGCGCCCCGACGCGCCGATGAGCCCGCACAAGGTCCTCGACAAGGTTGATGCCAGCCTGCTGATCGCGGTGGCGCAGGACGATGACGCAAAGGCCCCTGCCGACAAGACCACCTTCGCAGAAGCCGCCGAGGCTGCGGGGGTGGCAGCGCAAGTCGAAGTCTACGCCGGCGACCATGGATGGATGGTGCCCGACAGCCCCGCCTACAACACGGCGGCTGCAACAAAAGGCGAAGCCGATCTGTTGCGGCTTTACAGAAAGGCGCTGGGATAAGCCCTGCCAACCCCTCCCCGTTCTGCCGGAACGGGGAGGCGGCGAAAACGTGGCGCGGCAATGCACTCTACCGGATCATTCCTACGCTTCCGGTGCCAATGCGCCATTGCTGTTCAAGGTCTTGCGACATTCCGGTTCCAAAGACGTAACGGTCAGGTCGCACCAGCACCGCTTCGGTCGAATGGCGATCAAGCCAGTCCCGCAAGACATCCGCAAAGGGGCTGAACGGGCTCTCCTCCAGAATATCTCGGGTGATCAGCCACGCGCCCGGTCCCAGCACATCGTCGAGGCGAAGACCGTCGCTGGCGACCGCTTGCGGAAAATAGCTGCCCGCCCCCGGTGACCCGGCCAGAATGACCCCTCTGTCCAGCGGCGGATAGGCGGGCGGACCATCGGGAAGTTTGCCGAGGACCCGGGCGAGGGCAAACTTCGCATCGCGAAGCCAAGCGGCAAGCGGGTTGGTGGTGCACACCATCCGCCCCATCATGATCGCCATGTCGATCGTCGCGCGCAGGTTGGGCGCGCGTTCGGGCTGGTAGGTGTCGAGCAACGCCGCCTCCGCCTCGCCGTTGCTTACCGCGGCAAGCTTCCACGCGAGGTTGGCGGCATCCCGCAGCCCCGAGCACATGCCTTGCCCCGCGAAGGGAGGGGTCTGGTGCGCGGCATCTCCGGCGAGGAGCAAGCGGCCCTTGCGCCACTGTTCGGCGATACGGGCGCGGAAGGTATAGACGGCCGTGCGCTCGATCCGCACCGCGCCCGCGACGTTCCACGGGCCGAGCAGGCGGGCAACGGTTGCGGGGGAGCTGACTTGCTCCGGCGTCTCTCCGGGGAGGATCATGAACTCCCAGCGGTGGCGCCCCTCGCCCATCAGCACGCAGGTTGTGGGCCGCGCGGGGTCGCAGATCTGGAGGTTGCTGGCGGGGAGCTTCGAGGGATCGTCGACCAGCACGTCAACCACCAGCCAGGGCTCTTCGAAGCCGAGATCCTCGAAGGTAATCCCGCAGGCCTTCCTCACCGGACTGCGCGCCCCGTCCGCTCCGACGAGGAAATGGGCGCGCAGGGAGCGCGCGCCTTCGGGCGTGGCGAAATGGGCGGTGACGCCGTCGGCATTCTCTTTGAAAGACAGCAGCTCCCACCCGCTGCGCAAGGCCTCTGGCGCACGCTTTGCCAGCGCGCTGCGCAAAGCTGCCTCGACCGAGGGCTGGTGGATCATGTTCGCGATAGGCCAGCCACCCGGACCGATTCCGGCAGCACCGTTGAATGCCATCAGAACCTTGCCCTTGGCATTGCGGAATTCGTAAGCGTCTGCGCGGCGGCTGGTCGCCATCACTTCCATGGCCGCACCCGCTTCCTGAAGAATGCGCATGCCTTCGTGATCGATATGCGCCGCGCGGGGAAGCGGGAAGACTGCCGCCTCCTTCTCGGCGACGATCACGCTCGCGCCGCGACCCGCCAGCAGCGCGGCGAGCGTCACCCCCGTCGGCCCGCCGCCGACGATCAGCACTTCGCAATCGAAGTCACCCTCCCCAGCCACCGGTCAGTCCTCGGCGACCATCGTGCCCTCGATATGCCCGATCCCGTCGATCTCTGTCCGCACCACATCGCCGGCCTTGAGGAACACCCGCGGGTCCATCGCCGCGCCGATCCCGCCGGGCGTGCCTGAGAACAGGCAGTCACCGGGCTCCAGCGTCATGCCGACCGAGAGATGCTCGACCTGTTGCCACACATTGTAGACGAGGTGCCGCGTGCTCGAATTCTGCCGTTGCTCGCCATTCACATAGCAGCGGATGCCGAGATTGTGCGGATCGCCCAGCTCGTCGGCGGTCACAATCCACGGGCCCATCGGCGCGTGGGTATCGAAGCTCTTGCCGAGCACCCATTGCGGCACGGCGTGCTGCCACATCCGCTCGGTTACATCGTTGCCCACGGTGTAGCCGAAGATCGCGGCAGGCGCGTCGGCGGCGGCGATGTGCTTGCCGCCCTTGCCGATCACCGCGACCATCTCAGCCTCGTAATCGGGCGTCATGGTGCCGCGTGCGATCAGGATCGGATCATAGGGTGCGTTGACCGATGTCTGGGCCTTGGTGAACCACACCTGCCGCTCGGGCGTGCCGAGGCCGCTTTCGGCGATGTGGTCGGCATAGTTGAGGCCGATGGCGAAGATCTTGCCCGGGCGCGGGACGGGCGCTTCCAGCTTGACCTCGGCAAGCGGGATGCCTTCTCCGGTCGCGGCCTTGGCTTCGAGGCCCGGCCTGAGTGCATCCCAGTCGCGGATCAGGTCGATCATGCTGCCGGGCACGCCGGTTTCGATCACGGTGTCGCCAACGACGATCCCGGTGCGGGTCTTGCCATTGTGGGTGAAGGTGCAGAGTTTCATCAGTCAGGCTTCCTTGGGGATGCGAGAGAACAGGCGCTTCAAGCGCAGCTGCATGGCGGTGACGAAGGCAACAAGGCCGGGAGGCGGGGCCATTTTTCCGGCGAACATCGGGTGCGGCGCGCCCCATTGCACCGCGAGCAAGGCCTGCATGCTCTGTTTTGCGGGCGGATCGGCGGCGGTGAACAGGTCACCGTCGGTCCAGTGCTCGAGCTCGTTGCCGAAGGGGTCCTTCCAGTAATCGAAGATCTGGCTGCCCATGATATGGCGGCCAACGCCCCAAGCGGCCTCGCGGCTTCGTGCTTTCAGGTATTCGTGGCCGAGCATCAGGTCATCGAGGCTCTCGACTTCGAAGGCCGCATGCAAAAGCCCGAGCGCGCCCGGCAGCTGGGCGAGGAAGATCGTGTGGTGATCGGAAGGCATGTCACCACGGTCGCAGCGCATGAAGGCGCCGAGCGCGACATCCGGAGCAGCCTCGATCTCGTCCGAGGTAAGGAGGCCGAAACGGTCCTTCCACCATTTTTCCGAGGCGCGGAAATCGCTCACCTTGAGCACCGCATGGCCGATGCGGCGGACGTGCGCAGGGGCGGGTTCAAGACGGATCGGCTCGCGCTGGCGCGGTTTGTCGGCAGCGGAATTGAACTTCGGGGCGTGGACAGGGGCAGGAGCCGCGCGGGTCTGACCAGCCACCACTTCGACCATATAGCCATCGGGATCGGTCAGGCGGACCACCATGCCTCCGCCCGGTTCGTTCAATGGTTCGACAGGGACGCCTTCCCGCAAGGCAAGCGTGTCGAGATCGGCGACGCTTCCCGCGCGCAGACCCACGGCGAGGAACTTCGCCTCGCCGGGTTCGGTCACGTGGACGAAGGGCCTGCCATCGCTGCTTTTGCCATAGAGCCGCCCGCCCTCTTCGAAACAGGTGAGCCCGAAGTCCTCGAGAAACCCCCGCATCAGCGCAAGATCGGGCGCGGCAAAACGGACATGCGCGATATCTTCGACCTTGATGATGGCCATGACCCCCTCTCCCACTCCGTCCGGCATTCCGCGCCGAATCGTATCTGACTATTTGGTCAATCTGCTTGAATTTGACTATCCGGTCAAGTATGGACCTTGCATGGCTATTCATGCGCCCCGGCAAACCAAACCTTCCCGGACCGGAAAGACACGTGCTGCGCTGATCGCAGCGGGGCTGGATCTGTTGGTGGAACGCCCCATCGATGCCATCCCGATCGACGATTTCGTCGCCCGGGCGGGCGTCGCCAAGGGGAGTTTCTTCAACCACTTCAAAGATAAACAGGATTTCGCCGCAGCCGTCGCCACCGAAGTGCGGATGGAGGTGGAAGCCCTGGTGGGGCAGACCAATGACGGCGTTGCGGACCCCGTCGCCCGGATGGCCGGCGGGATGACTGTGGCAGCCAGAGTTGCAATCGAGCAGCCGCGCCGCATGATGGTCCTGCTGCGCAGCCTTGTCCCAGCCACCAGCCAGACCAACCCGCTCAACCGTGGCCTCAAGGACGATATCGATGCAGCGTTGGAACAAGGCCTGCTGAGGCCTGAGGCAGGCGAGCTGGGGGTAACCTACTGGCTGGGCCTATGCCAGGTGCTGATGATGCACCTCATCGAGATACGCCCTTCACGCGATCTTGCGGCAGAGCGTCTGGCCGACATGCTGCTGATGGGCCTGGCCGGCATCGGCGTGCCGCATGCCAAAGCGGAACTCTATGCGCGGGAGACCCGTCTGTAGCGCAACGGCCATCGGTTCCGGCAAAAGCGCAGGGCTCTCGCGCGGACTTGCTCGCGTGGTTCGCCTTTCGGAAAGGCCGCATCCATGACATGAGACAAAACGGAGTGAGCGCGCTGGTGCAGCACGGCGCGCTCTGGCCGTAGGCGGCGGTAAGGGGGGCAATCCGATATGCAAAAGGCAAAGGGCGTTCTGGGTGCGCTGACAGCAGCGTCGCTGATGCTGGCGGGGTGCGGGGTCAAGCCGGTCGACTTCGTCAGGACACCGCAGCAGACGCCCCGCGATATCGTATGCCGCGACATCATCATGCAAAACGCCCGCATCCCGCTGCCCACGCTTCCGGCCAACGCCGAAGCGGCGGTTCAGCAAAAAGGCGGGTGGGAAGACGATTATGCCGACGAGACCATCGGCAAGGCTCTCGAGACGATGCTGAGTTCGCCGTTGCCGACAGAAAGTCCGGTGTCGCGCCAGCACCCTGTCAGTGAATCTGTGCTGATCCTGTCGGGGGGCAGCCAGCAGGGCGCGTTCGGTGCCGGGTTCCTCAAGGCATGGGCGGTCAAACGCGGAGGCCACCTGCCCCGCTTCCGGATGGTCACGGGCATCAGCACCGGCGCGTTGCAATCCACCTTCGCCTTCCTCGACAGGACCGACGTGCCGGTCGAGGAATACAGCATTGCGGGGGAAGGCGATCTGCTGAAGCCGCTGGTCCGCGGGAAGCTTGACGACAAGCCCCTTTCCGCAGCCCGCGCGCTGGCCGGACAGGGGACTCTGGCAAAGCTTCAACCTCTACGCGAGCGCCTCGACAGCCTCATCAGCCATGACATCATGATGCGGGTCGCCGCAGAGGCCAGCGCGGGGCGCAAGCTGCTGGTCGGCGCGGTGGAGATGGGATCGGGTGAAATGGCCGTCTTCGACCTCACCAAGGCCGCAACCATCTATGCGGATGGCTACGATGCCAGCGGACAGACCAGCGAAACCGACCACCCCGGCGCACCGATGCGCAAATGCTATATCGAGGCGCTGATGGCGTCGTCCTCGGTGCCGATGTCTGCCGCGCCGGTGTTCATCGACAACAAGATGTACATCGATGGCGGTGCGCGGTTCGGAGTGCTGGCGGATCTCACCGCAGGTGCGTACCGGAGCGTGGCGATCAAAGCCGCGGCGAAGTACCGGAAGTCCTATGAAGGGCAGGACACTCCGGCGCCCCCCGAAGACCCCACGCCCCGCAACCTGTTCATCCTCGTCAATGCGACACTGGAGGTGCCGCAATTGTGCCGGCTCAGCGCATGCCCGGTCGACGAGAATGGCAAGCCCCGTCCGCCCGCCGATGACGTGCCGCACAGCGAATGGGATTTCCTGCAGCTCGCGCAGCGATCGGTCAGCGTGCTGATCAATCAGTCCTATCGCAGTTCGGTCTTTATCGCCGACGGCCAGTTTCGCGCGAAGGAGTTCAGGTCCCACTTCGTCAAGCTCGAACCTGATCATCTGCGCTATGCCACCGCGATAGATTTCCCCGGTGCGGGCAGTACGCCGCGGACCTGCTGGCAATGGCGGCAGGAGGACGAACGCATCGACAAGCCGATGGAGTTCTTCCCGCGATATATGCGCTGCCTGATCAGATATGGTGAACAGGATCCGCGGGTCTCCGGGTTTGTGGCGGCAGAATAGGCATCTGACCTCCGCCCGCCCTCAGCGAAAATCGCGCGGGCGGATGGCGTACTTCGCGAGCTTGTCGTAGATCGTCTTGCGCGGTGTCTTCAGCACCGCCTGAAGCCGCGCCACATCCCCGCCGCAGGCGCGCAACGCATCTTCCAGCACCGTCCGTTCGAAATCGGCGACGATCTGCTGGAGCGAGCGTTCGCCATCGAGCGGGGCCGCGCGCCCATCCCCCTCCGCCAGCCCCAGCACGAAGGCGCGGGCGTAGCTGCCCAGTTCGTGGAGATTGCCCGGCCAGTCATGGGTCTGGACATGCCGCCAAACCGCCTCGCCGATCGACGGTGCGGACATGTCGAGCGAACGGGCATGGCGGGCGATAAACAGGCGGAAGAATTCGGGCACATCCTCGCGCCGGGCGGAAAGCGGGGGAAAGGCGATCTGCACCGCGCCCAGCCGGTGCCACAGGGGATCGCGGGGGTCCTCGCCCCCATCAGGACGGGCGATGATGATCCGCAGGTTCAGCCGCCGCGCAGTGGCCGCGCCCAGCGGGAAGACCTGCCGCGTCTCCACCAGCGCCATCAGCCGCGCGGTCAGCGCCTCGCTGGCGGCGGCGATATCATCGAGGAAAAGCGTGCCGCCATTGGCCCGCTCGACCAGCCCGGTGCGCGACAGGCCCGCGCCGCCCGCCCCCGGATCGCGCCCGAACAGCAGCAGTTCGGCATCCTCGTGCGCGAGCACCCCGGCATCGACCGTCACGAACGGACGGGCGCGGCGCGGGCCGAGATCGTGGATGGCGCGCGCGGCGTGGCTCTTGCCGGTGCCGTGGGCGCCGGTCAGCACCACGTCGATTTCGGACCGGGCGACGCCCTCGATCACCGAGCGCAGGCGTTCTGCCGCTGCCGAAGTGCCGGGGATCGCCCCGCGCGGCCCCCGCCCTGCCTCCTCGCGCAGCATCCGGTTTTCCAGCGCCAGCGCGCGGCGCGTGGAGGCGGCCCGCACGGCACGGATCAGATCGGCCGAGGCATAGGGCTTGGACAGGAAATCCGCCGCGCCGTTCTTCATCGCCTCCACCGCCATGGCAATATCCCCGTGACCGGTGACGAGGATGACCGGCAGATCGGCGTCGATTTCGCGCAGGGCCGCGAAGAAGGCGATGCCGTCCATCCCCGGCATGCGCACATCGCTGACCACCACGCCCGGGTAATCGGCGCTCAGCCAGCCGAGCGCGGCGCGGGCATCGGGAAAGGCGGTGACTTCGGCCCCTTCAAGGGTCAGCGCCTGCGTGGTCGCATCGCGCAGGACGGGATCGTCCTCGACCAGCGCGACATGCAGCGGGGGGGCAGGTGCAGCAGCGTTCATGCGGCGGGCATGACCATGGTGAAACGCGCGCCGGAGGGCCGGTCCTCATGCAGCAGATCGCCGCCCAGCTGGCGCATGACGTCCTGCGCAATCGCCAGCCCGAGGCCAATGCCTTCGGCCTTGGATGTCACGAAGGGCTGGAACAGCGTATCGCGCAGGGCGGCAGGCACGCCCGCGCCGTTATCGGTGACTGACAGTCGCACCTCGGCCCCCTTGGCGACAATGTCGAGCACGATCTCGCCCCCCTCCCCGCATGCCTGCACCGCGTTCTGGAGGAGGTTCACCAGCACCTGTTCCAGCTGCACATGGCGCGCGCGCACCGTAGCGGCGGCGGCATCGGCCAGCGGCTGGGTGAGTGTGATGCCCTTGTGCCGGATCTGGTCGCGCAGCAGCAGCAGCGAACCCTCAATCACCTCGGCCAGACGGATATCGCGCGGTTCTTCGGCAGAGCGGCGGCTGAAATGGAGTTGTTCCTCGGTGATCTCGCCGATGCGGGCGGCAAGTCCGGCAATCCGGGCGAAATTGTCCGCCGCCTCGTCGCTGCGGTCGGCGGCGAGCAGGCGCTCTCCGGTTTCGGCATAGACGCGCATCGCGGCGAGCGGCTGGCGGATCTCGTGACCTAGCCCGGCGGTAATCTGGCCGAGCGTAGCGAGGCGGTTGGCCTGCTGGAGCTGTTCGCGCAAGGTTGCGGTGTGGGCGGCGATCTCGGCGGCGGCGCGGGCCTGTCGCTGGCGCCGCCACAACCACGCCCCTGCTCCGCCAAGCCCAAGCAGAGCCAGCACGCTCACCCCGGCAAGGCGGCCATTGGCGAGCGCAACCGAAAGCCGCGCGCTGGGATCGGCTAGCAGGTGCAGCTCCCAGCCGGCAGGCGCAATCGGCTGGATTTTCTCGATCATGCGCACCGGCTGCCCCGGCCCGCCCCCGGGCAGTTGCAGAGGCTGCGGCCTGGCGACACCGAAGCGCATCGCATCACGCGCCGGATCGCGCGGCGCCGCCTCTCCCGCCACCGCACGGAAACGCCATTCGGGATTGCTGGCGAGCAGCACGATGCCTTGTGGGTCGGTGACGAACACCATGTCCTGCGCATCGCGCCACTTGGCTTCCAGACTGTCGAACTCGACCTTGACCGCGACCACACCCAGCGGCGCGGCCGCCGGGCCGACGCGTTCGGCAAGGTAAAGACCGGGCCGGCGGCTGACCGTGCCGAGCGCGAATTCGGTCTCTGTTCCGTCGCGCATCGCACCCGCGAAGTAATCGCGGAAGCGGTAGTTCGAACCGATGAAACTGTCGAGCCGGTCCCAGTTGCTCGACGCGAGCGTCAGCCCGCGCGCGTCCATCAAATAGATCGCCGCCGCCCGCGTCTGCTGCGCCAGTGCCTCCAGACGCCGGTTGAGCAGATCGCGCTGGCCGGCATTGCCGCCGAGCAGTTCGGCCACATCCGGGTCCGCTGCCAGAACGCGGGGCACGAGCGTAAACTTGTTGAGCTCGCTCTCCAGCCCCGCAGCGAGGATCGCGGCCTGCCCGTCGGCGGCAGCGCGGGTCTCTTCAAGCGCCTGCACCCGCATCGCGCGGTCGAGCACCAGCATTCCGAGCCCGGCAAGCAGCACCATCGCCACCAGCGCGACACTTGCCAGATACCAGCGCCCAAGCTTGCCCTGCACGTCTTGCGCGCCTCCTGTGCCACGTTCTACGAGAGCTTGTGCGGATTTCCGCAATTTCGGCAAGAAACTTGTGCGGATTTCCGCAATTTTTGAGCAGGCACTCGTCTCAAATCGCTGATTTCCCGACACCATCCCTCCCCGCCGGGCAAGGCTTGCCGCCCTTGCGCACCCGTCCGATAACGGAAGACGGAGAGACGCGCAGCGGGGAGAGCGGCGGCCAATGGGTTCGCACACAGCACTTGCGACGGGGGATAGCGCCCCTGCGGCGAAGAAGCCGTTCTACCGCCTGCTCTATGTGCAGGTGCTGGCCGCGATCGCGCTGGGCGCTGCTGTCGGCCATTTCGCGCCCGAATTCGGTGCGGCCCTGAAGCCGCTCGGCGATGGCTTCATCAAGCTGGTTAAGATGATCATCGCCCCGGTGATCTTCGTCACTGTCGCCACCGGGATCGCCGGGATGCGCGATCTGAAGGCGGTGGGCAGCGTGGCGGGCAAGGCCTTCGCCTATTTCCTCACCTTCTCCACGCTGGCGCTGATCATCGGCCTGATCGTCGCCAACGTGGTGCGCCCGGGCGAGGGGCTCAACATCGATCCCGCCACACTCGATACCGCCGCGGTCGCCGACTATGTCGACAAGGCAGAGGCGACGACCATCACCGGCTTCCTGCTCGGCATCATCCCCGACACGCTGTTCAGCGCAGTGACCGATGGCCAGATCCTGCAAGTGCTGCTGGTCGCGATCCTCGCCGGGGTAGCCATCGCCGCCACGCGCCCGGCGAGCGACCTTGTGACCGACGTGCTCGTGTCCTTCGGGCAGGTCGTGTTCAAGCTCGTCCACATGCTGATGAAGCTCGCCCCGATCGGCGCCTTCGGGGCGATGGCCTTCACCATCGGCGAGTTCGGCATCGGCAGCCTCGCGAACCTCGCCGCGCTGGTGGCGACCTTCTATCTCACCTCGCTGCTGTTCGTGGTGGTGGTGCTGGGGCTGGTCGGCTGGGCGGGCGGCTTCTCGATCTTCGCGCTGATCCGCTACCTGCGCGAAGAGCTGCTGCTGGTGCTGGGCACCTCCTCATCGGAAGCGGCATTGCCGAGCCTGATGGAGAAGATGGAACAGGCAGGTTGCCGCAAGGCAGTGGTCGGGCTCGTGGTGCCGACGGGCTATTCCTTCAACCTCGATGGCACCAACATCTACATGACGCTCGCCGCGCTGTTCATAGCGCAAGCCGTTGGCGTGGACCTGACGCTGGCCGATCAGCTGACGTTGGTGCTGGTGGCGATGATCAGTTCCAAGGGCGCGGCGGGTGTGACCGGATCCGGCTTCGTGATCCTGGCCGCGACGCTTTCGGTGGTGCCCGGCGTGCCGGTTGCGGGGATGGCGCTGATCCTCGGCATCGACCGCTTCATGTCCGAATGCCGCGCGCTCACCAACTTCATCGGCAATGCCGTGGCGACGATCATCGTCGCCCGCTGGGAAGGCGCGCTCGACCGCGACCGGCTGGCCGCCGCACTGGCAGGCACGCCGCTGCCGCTGCCGCCCGAGGACATCGAGCGGCATGAACGCAGCGGGCCGATCAGCGAGAAGCTTGCCAAGGTGCTGGAGGAAACGCCGTGATCCGCCGCCTCGCGCTCGCCCTCGCCGCAGCGATGGCGCTGCTGGCCGCTCCCGCGCTCGCTGCCGGGGACGCCGCCGCCCGCGAGGAAATCCGCTTGTGGCCGGGCACACCGCCCGGCAATGGCAAGGTCACCGGCGAGGAGAAGATCGGCGGCGAAGGCAGCGGGCTTGGCGCAGTCTCGAACGTGTCAGTGCCGCGGATGCGCGTCTACCGCCCCACCGTTCCCAACGGTGCTGCCGTGCTGGTGGCAGGCGGAGGCGGCTACTTCCGCATCCAGCTCAAGAAGGAAAGCACCCCTGCCGCCGAGTGGCTGGCGGCGCAGGGCTTCACCGTTTTCGAACTGATCTACCGCCTGCCCAATGACGGCTGGGATTCCACCGCCCCCTTCATGGACGCGCAGCGGGCGATGAAGATCATCCGCACCCGCGCGGCAGAATTCAGCCTCGATCCGGACCGCATCGGGATCATGGGCTTTTCCGCCGGAGGCCATCTGGCGGGTTTCACCGCCTACCAGCCGGAGCGCGCGCTGTATGACGGCAAGGACCGCTTCGAGCACGTCTCGGCCCGCCCCGATTTCGCGGTGCTGCTGTTCCCGGTGGTGACGCTGCGCAAGCCATACGACACCACCCGCACCCGGCGCGAGATCGTGGGCGATAAGGCGAGCGAGGCGGCCGAGATCGCCTGGTCGCTGGACACCTACGCCAGCAAGGACGCGCCGCCCACGATCATCTTCGCCGCCGCCGATGATCCCACCACGCCGCCGGGGCACGGCATCCTGCTGTTCCAGTCGCTGATCGCTGCAGGTGCAAGCGCGGAGCTGCACCTGTTCCGCAACGGCGGCCACGGCTGGGGCCTTGGCACGCCGGATCAAGTCATCAGCCAATGGCCCGGGCTGTTCGCCCATTGGGCCCAATCACTGCAAATCACGAAAAAACGGGGAGAATGACCATGTCCACCAAGCTTTTCAGCAGGCTTGTCCTGATGTGCGGCAGCAGCCTGATCGCTGCCAGTGCCGCCCATGCCCAGCAAGTCGACACGCCGCCGACCACCCAAGACGAGGACCTGCGCGAGATCGTCGTCACCGGCACCCAGATTCAGGGCGCCAAGATCAACGACGTCCTGCCTGTCACCGTGGTCGACGAGATCGACATTGCCAACGTCGCGGCGACATCGGGCGACGAGCTGTTCCGTTCGATCCCGCAGGCGGGCGGGGTGGCGTTCAACGAACAGAACGACGTCACTTCGAACAATGCCCGCGGCGATGCGGCCTCGATCAACCTGCGCGATCTGGGCACCGGCAACACCCTGCTGCTGATCAACGGTCGGCGCATGGTGCTGAACCCCGGCTTCCAGACCGAGCTGCTGGTGCCGGTGGTGAGCCCGGACACCAACGAGATCGCGCCGGGCTCGGTGCGCCGGATCGAAGTGCTGCGCGACGGCGCCTCGGCGATCTACGGCGCGGACGCGGTCGCGGGCGTGGTCAACACCGTGCTGCGCGGCAACCGCAAGGGGGGCTACCTTGAAGGGGAATACCGGCTTTCGGACGGCACCAACGCCTATGCGACGCAGATCAACGGCGGCTACGGCTTCGACTTCGCCGACGGCCGCGCGAACCTGACCGTCTATGGCGGCTATTTCCACGAGAACGCGACGCCTGCCTCGGCGCGGGCCTATTCCGCCGATGACGACAAGCGGCCGCTGCTGGTCGGCACCGATTTCGCAGGCGATACGCAGTTCAACAACCGCAACACCTTCGGCCCCTTCGGCCAGTTCGACATCCAGATCACGAACAACAACCAGACGCCGATACGCGATGACGACTTCTATCTCCAGCCAAGCAGCCAGTCGGGCTGCCGCCTGCAACTGGGCAACGGGTTGTGCGCCCGCAACGGCGACAACCCGGCAGCCGACGTGCGCTACAATCGCGCCTTCGGCACCACGCTGATCAGCGAGAAGACCCGCTACAACGCTGCCCTGCTGCTCAACTACGAGTTCAGCGACAATGTCGAAGGCTATTTCGAAGGCACCTATTACCGTTCGGAAAGCAGCCGCAACATTACCCCGGCCGCGATCCTCAGCGCGGTGCCGGTGGGGATTTCGCGCAATGCCTACTGGAACCCGTTCGGCCCGGTGACCTTCCCCGGCGGCGCGGCCAACCCGAACCGTGTGCCCGGCACCACCATCCCGGCCGGCGGCGCAGACATCATCATGGAGCGTTACCGCTTCGTCGATGCAGGCAATCGCACGGTCGATGTCGACAAGGACTCCTACCGGCTTGTCGCGGGCCTCAAAGGCAATTTCGGCGCGTGGGATTTCGACACCGGCTTCGTCTATTCCGAAGCCAAGAGCACCGACCTTGAAGGCAACCGCGTTTCGCTGACGCTGTTCCAGCGCGCGGTCAACCAGTCGACCCCCAACGCCTACAACCCCTTCAACGGCGGCTGCGTCGATGATCCGGCCAACGGCGATTGCACGCCGAACCCGGCGAGCAGCATCGATCCGTTCCGGATCAGCGTGTTCCGCAAGGGCGGCACCAGCCTTGCGCTGGCCGACTTCAAGGTCAGCAATGCCAGCCTGTTCACCTTGCCCGGCGGCGATGTCGGCATTGCGGCGGGGATCGAATGGCGGCGCGAGACCTTCTTCGATGACCGGGACCCGCGCATCGATGGGACCATCACTTGGACCGACAGCGTCACCGGCGTGTTTGATGGCAGTGATGTGGCGGGGACCAGCGCCTCGCCCGACACCAGCGGCACGCGCGAGGTGTGGTCGGCCTTTGCCGAAACCTTCGTCCCGCTGGTCAGCGAGGACATGGACATCCCGCTTATCCGCTCGCTCAACCTCCAGCTCGCCGGCCGGATGGAGCATTTCAAGGACATCGACCAGACCGCCATCGTCCCGCGCGCCGCGGCATCGTGGACCGTATTTCCCGGGCTGATGCTGCGCGGCGCATGGTCGCAGGGCTTCCGCGCGCCCAACCTTGTGCAGGTCAACGACGAAGGCACCACCCGCTCGAACACCCGCGACGACTTCGTGCGCTGTCAGGCGCAGGTCATCAAGGGCCAGCTCGCCAACCTCGGCCTGTGTCCGGGCGAAGGCGTGATCAGCTTCCGTTCGGGCACCGACCAGCTTGAGCCCGAGGAAAGCGAGAGCATCAATCTGGGTGCCGTGCTTGAACCCGAATTCATCCCCGGCCTGACCCTGACGGCGGATTACTGGCGCGTGAAGCAGACCGGCCTCGTCGGCACTTTCGGCGATGACAACGCGATCGCGCTCGACCTGCTTTTGCGCCGGGGCGGCGGAAGCAACGCCAACGTGATCCGTGCCGCGCCGACGCAGGAGCAGATCGATCTCTATGCCGGCACCGGCCTTGCGCCGGCGGGCGACATCATCCGGGTGCTCGACCCCTATCTCAACCTCGACAGCCGCGTGTCGAAGGGCTGGGACTTCGGGCTTTCCTACAACGTCCCCGAATTCGGCATCGGCAATTTCCGCCTGCGCGTCAACGCCGCGCGGCTGGAAGGCTTTGTCCAGTCGGCCGGAGCCGACGGTCAGACGCTGCTTGATGCGGTGGCCAACGGCTCCCTGCCCTCCGAAGTGCGGGTTGAAGGACTGGGCGAGCTGCTCGAACTCGACGGACGGCCCCGGTGGCGCTTCAGCGGCTCGGTCAACTGGGGCAGCGGTCCGGTCGATCTGGCTGTCTTCGCCAATTATGTCGGCGAGGTGTGGAACACCAGCGTGACCCGCGACGTCCCGATCGTGTCGGACGATCCCAATGCCAACTTCTGGCGCGTCAACGACATGCTGACGATCAACACCACTTTCACATTCACCATCGACGACACCGATGGTCCGCTCGACGGCACCCGGCTGCGGGTGGGGGTGAACAACCTGTTCGACAAGGATCCGCCGCTGGCCGACGAGACCTACGGCTTCCTTAGCCAGCTGCACTCGCCGCGCGGGCGCGTGGTGAGGTTCGAAATCCGCAAGAACTTCTGATAGGCCTCTCGCCCATGGGCATCGATATCCGATACGCATGGGCGGGCCTCGCCCTGCTGGCGGCGGCGTGCACTCCGGTGCCGCCACCGCCAGCGGGGATCGCGACCCCGGTCGCGGCAGCGGCTTGCCGCACGCCTTCCGTCACCATCGCCTTCGACTTCCCGGGCGCGCCGCCCCATGCCTGCGCGATCACGGGCGAGCGTGCTTTCGAACTGCTGGTCGCGCCCGAACACGCGCCACCGATCAATCCCAGCCCGTGGTACGCCTTCCGCTACGATGCGCGCGGCGGCGCGCCGGTCAGTGTGACGCTGCGCTACATCGAGAGCGGGCACCGCTATGCGCCCAAGCTTTCCACGGGCAACGCGTGGCGCGATCTTCCCGTCACGGTCAGCCGCGACGGCAAGAGCGCACAACTTGCGCTGCCGCCGGGCGATGGGCTTGTGGCTGCGCAAGAGTTGGTCACCCCGGGCGACGCCGCCACCGCCCTCGCAAACTGGAGCAAGGTGAGCGGCGCCACGATTTTTCCCATCGGGCTTTCGCATGATCATCAAGCGATCGGCGCGATCCGCCTCGGCCGACCCGATGCGCCGCGCCTTGTCATCCTGCTCGGCCGCCAGCACCCGCCCGAGGTGACGGGGGCCATCGCAATGGAGGCCTTCGTCGATGCCCTCGCCGAACGCGCCGATACGCTTGGCGATGTGCAGGTGCTCGTGGTGCCGATGCTCAACCCCGATGGCACCGCCCGCGGCCATTGGCGGGCGAACCGCGGCGCGGTCGATCTCAACCGCGATTGGGGCGAGTTCACCCAGCCCGAAACCCGCGCGGTCAAGACATGGCTCGATGCCCTGCCCGCAGGCGTGCGGCCGGTGCTGATGATCGACTTCCACTCGACAGGGCGCAACCTGTTCTACGTGCAGGGCGACGAGGCAAGTCCGGCGCAGCAACGCTTCCTCGCGCAGTGGCTGGGGGGGAAGGAGAACACGTTTGCGAACTATCCTTTCACCATCGAACCACGCAACGCCAACCCCGGCAGCGGCACCGCCAAGAACTGGTTCCACGCAACCTACGCCATCCCGTCCTACACCTACGAAGTCGCGGACACCGCCGACCGCGCCGCCACGCGCGAAGCCGCCCGCGCCCTTGCGCAGAGCATGCTCGGCGTTCTCGCCAGCGCGCCGGAGTAAGCTTGACATCACGGGCCGCGAGCAGTGTGTTGTGACACTCGGTGCAAGGCGCGCAAGGGGGCGATCATGGTGCGGTTCTGGCTTGGATTTCTGGCGCTGATCCTGATCGGGACCGCGCCCGCCCGAGCCGATGCCGATCACGACGCCGAAGGCTATGACCGCCTGCTCGCCCTTCATGACGAATTGCGCGATTACATGCTGCCCGGCTTCACCGCCGGCGTGGTGCTCGATTCCGGTGCGCGCATCGGCGAGGTCTATTCCGATGCCGTCCTGGCGGAAAAGCACGCTGGCCTGACCCGCTTCGATACCGCGCTGGCCGCCCTGCCGGTAGCTGATTGGCCGCGCGCGCAGCAGGTCGATTACCTCGCGGTCAAATCCATCCTCAACGGCTACCGCTTCAACCTCGAAGTGCTGCGCCCGTGGAAGCGCGATCCCGGCCTCTACCTCGATCCGCTGATGGCGGTCGCCTTTACCGAGGTGAATGGGGACGAGGCGAAAATCGCCCGGCTGCGCGAACGCCTGCGCGCGGTGCCGCCGCTGCTCGCTTCGGCGCGCGGAAACCTGACCGAGGTCGCAGGCGATTTTGCCGATCTGGCGCTCCACAATCTCGACAACAGCGACGGGGTGAACCACTACCACCCCTACCGCGCCGTGCCGCCTGCGGGGATCATCGGCTGGTATGAAGACCTGCTGGCGCGCAGCCGCACATCTCGCCCGGATCTGGTCGCCGATGCCACCGCCGCCCGCGATGCGCTGGTCGCGTTCCGGGACTGGCTGCGCACCGAACGCCGGCGCATGACCGCACCCGGCGGTGTGGGGGCGGACCGCTATGACTGGTACATCCGCCATGTCCGCATGATTCCGCTGACCGCCGCCGGGATGGAATCCCTTGCCGAGCGCGAGCACGAACGCCTGACCGCTGCGCTGGCGCTGCTGCGTCATCGCAACCGCGACCTGCCCCAACTCTCCCTATCGCAAAGCGCCAGCGAACAGGCCGGAAAGATCGCCGAGACCGACCGCATCGTCCGCCAGTTCCTAAAGGACGAGGACATCGTCACTGTCCCCGCCGACATCGGCGATCTCGGCAGCAACACCCCCTATATCGAGCGGCCCGGCGGCCCCAATTTCTGGGAGCAGATCCAGTTCCGCGATCCGATCCCCGATCACCTGCACGCCGTGATCCCGGGCCACCGTTTCGATGCGGTGCTGGCCGAGCGCGACACGCGCCCGATCCGCAGCACTTACAGCGACGGCGGGAGAGTCGAAGGCTGGGCGACCTATCTGGAGGATGCGCTGACATTGGCGGGCGCTACCCGCCACTCCCCGCGCGCCGACGAGTTCATTGCCCTGTTCGGCATCTTCCGCGCCGCCCGTGTGCCTGCCGACATTGCCATGCAGCACAACCGCTGGAGCATTGCCGAAGCGGTCGCCTATATGCGCCGGCGCACACCCTGGCTCGACGAGGATGTGGCGCGGGTCGATGCGGAAATCTACCTCCGCCGCCCGCCGGGCTACGGGGTCGCTTACACCATCGGCAAGATGCAGATGGACGCGCTGCTCGCCGACCGCGCGACGCAGCTGGGGGAAGCCTTCTCCCTGCGCGAGTTCCACGACCAGTTCCTCTCGGCGGGCCGCCTGCCGATCGCGCTGGTGCGATACGAGATGACCGGCGCGGGTGAGGAAGTGGCGCTGTTCTGGAACACGCCCCCGATCCCGCCCGCAGAACGCTAGGCAGCGGCGCTGCTCAGACGGGCGCGGGCCTCGGCCTCGCCGATCAGCGGGAGCAGCTCGCCCATGTCGGGGCCATGGTCCATGCCGGTGAGCGCCTGACGCAGCGGCAGGAACAGCGCGCGGCCCTTGCGGCCCGTGGTATCCTTGAGCGCGGTGGTGAGCGCACCCCACGGGTTGTCGCCCCATGTCAGAGCGCTGGCCGCCTCGGCGAGGAACGCCTTGTCCTCATCGGTGAACGCCGGCTGCGCGATCGGACCGGTGACAAGCCGCCACCACTCCGCCGCTTGACCGACATGGGCAAGGTTGGGGCGCACCGCGTGCCAGCCTGCGGCGTCCATGCCCTCGGGCAAACGCGTGGCGACCGCCTCGAAGGGTAGCTGGTGGACGATCCCGGCGTTGAGCCGCTCCAGATCCTCCTCATCGAACTTGGCGGGCGCTCGGCCGAAGGTGGACAGATCGAAACTGGCGGTCAGCGCGGCGCGATCCGCAATGGGCTCCACCGGCTGCGATGTGCCGAGCCGCGCGAGCAGGGCGATGATCGCCTCGGGCTCGATCCCGCGTTCACGAAACGCATCGCAGCCCAGCGAGCCGAGCCGCTTGGACAACTTGCCCTCGCGCCCCACCAGCAGCGCCTCGTGCGCAAAAGCGGGGAGCGAATTTGCTGCACCGAAGCCCGCAGCATGAAGTGCGGTAAATATCTGGATTTGAACGGCAGTATTGGACACATGGTCCTCGCCGCGGAGCACCTGTGTGATCCCCATATCGATATCATCGACCGCACTCGGCATCATGTAGAGCCATGAGCCATCGGCGCGGCGGATGACCGGATCGGAAAGCTGGGCGGGATCGAACTTCTGCGATCCGCGAATGCCGTCCTGCCACAGGATCGGCTCGGCATGATCGAGCAGGAAGCGCCAGTGCGGGGCCGTGCCTTCCGCCTCTTTCTCCGCGCGTTCGGCCTCCGTCAGCTTCAGCGCCGCGCGGTCATAGATCGGAGGGAGTCCGCGCGAGAGCTGGATCTTGCGCTTTACGTCCAGTTCCTGCGCAGTCTCGTAGCAGGGGTAGATGCGCCCGGCTGCATGCAAGGCCTTGAAGGCCGCTTCGTAGCGATCAAGGCGGGCGGACTGGCGCTCCTCGCAGTCCCAGGACAGGCCCAGCCATGTGAGGTCGGCACGGATCGCCTCGACATACTCTTCGCGGCTGCGTTCGGCATCGGTGTCGTCGATGCGCAGGATGAAGGTCCCGCCCGCCTGCCGCGCCAGCATCCAGTTGTGCAGCGCGGTGCGGATATTGCCGACATGCAGCCGGCCGGTGGGCGAAGGGGCGAAGCGGGTGGTGGTCATGGTGAGGGCGGTAAAGCGCGCGCGCCCGGCCCGCAAGCGTTCACAAGCCGCGGATTTCCGCAGCCGCCAGCGCCAGCGCACTCTCCCACAGACGGTGCGCGCGTTCGGGGCGGATCAATCCGTCGAGCACGGCTTCGAAAGCGCGGCGGTCGCCACCGGCTGCGGCATCGACAAAGGCGCCGATGGTCGCCTCGTCATGGCTCAGCAGGCGGCAGCAGAAGCGGGAAATGGCGATGTTCTCGGGCCATGTGGCAGCAATCGCCTGCGCGAGGATCAGCGCCTTGGCGGCGACATCGACTGACCCGAGGCGGTTTGCCAGTTCCGGCACGGGGTCATGCCCGGCCCGGTCGTGCACCGCGATCAGCCGCAGCGCATGGATGAAGCGCCCCGCAATCGGCCCGAGCCTTTCCACCCTTGGCGGAGTCGCAAGGGCAGCGATGATCGATCGGTTCGTAGCGGAGGGTGTGCGGGGGTCTGGCATGGAATCTCGCCCTGGCTGATGAGGATACGCCAAGGCTACACTTCTGCGAGTGATTTGCAATAGCAAGGTAGTCACCCGCCCAAGAAAAGCCCCGCCAAAGCTTTCGCTCGGGCGGGGCCATTCGTGCCGTGAAGGCGGCGGGATCTTACTCCTCGCCGTCGTCCTCGATATCGGCTGCGGGGGCCGAGGCCGCCATCGCAGCCATCGCGGCCTTCATCTTCTCTTCCGAGCCGATCGCATCGGCAGCCGGTTCGACTTCGCGCTGGCCAGTCGCCACAAGAGCATCCTGCTGCTTCTTCCAGGCCGCCTTCAACGCCGCATCGCGGCTGTTGGCGGTGACGCGCAGGCGGTTCATGCCCGCACCGGTACCGGCGGGGATGAGACGGCCGACGATCACGTTCTCCTTCAGCCCGATCAGGGTGTCCTTCTTCCCTTCAACCGCCGCCTGCGTCAGCACGCGGGTGGTTTCCTGGAACGAGGCCGCCGAGATGAACGAGCGGGTCTGGAGCGAGGCCTTGGTGATGCCGAGCAGCACCGGCTTGCCTTCCGCGGGCTGCTTGCCCTTGGCCAGCTTGCCGTTGATCTCCAGCATCTCCGCCAGATCGACCTGCTCGCCCGGCAGCAGGGTGGTGTCCCCGCCATCGGTGATCTCGACCTTCTGCAGCATCTGGCGAACGATCACCTCGATGTGCTTGTCGTTGATCTTCACGCCCTGCAAGCGATAGACTTCCTGGATTTCATCCACGAGGTATTCGGCCAGCGCCTCGACACCCATGACTTCGAGGATGTCATGCGGGTTGGGCGAGCCGGAAATCAGGGTATCACCCTTCTTCACGTAGTCGCCTTCCTGCACGTCGATCACCTTGGTCTTGGGGATCAGGTACTCGACGGGTTCACCCTCCTCAGGAATGATCGCAATCTTGCGCTTCGCCTTGTATTCGCGGACGAATTCGATCCGGCCGGAAATCTTGGCGATGACCGAGACGTCCTTCGGCATGCGCGCCTCGAACAGTTCGGCCACGCGCGGCAGACCGCCGGTGATGTCGCGGGTCTTGGCGGCTTCGCGGCTCGCACGGGCAAGAATGTCGCCCGCTTCGACCGTCTGGCCATCCTCGACCGACAGGGTGGTGCCCGGAGCGAGCATGTAGCGCGCCGCTTCGGTTTCGCCGCTGCCTTCAGCCAGCAGGGTGAGCCGCGGACGAAGGTCTTCCTTCTTCTTGCGACCCGTCGCCCGGTTCTCGGTCACCACGCGCTGCGCGATGCCGGTGGCATCATCCATCTGTTCCTCGAGCGTGATGCCCTCGGCCAGATCGACATACTTCACCACGCCAGACTGTTCGGTGATGATCGGCAGGGTGAACGGGTCCCACTCGGCGAGACGATCGCCGATCTTGACCTGATCCCCGTCGCGGAACTTGATCACCGTCCCGTAGGGCACCTTGTGCATCTCGCGCTCGCGCCCTTCGGCGTCGATCACGGCGATTTCGCCGCTGCGCGACAGGCTGAGGATGCGGCCCATCTTGTCGGAGATGGTCTGCATTTCGCGATATTCGACCTTACCGTCGGAAATCGCCTCAAGGTGCGAGGTTTCGTTGAGCTGCGCCGCGCCGCCGATGTGGAAGGTCCGCATCGTCAGCTGGGTGCCGGGCTCGCCGATCGACTGCGCGGCGATGACGCCGACCGCTTCACCGATGTTCACCGGGGTCCCGCGGGCAAGGTCACGGCCATAGCAGGTCGCGCACACGCCCTGTTCGGCTTCGCAGATCAGCGGCGAGCGGATCTTGGCCGACTGCACTTCAGCCGCCTCGATCGCCTTGACCATCGCTTCGTCGAGCAGGGTGCCCGCCGGAACGATGACTTCGCCGGTCGCCGCGTTGAGGATGTCCTCCGCCACGGTGCGGCCGAGAATACGCTCGCCGAGCGAGGCGATCACCGAACCGCCCTGCACGATGGCGCGCATTTCCAGCGCGTTCTGGGTGCCGCAATCTTCCTCGACGATGACGCAATCCTGCGACACGTCGACGAGACGGCGGGTCAGGTAACCCGAGTTCGCGGTCTTCAGCGCGGTGTCCGCGAGGCCCTTGCGGGCGCCGTGGGTCGAGTTGAAGTATTCAAGAACGGTCAGACCTTCCTTGAAGTTCGAGATGATCGGGGTCTCGATGATCTCGCCCGAAGGCTTGGCCATCAGGCCGCGCATCCCGGCGAGCTGCTTCATCTGCGCCGGGCTACCACGCGCCCCGGAGTGGCTCATCATGTAGATCGAGTTGATCTGGGCTTCCTTGCCCGTCTCGGGATCGATCGGCTGCGCCTTGATCTCAGCCATCATCGCGTCGGCGACCATGTCACCGCACTTCGACCAGGCGTCGATCACCTTGTTGTACTTTTCCTGCTGGGTGATGAGACCGTCCTGGTACTGCTGTTCATAGCCAGCCACCAGTTCCTTGGTCTCGTCCACCAGTTTGATCTTGGCGTCGGGGATGATCATGTCATCCTTGCCGAAGCTGATCCCGGCCTTGAACGCGTGGCGGAAGCCCAGCGCCATGATGGCGTCGGCGAACAGCACCGTGTCCTTCTGGCCGGTGTGACGGTACACCTGATCGATCACGTCACCGATTTCACGCTTGGTGAGCAGGCGGTTGATGATGTCGAAGGGCACCTTGTGGTTCTTCGGCAGGCATTCCCCGATCAGCATCCGGCCCGGGGTGGTGACGAAGCGCTTCATCGCCACCACGCCGTTCTCGTCGGCCTGCGGAACGCGGGCGATGATGCGGGTGTGGAGCGTGACCGCCTTGGTTTCAAGCGCCTGATGCACTTCGGCCATGTCGGCAAAGCGCGGGAGCTTCTCGATCTTGGTGCCGTCGGCTTCCTCGATGAATTCGGGGTGCTTCTCCTGCCGCTCCATCGAGAGGTAGTAGATCCCCAGCACCATGTCCTGCGAGGGCACGATGATCGGCTTGCCGTTGGCGGGCGAGAGGATGTTGTTGGTCGACATCATCAGCACGCGCGCTTCGAGCTGGGCTTCCAGCGACAGCGGCACGTGGACCGCCATCTGGTCACCGTCGAAGTCGGCGTTGAAGGCCGAGCAGACCAGCGGGTGGAGCTGGATCGCCTTGCCTTCGATCAGCACAGGCTCGAACGCCTGGATGCCCAAGCGGTGCAGCGTCGGCGCGCGGTTGAGCAGAACCGGGTGCTCGCGGATCACTTCGTCCAGGATGTCCCAGACTTCCTTGCGCTCCTTCTCGACCCACTTCTTGGCCTGCTTCAGGGTCATCGACAAACCCTTGGCATCCAGACGGGCGTAGATGAACGGCTTGAACAGCTCGAGCGCCATCTTCTTCGGAAGGCCGCACTGGTGCAGCTTCAGTTCCGGACCGGTCACGATCACCGAACGGCCCGAATAGTCGACGCGCTTGCCGAGCAGGTTCTGGCGGAAGCGGCCCTGCTT
>JAIEOM010000056.1 GCA_019750455.1 Sphingomonadales bacterium | reverse complement strand
TCGATCATCTGGTTGACGTTGGCGCCGTATGCCCCCTCGGCATTGGAGAAGACGCGCAAGGCTGCGGTTTCGAGGTCGCAGCCGTGCTTTTCCATCTGCGCAAGTGTGTGCTTGCGGATGAAGTTTGCCTCTTCCGGTTCGAGCGCGCGGCTGGCGAGCAGCGCGGCTTCGGCCAACATGCGGGTCTGCATCGGCAGGAGGTCGCGGAAGATGCCCGAGAGGGTCATCACCACATCGATCCGCGGGCGGCCGAGTTCGGACAGCGGGATCAGCTCCGCGCCGGCAAGGCGGCCATAGGTGTCGCGGCGGGGGCGGGCGCCCATCAGCGTCATCGCCTGGGCGATCTGAACGCCTTCGGACTTCATGTTGTCCGTGCCCCACAGCACCATCGCGATGCTTTCGGGGAAGGGCTGGCCGCTTTCGACATGGCGGGCGATCAGGCGTTCGGCCTGTTGGCTGCCCATGCGGCAGGCGAAGGACGAGGGGATGAGGAAGGGGTCGAAGCCGTGGATGTTGCGCCCGGTGGGGAGCACGTCGGGGTTTACCACCACATCACCGCCCGGCGCTGGCGCCACATAGCCGCCATCGAGCGCGTGGATCAGCGAGCCCATTTCGTCCGAGGAATCGAGCATTGCCGCCAGTCTGGCACGATCAGGCGTCGGGCCATCGTGGCTGCCCGCCTCCATCATCGCATCGAGCATATCCTCGCGTTCCGCCCCTGAAGGGTTGCGGCCGAAGACATGCAGCCCGTGCGGGATCAGCGCCTGTTCCATCTCGTAAAGGCGGGCGGGCAGTTCGCCGATGTCGGCATAGGTGATGTCGAGCGCCTCGCACTGGTCGGCGATCAGCGCGGCCAGATCGGCGCGCTCTTCCGCGTGGTCGGCATCGTCGATGGTAGCGCGCCAGCGTTCGACACTCGCCTTCAGCTCCGACAGCCCCTTGTAGAGCCCGGCCTGCGCCAGCGGCGGAGTGAGGTAGCTGATCAGCGTCGCGCCCGAGCGGCGCTTGGCCAGCATCCCTTCGGAGGGGTTGTTGGCGGCGTAGAGGTAGAAGTTGGGCGTGTCGCCAATCAGGCGGTCCGGCCAGCATTTGCCCGACATGCCCGCCTGCTTGCCCGGCATGAATTCGAGTGCGCCGTGTGTGCCGAAGTGAAGCACGGCATGGGCGCCGAAATCCTCGCGGATGTAACGGTAGAAGGCGCTGAAAGCGTGGGTCGGGGCGAAGGTGCCCTCGAACAGCAGCCGCATCGGATCGCCTTCGTAGCCGAAGCCGGGCTGGACGCCGACGAAGACATTTCCGAAATGCGCGCCCTGGATGAGGATGGTGCCGCCGTCCGACAGTTGCTTGCCTGGAGCGGGGCCCCATGCGGCTTCGATCTCGGCGAGGTGAGTCTCGCGCCGCACGTGCTCGTCCGCCGGGATGCGGTGGGCGACATTGGCATCGGTGCCGAAGCGTTCGCGATTGCCCTGAAGCAACGCGTCGCGCATCGCATCGAGGCTTTCGGGGACCTCGACGCCATAGCCTTCCGCCTTGAGGCGCTGGAGCGTCGCATAGAGGCTCTCGTGCACGCCCATGAAGGCTGCGGTGCCGGTGGCCCCGGCATTGGGCGGGAAGTTGAAAACGACGATGGCGAGCTTGCGCGCAGCCCTTTCGGTGCGGCGCAGCTGGATCAGCTTCAGCGTCTTGGCCGCCAGTGCCTCGGCCCGTTCCGGACAGGCCTGCATCGGGCGGGCCTTGTGCGAAGCGGGGCGCGCGCAGCGACGGTCACAGCCCGAACAGCCTTCGCCCGATTGTCCCGCACGTCCGCCAAACACGTGCGGGACAGTCGAGCCGTCAAGCTCGGGAAGGGCGACCATCATGGTGGATTCGAGCGGCAGCAGCCCCTGCGGGCGGTGCGCCCAATCCTCGATGGTCTGGAACTCGATGGCGTGCGCGGCAAGATAGGGCAGATCGAGATTGCCGAGCACCTCGCGCGCGGCCTGCGCGTCGGAATAGGCAGGCCCGCCGACGAGGCTGAATCCGGTGAGGTTGACGACCGCATCGACCGTGGGCTTGCCGTCGGGACCGATGAAGAACTGCTCGATCGCGGGCCGGGCATCGAGCCCGCTGGCGAAGACGGGGATGACCTTCATCCCGGCATTCTCGAAGGCGGCAATCGCGCCGTCATAATGCGCGCAGTCGCGGCCAAGCAGATAGGAGCGCAGCAGGATCAGGCCCACCGTGCCCTCGCGGCCCGGTGTGGCGGGCAGCAGGCGCAGGCTTTCGGAAATGCGCTGCTGGGTGGCGGGGTGATAGACGCCGGTCTCGGGATATTCGAGCGGCGCATCGGCCTTGGTGACGCCGCGGCGATACAGCCGCTCGCCCGCGGCATAGCGGTCGATCAGCGCGCGGACCATCGCGACGACGTTCTCGTCGGAACCCGCCAGCCAGTATTGCAGGGTGAGGAAATAGGCGCGCACGTCCTGCGCGGTGCCGGGGATGAAGCGCAGCAGCTTGGGCAGGCGGCGCAGCATCTTCGTCTGCCCCGCGCCAGAGTTTGGCTTGCCGTCCTTGCCCGCATTGCCGCGCAGCTTCTTGAGCAGCGCGAGTGGCCCCTTGGCGGGCGCGTCCATGCGGTAGCCGCCCATCTTGGTGAGCCGCACCACCTCGCCCGCGCTCATCAGGCAGACCATCGCGTCACAATCCTCGCGCCGCGCTTCGAGGGCGGGCAGGACCATGCGGATGTGATCGTCAAGGAACAGCATCGTCGCGATGACGATGTCTGCGTTGGCGATGGCGGATTTGACCGCTTCCAGATCGTGAGCGTTGCTGCCCCATTCGCTGGCGGCATGGAGCGAGAGGTCGATGCCTTCTTTCGCCAGGGCTTCCTCGGCCCGGTCGACCGCGCCCTTGAGGTGATTGTCGAGCGTGACGATCACCACCCGGACGGGTGCCCGCGGGTCCACCGAGGAGGCCGAGGCGACACTACCGTGCATAATGCGCCTTGGCGTCGTAGAGGGTTTCGAGATCGATCTGCCTGCGCCCTTCGGCGGCAGCGAAGTTCTCGGTGTTGCGGCGGGCCTTGCCGCGCACGAAGAAGGGGATCTTCTTCAATTCGCGCTCGGCCTCGGCGGTCCAGAGCGTGGCCGGTTCGTCTGCCATCGCAGGTGCAGGAATGTCGGCGACAGGCGCTTCCGAAAGGGCGTCTGCCACGGCTGCTGTCTTGCGCGGCGAATGCGCAGCGTGGTGCGATGCGCCCGCTTCGTCCGAGAACTCGAAATCCTCGCGGAACATGGTGAGCAGGTGCTCCTCCAGCCCCATCACCAGCGGGTGAACCCAGGTGTCGAAGATCACGTTCGCGCCTTCGAAGCCCATCTGGGGGCTATGGCGCGCGGGGAAATCCTGCACGTGGACCGGCGCAGAAATGACCGCGCAGGGGATGCCAAGCCGCTTGGCGATGTGGCGCTCCATCTGCGTGCCGAGCACCAGTTCGGGCGCGGCGGCGGCAATGGCATCTTCTACCGCGAGGTGATCGTCGGTGATCAGCGCCTCGATGCCGCAGCGGGCGGCTTCGGCGCGGACTTCGCGGGCGAATTCGCGGGCGTAGCAACCGAGGCCGCAGACCTCGAAACCCAGTTCCTCGCGGGCGATCCGGGCGGCGGCGACGGCGTGCGTGGCATCGCCGAAGATAAAGACGCGCTTGGAGGTCAGGTAGGTCGAATCGACCGACCGTGACCACCAGGGCATCCGGGAAGAGGTGTCGCCGAGGGCAGGCGTGGGATCTGCACCTGCCAGCTCGGCGACGTCGGCAATGAAAGAGCGAGTCGCTCCCACGCCGATAGGGATGGTCCGCACACAGGGTTGAGCGAAAGTACGCTCAAGCCAGCGGGCGGCCTCATCTGCGATTTCAGGATAGAGGACGATGTTGAAATCGGCGGCGCCGATGTTCGCGATGTCCTCCGGGGTGGCGCCCAGCGGGGCGACGAGGTTTATCTCGACATCCAGCAGGCCCAGAATCTTGCGGATCTCGACCAGATCGTCGCGGTGGCGGAAGCCAAGCGCCGTGGGGCCGAGGATGTTGGCGCGCGCCTTGCGGCCTTCGCGCGGTTCGCGCACGACGTTCTTGTCCGCGAGGTGGCGGACGATCTGGTAGAAGGTCTCCGCCGCGCCCCAGTTTTCCTTGCGCTGGTAGCTCGGCAGTTCGAGCGGAATCGCGGGGCAAGGCAAGTTCATTGCCTCGGCAAGCCCGGCCGGATCGTCCTGGATCAGCTCGGCGGTGCAGGACGCGCCGACGATGATCGCCTGCGGATTGAACCGGCTCACCGCCTCGCGCGCGGCGTCCTGGAAGATCTGCGCGGTGTCCTTGCCGAGGTCGCGTGCCTCGAAGGTGGTGTAGGTGACCGGCGGGCGCTTGCCGCGCCGCTCGATCATCGTGAACAGCAGGTCCGCATAGGTATCGCCCTGCGGCGCGTGGAGTACGTAGTGGAGCTTCTCCATCGCCGTCGCCACGCGCATCGCTCCGACATGCGGGGGTCCTTCATATGTCCATACGGCGAGCTGCATGGGCCTAGACCTCCAGCAGATCGCGCCGCCGCAGCGGGCGGGCAAAGAGTTCGGCGAGATCGGCGGCTTGGTCAAAACCGTGGATCGGCGAAAAGACGAGTTCGATCGCCCACTTGGTGGTCAGACCCTCCATCTCCAGCGGATTGGCAAGGCCGAGGCCGCACACCGTGATGTCGGGCCGGTCGGCGCGCACGCGGTCCAGCTGCCGCTCGACATGCTGGCCTTCGGACAGGCGCACGGCGGGGCCGAAGCTTTCCAGCTCGCGGGCGAGGTGTGCGCGGTGCAGGTAGGGCGTGCCGACCTCGACCAGCTCCATGCCCAGCTCGTCCTGCAAGTAGCGGGCGAGCGGCACTTCGAGCTGCGAATCCGGCAGGAAGCTGATGCGCTTGCTTTCAAGCTGCGGGCGCAGCTTGGAAAGGGCAATGCGGGCACGCTCGCGGCCCGGGGCGATGACCTGTTCGGTGAGCGCGGTATCAATGTCGAAGGCGCGGGCCGCAGCGCGGAGCCAATCGGAGGTGCCTTCGACGCCGAAGGGGAACAATGCCTCGATCCGCTTGGCTCCCCGGCCTTCAAGCGCCATCGCGGTCTCGCCAAGGAAGGGCTGGGCCAGCAGGTAGCGGGTGTTCGGACCGACCGCCGGTAGATCGCGGGCATTGCGTGCCGGCAGGCAGCCGACGCGGGTTATGCCAAGATCGGCGAAAAGGCGCAGGAACTGGTCTTCGACGATGTCGGGAAGCGAGCCGACGATCAGCAGCTCCGCGGGGGCATCGGCGGAAAGGGGAGGCATCACCGGCACCAGCGCGGCAAGGCAGGCGTCCTCGCCCTGTGTGAAGGTCGTCTCGATCCCGCTGCCCGAATAGTTGAGGATACGGACCCGCGGCATATGCACCGCGCCGAGGCGCTGGGCGGCCTTGGCCAGATCAAGCTTGATGACCTCCGAAGGGCACGATCCGACAAGGAACAGCGTCTTGATGTCGGGGCGGCGCTCGAGCAGGCGGTTCACCACCCGGTCCAGTTCGTCCTGCGCATCGACCATGCCGGCCAGATCGCGCTCTTCCATGATGGCGGTGGCAAAACGGGGCTCGGCGAAGATCATCACGCCCGCGGCCGATTGCAGCAGGTGCGCACAGGTGCGCGATCCAACCACGAGGAAGAAAGCATCCTGCATCTTGCGGTGCAGCCAGATGATGCCGGTGAGGCCGCAGAAAACTTCGCGCTGTCCGCGTTCGCGCAGCACCGGGCGCTGGCTTTCGGCAGCGGGTCGCGCCAGTTCGGCAGCGCAGCCATCGAGGATGTCGAGCGCGCTCATGCGGCCACCGCCTGTGAGAGCGCATTGCCCTCAAGCCGCGCCACGCGCAGCTTCCAGAGGAATTGGGCGGCGTTGATCACATAGGCAGCATATCCGGCGAGCGCGACCAGCAGGCGCTGCTCGGTCGAGCCGATCCCGGCGAACAGCATGACGAGATAGAGGCTGTGCAGCGCCAGCACGAGCATCGAGAAGACGTCTTCCCAGAAGAAGGCGGGGGCGAAGAGCCATTTGCCGAAGACCACCTTCTCCCAGATCGAGCCGGTGATCATGATGGTGTAGAGAACCAGCGTCTTGATCACGATCGATACGTCGGCGGCCCATGTGCCCTCGCCGGTCGACAGTGCGCGTAGCACCAGGCCGAGGCTGATCAGAAAGACCACGAATTGCACCGGCGCCAGAACGCCCTGCACGATCGTCCAGACGGATTCGTCCCGGCGCTGCCGCTCCTGGGGCGTGTAAAGTGCGCGGGAGTTTTCCCTTTCGTGGCCCGCCCCTTTCACCGTGGTTCCAGGTTCGACCGGGGATTCGTGATCCGTCCGAGTCATTTGATGCGTTAGCCTTTTCTCTCAGACTCGGATCATTACCCTTTCCAACTTAAGTGTCAAATGAATTGGACGTTTTGTTTTGTTGACGGTTGGACTATCTCAGGTAAGCGAGTTTGCCAGCACGGCCAAAAAGGCGTAGATGAGAGTCGCTGGCTTTTCGGGATCAGGGCCAAGGCCGCTTTTCGGCGCGGTCACTTCCTCCTGCGGAAGGTTCGTCCGCACGACCTGGGAGGGTCTGACGAATGGGAGAGTCCAAGGCATCCGGAGTGTTCGGCGCAGGGCTGCGGGGGGGTGATCACTGCGCCTCTTGAGGCGGTTCGACGACGCACTGTTCCGCACCCCGATCAGGTCGACTCGGTCAACACCATCATCGAAAGCGAGATCATCCCGCGGTTGCTGATGGCTCATTCCACCAGCCAGACCCGGGCCCGCCAGCGGCTGTTCCGCTCCATTACCTCCGATGAGGCCTCGCGCTTCGCCGTGTTGCCGCTCCGTCTGGAGGCCGCAGCCCTGCTCGAGGAGGTCGATCTCTTCATGGCCAAGGGTGCCACGGTCGAGACGATCTGCCTCGATCTGCTCGCCCCGGCGGCGCGAAAGCTCGGCGAGATGTGGGAGCGGGACGAGTGTGATTTTCTCGATGTTACAATGGGTTTGTGGCGCCTTCAGGAAGTGATGCGCGAGGTTGCCGCGCGGGCGCCGGTGGACTTCGCGGACCTTGCCCTGCCGTACACGGCGCTCTTCTCTCCGATGCCGGGGGACCACCACAATTTCGGCACCCTGATGCTGGAGGAAGTGTTCGGCCGGGGTGGCTGGCGCAGCGAGGCGCTGATCAAGCCGGAGCGCCGCGAGTTGCTCGACCGGCTCGCGCGGCAGCCCTTCGACCTGGTAGGATTGACGCTTGCCCGCGATTGTCCTAGCGCCGCGATAGGCAACCTCATCAAGGCGATGCGCAACGTATCGGCCAATCCTCACATCATCGTGCTTGTCGGCGGGCGAATGATCAACGAGAATCCCGGAATTGCGATGGAAGTGGGGGCAGACGGCACGGGCGCGGATGCGCTCTCCGCGCTCGAAACCGCGAACTCTTTGGTGAAGACTGCTGCTACCCGTGATCTGAACCTCCGGTAGGTTCGAGAACGGCCATGCTCACCCGCAAACACTCGATCGAAGGCAAGCACCCGTTCGGGAAAGCGGCCGAGCTGTTCAACACGCTTGATGCCGATGCGGCGATGAAGCTGGCGATGGTCGCCGGCGATGTCACGCTGGTGCTCGACGATACCGGCACCATCCTTGACGCGGCCTTTGACCCGCGCGAATTTCCGGGTTTCGAAAACCTGGTCGGCACCAACTGGATCGAAACGGTAACCGACGAATCCCGCCCTAAAATCATGGAGATGCTCGCAGCTGCCCGGCGCGGTGAGGTGCAGCACTGGCGGCAAGTCAACCACCCCTCACGCGATGGCGATGTTCCGATCCGCTACGCCGTGCTCAGCGTCAACGGCGGCGAGCACCGCATCGCCTTTGGTCGCGATTTGCGCGAAGCGGGCAAGCTCCAGCAGCGCCTTTTGCAGGTCCAGCAATCGCTGGAGCGCGACTATCTGCGCATGCGCCAGCTCGAAGCGCGCTACCGCATGCTCTTCGAACGTTCGATCGAGCCGGTGATGATCGTCGAGGCGGGCACGCTGCGCATCCGCGAGGCCAATCCGGCCGCCCATGCGCTGGTCGGCGCCCGCCCCGGCGGTCTGCCGGGCAAGAAGCTCGTTACCTTCATCGACAAAAGCGCGCATGATGCGCTGCAATCGCTGGTCGGCGCGGCGCTGGTTTCAGACACGGTTAGCCCCGCGCGGATCCGCATTGCCCGCGGCGCGCGCGAAGTGATGGCGAGCGTCAACGGCTTCACCCAGGATCGCGGCCAGTTCCTGCTGGTCCGCCTCGTCCCGGCAACAGATCGCCCTGCCGGCGACTTTTCCCCCGTTCTGGCGCTGGTCGACCAGATGCCGGACGCTTTCGTGGTCGCGGACAGCAATCTCGAAATCGTCACCGCCAACGCCGCCTTTGTCGAGATGCTCCAGGCTGCCAGCGTCGATCAGCTGCGCGGCCGGCACCTTTCGGAATCGATCGGTCGCCCTGGTATCGATCTTGACCTGATCGAAGGCCAGATCGACCAGCACGGGGCTGCACGCAACGTGGCGACCGTTTTGCGCGTGGGCCATGATATCGAGGGCGAACCCGTTGAATTGTCAGCGGTCAGGACCTCGGGCGAAGATGGCTATTACGCCTTCGTGATCCGCCCTGTGGGCCGGCGCTTGCGTGATCTGCCGCCGGGGCAGCAGGACATGCCCCGCTCGGTCGAACAGCTCACCGAACTGGTCGGGCGGATGTCGCTGAAAGACATTGTGCGCGAGAGCACCGATCTGATCGAGCGCCTGTGCATCGAAGCGGCGCTGAGCTACACCTCGGACAACCGTGCCTCCGCCGCCGAAATTCTCGGCCTGTCGCGCCAGAGCCTCTATTCCAAATTGCACCGCTACGGGCTGGGCAATCTGGCGGGTGACGGCGAGTAGGCAAATCCGGCCTGTAGGCCATATCCCTCACCGTGCGTAGGCTGCCCAACCGCCCCCTGTAAGGTGCCTCGAAAGGGGTCTGGAGGGGGTCTGGACGCCACCGAGGCCGCTCTATCGGCGACCGGCCCGAAATGCTCCGCAAATCCAACTGTCAATCTGCCTGACACGTCCCGGAGTGACATGTCCCATCCTGCTTTAACAAATTTGAACGCAAGAATCGGGAATTGGCGAAAATATAGTGTCAAAATAATTTGACGGTCTGTGTTGTCAGGCATAGCTTCGATATATGGAGCACTTGGTACCCTCGACTCGCACCGTGCCCAACCCGGCAAGCCGCCCGTCCCGCGGGCCACGGGCTGCCGACATTCTCGAACTTCTGAAGCCGATCACCTGGTTCCCGCCGATGTGGGCCTTCATGTGCGGCGCGGTTTCTTCCGGCGCGGGGCTGGAGGGGCGCTTGTGGTTCGTCGCTGGCGGCGTGCTGTTGGCCGGGCCGCTGGTGTGCGGCACCAGCCAGGCGGTCAACGACTGGTTCGACCGCCACGTGGACGCCATCAACGAACCGCACCGCCCCATCCCTTCAGGCCGCATTCCGGGCCGCTGGGGGCTGTACATCGCGGTCATTGCGAGCCTTGTTTCCGCAAGTGTGGCGTGGCTGCTGGGGCCGATCGTGTTCGTCGCAGGTCTCGTCGGCCTCGCCTTTGCGTGGGCCTATTCCGCGCCGCCGCTGCGCTTCAAGGCCAATGGCTGGCTGGGGCCGCTGGTGTGCGGTCTGACTTATGAGGGCCTTTCGTGGTTCACGGGTGCGGCGGTGATGCTGGGCGCGATGCCTTCGGCGCAGGTGATTGCGGTGCTGGTGCTCTATTCGTTCGGCGCGCACGGGATCATGGTTCTCAATGACTTCAAAGCGGTGGAGGGGGACCGGCAGACCGGCCTGACCTCGCTGCCCGTGGTGCTCGGCGTGAGCGGTGCGGCGCGGCTCGCCTGCCTGACGATGGCGACGGCGCAGGTGGTGGTGATCGGTCTGCTGGCGGCGTGGGGTTTTGTACTGTCTGCGGTGATCGTGACCGGCGTGCTCGCCGCGCAGATCGCCGCCATGCCGCGCCTGCTGCGCGACCCGGCGAAATATGCGCCGTGGTACAACGGCGTGGGCGTGACGCTGTATGTGCTCGGCATGCTGGCGGCGGCGCTGGGCCTCGGAGGCTATATCTGATGCATGCGCCGCTCGCCCCGGCCGTTGCGGACAGGCAGGGCTTCGGTTGGCTGGCGATCGTGCGGATCGGGCTGGTACAGGCGGCAATCGGCGCGCTGGTGATGCTGGCGACGACGGTGCTGAACCGGGTCATGGTGGTGGAGCTGAAGCTGCTCGCTGCAATCCCCGCCGGACTGGTGGCGTGGCATTATGCGGTGCAGCTGGGCCGCCCGCTGTGGGGCCATGCCTCGGACAAGGGCAATAACCGCACCCTGTGGATCATCGGCGGGCTTGCGGTGCTGGCGGCGGGCGTGCTGTTGGCGACTCAGGCGACGCTGATGCTGGAGGCGTCCTTCGGCGCGGCCATGGCGCTTGCGGTGTTCGCCTATGCGCTGATCGGCGCGGGCGTGGGCGCGGGCGGAACATCGGCGCTGGCACTGCTCGCCAGCGGTGTCGCGCCCGAGCGGCGCGCGGCGGCGGCGGCGGTGACATGGACGATGATGGTGGCGGGGATCGTGGCTTCGGCGATTACCGTCGGCCAATTGCTCAAGCCGTTCAGTTTCGATCGCCTGCTGGTGGTCGCGGCCGGACTGGCGCTGGTGATGGTGGCGCTGACGGTGCTGGCGACATGGCGGCTGGAGCGGCAGGCCGGAAGCTTCCGCGACAGTGCCGAACACGCACCCGCCCCCGATTTCCGCGCTGCCCTGTCAGAGATCTGGCACGAGACGGCGGCGCGGCGCTTTACGGTTTTCATCTTCGTCTCGATGATCGCCTTTTCGATGCAGGACCTGATCCTCGAACCGTTTGCCGGCCTGATCTTCGGGCTGACACCGGGGGAATCGACGCAGTTGGGCGGGCAGCATCAAGGCGGCATTCTGCTGGGCATGATCGTCACCGGGGTTGGCGGCAGCGCATTCACCGGCAAGCGGCCCGATGCCCTGCGCGTCTGGGTGATCGGCGGCTGCCTGCTTTCGGCCATGGGACTTGCGGCGCTGGGGCTGGCGGCGGTCAATGGCCCGCCCTGGCCGCTGGGCGTGAATGTCTTCGTCCTCGGCCTCGGCAACGGCGTCTTCGCGGTCGCTGCGATCGGCGCGATGATGGGTCTGGCAGGCGCGGGAGAAACCACGCGCGAAGGCGTGCGCATGGGCGTGTGGGGCGCATCGCAGGCCATTGCCTTCGGGCTTGGCGGATTGCTCGGCGCGGTCGGCGTCGATTTTGCAAGGGGGGCGCTGGGCCATGACGGCGCGGCCTTCCAGCTGGTGTTCGCCATCGAGGCTGCCGCCTTCGTCCTTGCCGCCGCGCTCGCCGTCAAGGCGACCGGCGGGGCGGCGTTGCGCCGGGGGCTGGCGACAAGGGAAAGGGAGCAGTTCGCATGAACCAGACTATCTATGATGCGGTGGTGATCGGCGGCGGCCCCTCGGGTTCGACCGCTGCGACCGACCTTGCGCTCGCCGGCCATTCGGTGCTGCTGATCGAGCGGGGCGGGCGGATCAAGCCCTGCGGCGGCGCGATTCCGCCGCGGCTGCTCGCCGATTTCGACATTCCGCAATCGCTGCTGGTCGCCAAGGCGCGCTCGGCCCGGATGATCGCGCCTTCGGGCCGCGCGGTCGACATGCCGGTGGGCGAGATTGGCTATGTCGGCATGGTCGACCGCGAGGAGTTCGACGAATGGCTGCGCGAACGCGCGCGTCATTCCGGCGCCGAACGCCTGACCGCGACCTTCGAGAAGATCGAGCGTGACGATCAGCGCCACCCCCTCGTCACCTTCCGCCGCACGCGTGGCGGCCCAATCGAAAGCGTCCGCGCCCGCGTGGTGATCGGCGCTGATGGCGCACGCTCGGCGGTCGCCAAGCAGTGCCTGCCCGGCGCGGAACGCATCCCCTGCGTCTTCGCCTATCACGAGATCATCAAGAGCCCGCCGCGCAACACCGATCAGTTCGATGCCTCGCGCTGCGATGTCTATTATCAAGGCCGCCTCTCGCCCGATTTCTACGCCTGGGTCTTCCCCCACGGGGACGTTGCCAGCATCGGGGTGGGCAGCGCCAACAAGGGCTTTTCCCTGCGCGGTGCAATCGCCACGATGCGTGACGACCTCGGCCTCGATCGCTGCGAGACGGTGCGCCGTGAAGGTGCGCCGATCCCGCTGAAGCCGCTGAAGCGCTGGGACAACGGCGCCGACGTGATCGTCGCCGGCGACGCGGCTGGCATCGTCGCCCCGGCCTCGGGCGAGGGGATCTATTACGCGATGGTCGGCGGCCGCATGGTTGCCGAAGCCAGCGCCGCTTTCCTCAAGACCGGGGAGGCCAAGCAGCTGCGCACCGCGCGCAAACGCTTCATGAAGGAGCACGGCAAGGTGTTCTGGGTGCTCGGGGTGATGCAGTATTTCTGGTATTCCTCCGACAAGCGCCGCGAACGCTTTGTGACCATGTGCGATGACAAGGACGTGCAGGAGCTGACCTGGCAGGCCTATATGCACAAGAAGCTGGTGCGCGCCAAACCGCTGGCCCACATCAAGATCTTCCTCAAGGACACCGCCCACCTTCTCGGCCTGCGCCCCGCGACCTGACGGAGCGGGCCGCAGCCGATGCGAGGCCATTGCAGGGCGGGGCCATGCAGCTTAGACCTGTGACGATGAAGCCGACGATTATCATCCCGGTGGCAGTCGCAACGCCGGCCGCGCTGTGCGTGGCGGCGCTCGGGGCGACGGTGACGGACCTGGGCCCTTGGTATCAGGGCCTCGCCAAGCCGGCGTGGAACCCGCCCGATGTGGTCTTCCCGATGGGCTGGACGCTGATCTACGCGCTGATCACGGTTGCGGGGATCACCGCATGGCGCGCCGCGCGCACTTCGGCGCAGGCGGAGTGGGTGATCGCCCTGTTCGCGCTGAACGGCTTTCTCAACATCAGCTGGTCGATCCTGTTCTTCCGCTTCCAGCGCCCGGACTGGGCGTTTGTCGAAGTGGCGCTGCTGTGGCTCTCGATCCTGGCGATGATCCTCTATTGCGGGCGCTTCTCGCGAACCGCAGCGCTGCTGCTGGTGCCCTACCTTGCGTGGGTGAGCTTTGCCGGGTCGCTCAACTGGGCGGTGGTCCAGCTCAACGCGCCCTTCGGCTGAGGTCGGGCGCGCGGACGGGGGAAGGAGGGCCGGAGCGATGATCGAGGCCTTCTTTACCAGCGGCCATGCTGCCGACGTGATCCTTGGCGTCTTGCTGATCGAGGCCGCATGGCTGCGGCAGGCGCAGCGCTGGAGCTGGGGCGCGGTGGCCGCGCTGCTGGGTCCTGCGGCGCTGATCGTGCTGGGCCTGCGGGCAGCGCTGACCGGTGCGGACTGGTGGTGGATCGCCCTGCCGCTCGCTGCCTCGCTGCCGCTTCACCTGATGGATTTGCGCGGACGGCTGGGGGACTGAACCTCCACAGGCGGGGCACCGCGCCACCAAGCTGCCGACCTGCCACGGGAGCGCGCCCTTCCCATCACCCCAAAAGCAAGACCCGGCCGGACCGATGTGGTCCGACCGGGTCTACCCTGTTGCCTGAAGCGCGGGCCGGGCCGCCTTTGCGGGCGCCCGGCCTCTCGCCGGATCAGTTCCCTGCGGAAGCCTGTGCGGCGCCCGTCGGGTTGTAGTTGAGCGTATCCGGGGCGTAGTGATGCTCCTGCGCCCAAAGGTACCAGTTATCGACCACGGTGCCGGTCAGCAGGATGCCGATGCCGCCCGTGAGCGTCGTCAGCACTGCGAACCACCAGGCCCAGCGGTGGATGGATTCGAAGGTCGCGTTGAACCCCATCACCCAGCGCCAGAACAGCGCGCCGCGTTCGGCAGCCGTGCCGCGATCGGTGATCTGTTCGATCTCGCGCTCCCCGCCGTAGCGGCCGAGTGCCAGGATCGTCGCCCCGTGCATCGCGAACAGCACCGCCGACCCGTAAAGGAAGACGATCGAGAGCGCGTGGAACGGATTGTAGAACAGGTTCCCGTAGACCAGCGAGAAGTTGTTGGTCCAGTTGAGGTGCTCGAAGATGCCGAACGGCACGGCTTCCGACCACTGGCCCAGCAGCATCGGGCGGATGAAGCCCAGCACCAGATAGAGCCAGATGGCCGAGGCGAAGGCCCAGGGGATGTGCATCCCCATGCCCAGCGCCCGGGCGCGGGTGTAGGTGCGGACCCACCACAGCAGGATCGAGGCCGTCAGGCTGAAGCCTGCAAGGATCCACCAGCCGCCCTTGTCCAGCGGGACAAACGGGCTGAAGCCGTATTCCGGCCCCGGAGGGTTCAGCGAGAGCCAGAAGAACTCGCGCATGAAGGTCTGCGGTGACCAGCCGGCCTGGGCCCAGAAGTTCAGGCCGATGATCATGATCGCCAGCGTGCCGAAAGCCAGGCTGAGCGTTCCGGTCCATCCGAGATAGATCGGGCCGAACTGGGCCTGCCCGATCTTGCCCATCCGGTAGTTGTACCCCGTATAGGGGAAGCGGATATCTTCCTCAGGAGCCAGCGGCACACCCATTTCGGGTGGCCCCTTGACCTGCACCTGCGTGAAGATGTTCTGATAAGTCGCCATGGTTCAGGTGCTCCTTACGACCAGATCGGGATCTTCTTCCAGAAATCCCAGAATTCGATCCAGCTGCCGACATACAGAGTGCCGGAGATGACGATGCAGATGGCGCTCCAGAACCCGGCATTAAGCGCCAGGAACAGCCCCACCCGGTGAATGCCGAGCGTGCCGACCGAATAGCCGATGAAGTCACGGAAATAGGTGTCTTCGTATTCGGGCGTCTTGACGTCGGTCCCACCGCTCGGATTGACCGCCGACAACACCAGACCGCCATGCAGCGCGAGCGCGAGACAGTTCGTGAAGAAGAACGTGATCGCGAGCATGTGCACGGGGTTGTAGTGGAAGTTGCCGAAGGCGTAGCCGACGTTCGAGACCCACTCGAGGTGCGTCCAGATACCGTAGGGGAAGCCGTTGCCCCACGCGCCCATCCACAGCGGACGGATGACGTTGAGCGAGACGTAGGCGAAAACCGCCACGCTGAAGGCGATCGGCACGTGATAACTCATGCCCAGCTTGCGGGAAATTTCCGCCTGCCGCAGCACCCACGATCCGAAAGCGATGACAGCGCATCCGGTGATGATCTGCCAGTATCCGCCTTGCTCCATCGGAGCGAGGCTGAGGCCATATTCAACCGGCGGCGGGTTGATCGAAATGAGCCAGGGGTTGAGGGTCGGACCCTGTGTAGCGGCGGCGAAGATCAGCATGGTGCCCAGAAGGGCGCTGATTGCCGTCGTCACTCCAAAGAATCCGACATAAAACGGCCCGACCCAGAAGTCGAATAGGTCGCCGCCGATCAATGTGCCACCGCGGACGCGGTATTTCCGCTCGAAACTAAGGAGCGCCATAGGTCCATCCTCCCCGCCGCAAGGGCGGGTGCTATAGGTTGTTCGACGAGTGTTAGGAGGCAGGCAGGCGAACCTGCCCCCTCACATTTCGAGCAGTACTATCCTGCCGCCGGAGCTTCCGACGACGTGACAGCGGCCGCAGCCGGAGCAGCAGCTGCACCGTCTTCGAGCCAGTTGTAACGCTCGGTGCTGAGCAGGATGAAGTGGATGGTGAACGCCAGAACGGCGAGACCAACATGCAGCGCCACGAGGGTGCGGCGGATGTCAAAATAGAACCAAAGTCTCCACATGGGGAATTCCTTCGAATGTTTCGTGAAAGAATAGTCGGAGTGTCAGCCGTGGATGCGCGGGGCGTGCCCCGGGCAGACGGCTACAAACCGGCTATTGATCAGATCGGCAGCCAGGGCTTGTCGGCCCAGACCAGCGCGTGGGCCACGAGGGCGATAACCACGTACATGGTAAAGGTGCCCATGAAGCCCTTGTGGATTTCCTGTGCCTCTTCAGGCGTCAGGTGAGTTCCGATACGTTCGTTCATCGGGTTTGCTCCGTTCAGTTGGGTGTGATTGGGAGCCAAACGGCCCCCGTCGGCATCCCCGCGTGATCCCCCACGTGGATTGGAGAGCCCCCCTTTGGGTGGGGGCATGGGATGGCGCCGATGCAGGCATGGCCGGCAGCAGCGTCAAAGGGTTGGAAGGGGCAGGCAGCATCATCATGCTCCCGTTCCTTCGAGCAGCGCCCCGAACTTACTTGCTTCGAGGCAATCTGCGGTAACTGTGGTTTCGCCCCGCTGGCGCGCGGTCCGCTCGGCCGCGTCGCGCAGGCGCTTGGCGACGGAAATGCGGATCAGCACTGGCTGGGCCTCGACAAGCTGGTCGAGCTTGGCCTTGGCGTCATTGTCCCAGCTCAACTGGGCTTCGGTGCGCGCAGGCGTTGCATCGACCTTGTCCATCTCGGTCCCGAGCGGGAGGATATGGAACAGCGCATCGAACAGCGCATTGCACACTTCCTGCACCAGATAGGTCGCGCCGGAATAGCCCATGAAGGGCGTGCCGGTGTGGCGGCGGATCGCGGCGCCCGGGAAGCTTGCCGGGATATACATCCCGCGCGCTCCGCATTCGGCCATGTACATCCGCTCGTTATAGCTGCCGAACACCACCAGCGGCGGGTTGGCGCGGATCGCGGCGCGCACGTCCTCGTTCACGGGTTTGACACCGGCGCAGCGCGAGAACGCGAAGGAACAGGGCAGGCCCATATCGTCTTCGAGGAAGTGCCGGATGCCGCGCGCATAGGTTTCATTGGCGACGATGCCGAAGCTGGCCGTGCCGAAAAAATCCTGCGTGACCGAACGCCACAGATCCCAAAGTGGCTTGATGGTGGTGTGCTTCTCGCGCTCGATGAAGGGCTCGGGGTCGAGGCCGAGCTCGGCTGCCAGCGCGCGCAGGAACTTCGTGGTCTGACTGAGGCCGACGGGCGCCTGGAAATATGGCCGTTCCAGCGTTTCGCACAGATTGCGGCCGAACTCGCGGTAGAGACAGACATTCGCGTCCGCCGCGCCGAGCTTGGAGATATCCGCAAGGTGCGTGCCCAAGGGGAAGACCACGCCGACTTCGGCGCCAATGCCTTCGACCAGCCGGCGGATCTCGGCCAGATCGGATGGCATGTTGAACATGCCGTAGGACGGCCCGATGATGTTGACGACCGGCTTTTCGCCCTCGCGGCGTTCGCAGCGGGCGGGCATCTTCTTGGGGCCGAATTCGGTCCACAGCCAGGTCAGCGCACGATCAGCCGATTGCCACTGATCCTCGTCGATGGTGCGCGGCAGGAAGCGCTTGATATTGGTGCCTTCCGGCGTGACGCCGCCGCCGATCATCTCGGCGATGGAGCCGGTCACCACCACGCAGGGCAGTTCCGGATCGAGCGTTTTCCACGCGCGCTTCATCGCGCCTTCGGTGCCGGTCTTGCCGAGTTCCTCCTCGCCAAGGCCGGTGACGACGATGGGGAGTTCATGCGGGGGCAGGGCGTCGGTGTAGTGCAGCACCGAGGTGACGGGCAGGTTCTCGCAGCCCACCGGGCCGTCGATGATCACCTGCAACCCCTTCACCGCGGTGAAGACGTAAGTGGCGCCCCAGTAGCCGCCGGCGCGATCATGGTCGAGGACGAGCGTCATGTGCCGATCGCCTCCGATGCCTTGCGCGCAGCCTCGTTCAGGGCCGCATACTTCTTGCGGAACTTGGGCCGGTCGACGGGGAGGTCTTCCCACACGCCCGCGGCATGTTCTGTGCCCACGCCCTCGAAGAAATCGCGCATCGCATCGAAGCGCGCCTTGTTGCCCATTGCGGCGTTGATCACGGTGGCGAGGCTGCCTGCACCCGCCGGACCCATAAGGGGCCGCGCGGAGATCAGGTTGGTGAAATAGAGCGCCGGGATCGCCTTGGCCTTGGCGTGCTGCACGACCGGCGTGGTGCCGATGGCGAGATCGGGGCGATATTCCTCGACCGCGGCGATATCCTGTTCGAGGCTGGCGCGGAACTGCACCTGCACGCCGCGCGCTTCGAGCCAATCGCGGTCGGCGTCCGACCACTTGGTGCGCGGGCAGGCGGAGCCGACATAGCGCACGTCCGCCCCGCTTTCGACCAGCAGGCGGGCGACCAGCAGCTCGGAGCCTTCATAGCCCGAGACGGTGATGCGGCCCTTGATCGGCATGTTGGCGAGCGCGCCACGGCAGGCGGCGATCATCGCGTTCTTGACGCCGTCGACCTTGGCCTGCGGAAGGCCCATCGTGTCGCCCAGCGATTGCAACCAGGCGGCGGTGCCATCCGCTCCGACGGGTGCGGAGCCGATGACCGGACGGCCGGCGGCTTCGAATTCGCGGATCGAGGCGGTGTAGAAGGGGTGGATCGCAGCGACGACGGCGCAATCGAGCGCGGCATAGAGTTCGCGCCATTCGCGGGTCGGGACGACCGGGCCAGCGGCAAGGCCGAGGGGGGCGAGCATCTGGCCGATGACCACGGGGTCCGCGGGGAACATCTCGCCCAGCAGCGCTACCGACGGCAGGTCGGAGCGTTCGCGCGGGGCCGCAACCGGCCCGCTCATCACTTCCTCGCGGGCATATTGCAGCATCGCGCCCGCCAGTACGTCCTTGGCTTCCGCGTGGGTGGGGATGCCGAAGCCGGGCACATCGATGCCGATGATCCGCACGCCGTTGATCGCCTTGCCCAAGAGCCGCAGCGGCACGCCGCTCGCGGTGGGGACGCACAGGTTGGTGACCACGATCGCATCGTAATTCTCAGGATCGGCGAGGCCTTCGACCGCTTCCTTGATGTCCTCGAACAGCTTGCCCGTCACCAGCGTTTCCGAGGAGAAGGGCACATAGCCCACCGTCCGCCGCGCGCCGTAGAAGTGCGAGGTGAAGGTCAGGCCATAGACGCAGCAGGCCGAGCCCGAGAGCACGGTCGCAGTGCGCCGCATTCTCAGGCCCACCCGGAGTGACCCGAACGCGGGGCACATGGATTGGGGTTGGTCATGCGGGCCGACCGGATAGTCGGCAGCATATTGATCGAGGATCTCGCTCTTGCCGGCGGCGCGGGCGGCCTCGTTCATGGTGTCCTTGGACGCGCAGGCCCCGGCGGCCGGATCAAGGTCGATCCGGTCAGCAGCGCGCGGGACGGCGTCAAAGGCGTTATGGTCGCTCATGCTTCGTCGTAGATCACTTCGAGGCTCGGGCGGGTTTCGAAGATGCCGCCGCGCATGTCGGCCTGGGTCGCGGGGACCAGCTCGACATTGCCGCCGGTCTCGTCCGGGCTGAACAGGCCGAGCAGCCCGTCCTGACTGAGGGGGGTGGGGCGCAGCGGCGGAGCTTCGGCGACGTTGATCGCGAGCTCCTCGAACAGGCTTGCCCATTCCCCACCGGGGATGCCGATGATCTGGTAATTGGCGCTCTTGCGGCGGATGTCCTCGTTGGCGGGGATCGCGGTGAGCACGGGGATGCCGACCGCATCGGCGAAGGCCTTGGCCTCGCCCGTGCCGTCATCCTTGTTCACGATCATGCCCGCGACACCGACATTGCCGCCCATCTTGCGGAAGTATTCCACCGCCTGGCAGACGTTGTTGGCGACGTAGAGCGATTGCAGGTCGTTCGATCCGACCACGATCACCTTCTGGCACATGTCGCGGGCGATCGGCAGGCCGAAGCCGCCGCACACCACGTCACCGAGGAAATCGAGCAGCACGTAATCGAAGCCCCACTCGTGGAAGCCGAGCTTTTCGAGCAGTTCGAAGCCGTGAATGATCCCGCGACCGCCGCAGCCGCGCCCGACTTCGGGGCCGCCGAGCTCCATCGCGAAGACACCGTCGCGCTGGAAGCACACATCCTCGATGCGCACTTCCTCGCCGGCCAGCTTCTTGGCGGAAGAGGTTTCGATGATCGTCGGGCAGGACTTGCCGCCGAACAGCAGGCTGGTGGTGTCCGATTTGGGGTCGCAGCCGATCAGCAGCACCCGCTTGCCCTGCTGGGCCATCATGTAGCTGAGGTTGGAGAGCGCGAAGCTCTTGCCGCTGCCGCCCTTGCCGTAGATCGCGATGACCTGCGTTTCGCTTTTCACCTCGCCGGTGTGGACCGGATCGGGTTCGTGCGAGGCTTCCTCGCGAAGGCTTGCGGCCTGGGATTCAAGCACGGACATCAGCATTCGCTCCAATCGAGGACCATCTTCAGGCAATCGGGATCGCTGAAGGCTTGGGGGTAGGCGTCGAGCGCCTCTCCGGCAGGACGCCGGTTGGTGACGAGGCCCTTGAGATCGAGCCTCCCGCATTCGATCAGCGCCCGCGTTTCGGCGAGGTCGCCCGGCTGCCATTCGGCGGCGACGCGGAAATGCGCCTCGCGCATGAAGGCGGCGGGGAAGGCGAAGCTGACGCGTTCGGAATAGAAGCCCGCGAGGACGATCTCGCCGCCCTTGGCAAGGCGCATGACCAGATCATCGATCAGGCCCGCATCGCCGCTGGCGTCGTAGATCGCGTGGTAATCCCGGCGCTCGTCCGTGGCTGGGTCGATGACGGCGTAGCCACTCGCGCCGGTGCGGCGGGCGGAGTTGGTCTCCCACACCGTGGGTGCGACTCCGCCGAGGGCCAGCGTCAGCCGGGCCAGCAGGCGGCCGAGCACGCCGTGGCCGATGATGAGATCGGGCAGCGCCTCGCGCCGGGCGAATCCGCCTTTGATCGCGTGGAGTGCCGTCGCCGCGAGTGCGCAGAGCACCCCGGATTCGCCGAGGTGCTCGGGGATCGGCAGCGCTCGCGCCGACGGAACAATGACCCGCTGCGCCGTGCCGCCGAACAGGCCGCGCGCGTCGGTGTAGCAATTCGCTCCGGGGACGAAGACCCAATCGCCGATCCGCGCGTGCGCTTCAGGCCCGGCGTCGACGATGCGGCCGACCGATTCGTAACCCGGGACCAGCGGATAGCCGAGGCCGGGGAAGGGCGGCATGCGGCCGGTGAACAGGAGTTTCTCGGTGCCGGTGCTGATCCCGCTCCAGGCAATGTCGACCAGAACGTCCGAAGCCTCCACCGGCTTCATCTCAAGCGCCCGGAGAGCGATGCGCTCCGGTGCTTCGAGTATGACAGCCAGCGTGTTCATTGTCCTCGGTCTCCCCTGAGGTGGAATTCGAGGCGCGAACGCCGAGTCGAAAACCCTACAGCTACGTTCTCCCAACTGTGTGCTACGCCTTACGTTCCCAACTGTCAAACCGATTGGACATTTTGTCTTCAGGCGGTTGCGATGATCACGCTGGCGTTGACCGGTTGCGCGGTTGCGACGAAGCGCGCGGACGCAAAGCCTGCCGCGCGGGTCATGGCGATGATTTCGGCAGGGCTGCGCGGGCGGCCTGATCCCATCGCCCACAGGTAGAGGCCGAAGAAGGCCTCTCCCATCGGCTCGGTGCCGGGGATCTGCGCCATCGGTTCGGCGATCAGCAGGCGGGCGCCGGGGGCAAGGCTCTTGCGGATATTGCCCAACAGCGCCTGCGCGGGCGCATCGTCATGATCGTGGAGAATCCGCACCAGCGAGACCATGTCATAGCCTTCGGGTATGGAATCGCTGAAGAAATTGCCCGGATGGCCGGTCACGCGGCCCGCGCCCAGTGCCTCGCCCAGCAGCTGTGCGCCGGTCACGGCGACCTCGGGCAGGTCGAACAGGCCGAGCTTGAGATGCGGCCAGGCGGTGCCGATTTGGCGCAGGAAGGCCCCGTGCCCGCCGCCGACATCGAGCAGGCGATCCACGTCGCGGAATGTCATCGAGGCAAGCACCTCGTCAGCGACGAAGTGCTGGGAGGCGGCCATCAGCTGCGAATACTCCGCCGTGTCCTCGCCCCGTTCGGTCACGCCCTGAAGCGCGCCCGCATAGGTCCAGAAGCGCGACAGGGCGGTCGGCTCCTTGCGGTCGGCGCGCAGCAGGGCGAGCGGATCGGCAAGATCGGCATAGAGCAGACGGTGGTGGCGGACCATCGCCTGCACGCCGGGATTGCTCGCGAAAACAGCCCCTTGTTCGCCAAGCATCCAGTGATCGGGTGCAGGCTCTTCCGACAGCATCAGCGGGCGGCCGGCGCGCAGCAGTGTCAGCGTGGCGCTTTCCGGCAGGCCGATGCGCGCGGCGATCGATCCCGCGCCCAGCGGCCCGTCTTTCAGCACATCGAACAGCCCGCTTTCGACATAGGCGCGCAGCACCTGCGAATAGGCGAACCCGGCGAGCAGATCGAAGGCGCCATTGGCGCGGCTCCTCGCGATCCAGCGGATCACCGGCAGGCGCGCGGCCCAGTGCTGGAACCTCGGCGAGGCGAAAATACGGTTGCGACGCGCGACATAGCCGAGCTTCAGGGCGGCCCAGCGGTTCAATTCTCGGATGCTTTACAGGCCATATGTCTAAATAATTGGACAGATGGAGCCGTAAGGTCAATGATAATCGCGGGATCGACGGGAGCGAGGGCCAAGTGAACGCGCGAGTCGCCGTCATCGGAGCAGGCATAGGCGGGCTGACCAGCGCCGCTCTGCTCGCCGCGCGCGGGGCGGATGTCACCGTGCTCGAGAAGGAAGCGTGGATCGGCGGCAAGGCGCGGCGCGTGGCGGTGGACGGTGTCGAGATCGACGGCGGGCCCACGGTTTTCACCTATCGCCGCGTGTTCGACGAAATCTTTGCCGCCTGCGGAGCGCGGCTTGATTATCATGTCACCGTCAGCAAGGCCGATGTCCTCGCCCGTCATTGGTGGGATGATGCCGGCGACCACCTCGATCTGTTTGCCGACACAAACGCCAGCATCGACGCTGTCGGCCGCTTTGCCGGGGCCGATGCCGCGCGCGGCTATGCCGCCTTCGCCGCCGAGGCGCGGCGCATTTTCGAGGTGCTCGAAGACCCCTTCCTCCACGGTGACAAGGCCAGCACGCCGCTGCCGATGATGTGGCGGATGGGCCTGTCCAGGCTGCCCGAAATGCTGGCGATGCGCCCGTTTGACGGGATGTGGAACGCGCTGGGCGAGCATTTCAGCGACCCGCGCCTCCGGCAATTGTTCGGGCGCTATGCCACCTATTGCGGATCATCGCCCTTCAAGGCCCCGGCCACCCTGATGCTGATCGCGCATCTGGAGGCGCGCGGCGTGTGGCTGATCGAGGGCGGGATTCATGCGCTGGCGAAGGCATTGGGCAAGCTGGCGGAAGGCCAAGGCGCGCGGGTGCGCAACGGGGCGGCGGTGGCCGAAGTGCTCACCGCCAACGGGCGCACCAGCGGGGTCAGGCTGACCAGCGGCGAGGTGATCCCCGCCGACATCGTCATCTGCAACGGCGATCCTTCCGCTCTGGCGACAGGGCGGTTTGGCAAGGCGGCGCAGCGCGCAGTGCCCGCGATCCCGCCTGCCAAACGCTCTCTCTCCGCGCTGGTATGGTATGCCCATGCCGGGACGCGCGGCGCGCAGCTCACCCACCACAACGTTTTCTTCTCACGCGATTACGCCCGCGAGTTCCGCGAGATCGCCGCGGGGGGCACGCCTTGCGAGCCGACCGTCTATGTCTGCGCCATTGATCGCGGCGCGGACCACAATGCGCCGCCGCCCGCCGGGCGAGAGCGGCTCCAGATCATCGTCAACGCCCCCGCCAACGGAGACGTCCACGACTACACCCCCGAGGAGAGAGAGCGATGCACCCGAGCCATGATGGCCACGCTGAAACGCTGCGGTCTGACACTGGAAGAACCTCTTCCGCATCAACTCATGACCCCGCGGGATTGGGAGCGCCTCTTCCCGGCCACCGGCGGCGCCCTTTATGGCAGAGCGTCGCACGGCTGGGCGGCCTCCTTCCAGCGACAGGGGCCGAAGACGCGGCTTCCGGGTCTCTATTGCACGGGCGGAGCGACCCATCCGGCAGCTGGGGTGCCCATGGCAGCCTTGTCCGGGCAGCTGGCCGCGCGGGTAATCGCGAAGGACCTCGCTTCGATGAGGAAATCCCGCCCGGCGGTTACAGCTGGTGGTATGTCGACGCGATCAGCGACGACGGGCAGCACGGGCTGACGATCATCGCCTTTCTGGGGTCGGTTTTCTCGCCCTATTACAAGAAAAGCGGGCGGGGCGATCCGCTGGATCATTGCTCGCTCAACGTCGCGCTCTATGGCCCGCAGGCGCGCTGGGCGATGACCGAGCGGCGGCGCGACAAGGTGAGCCGCGATGCCAGCAGCCTGACGATCGGCCCCAGCAATGTGCGCTGGGAGGGCGGGGCGCTCACCATCGACATCGTCGAAGGCGACACGCGGCTGTTCGTCCCCTGGCAGCGGCCGGTGCGGGGGACGGTCAAGGTCTATCCCGAAATGCTCAACCGCACGGCCTTTGCGCTCGATCCGGCGGAGAACCACATCTGGCACTGCCTTGCCCCTTGCGCGCGGATCGAGGTGGAGATGACCTCGCCGGGCATTTCGTGGAGCGGCAAGGCCTATCTCGATCACAACCGCGGGGCCGAGCCGCTGGAGGCCGGGTTCAACACCTGGCACTGGTCGCGCGCGCACCTGAAGGAAGGCGCGCTGGTCTGTTACGAGGGCGAGCGCGGGGATGGCTCGCTGTTCGCCAGCGCGCTGCGCTTCGATGCCAAGGGCGTGCCCGAGCCGGTCGATCTGCCCCCGATCGCCGGCCTGCCTGACAGCAAGTGGGGCATCGCCCGCCGCACCCGCAGCGACATCGGCGTCGCCGAGGTGCGCCGGACGTGGGAGGATACGCCCTTCTACGCCCGCTCCGAACTCGCCTCGCGTTTCCTTGGCGAGGAAGTGGTGGCGGTGCAGGAAAGCCTCGACATGCGGCGGTTTTCCAGCCGGCTCGTGCAGTTCATGCTGCCTTACCGGATGCCGCGGAAGCGCCGCTGATCCGGAACGGAAAGCGCGCGGGTGCGGGTTCGCGCTCCGCGATCCGGCGGAACACCGCGGTGGTGACGGCAATCGCCAGCCCTGTCAGCGCGAGCCCCGCGGCGACATCGATCCAGTAATGCCAGCGGGTCGCCACCGCCTCGAAGATGATGAACACGAACAGCGGCAGATAGGCGAGGCCCAGCCAGCGCGCGTGCTTCCACGCGTAGAAGACGAAGACAGCCGAGGATGCGACATGCAGTGAAGGCATGGCGGCGACCGCGGCGAACATGAAGCGGCTGCCCTCGCCCGCCAGCCAGGGGCGCCCGCCTGCAACCAGCGCCTGATAGCCGCCGTGCATGTGCTGCTGGCGTGCCGTTTCCAGCGCGTTGACCCCCGGCTCGTAAAGGAACGGCCCGAGCGCCGGAATCACCAGATAGCTCAGCGCGCCGAGCACATGCACCAGCATCGCCGAGAAGATGACCTTGCGGAACACCACGAAGCGCTGGGCCGAATGGACGATGATGCTGCCCGCGAACATCGCAAGGAAAGCAAACAGATAGAGGTGATCGCCGAAGGGCAAGGTCGCCTCGAGGGTGTTGTGCAACGCGAAGCTTGCCTCGACCATCGGCCGCACCGCCTGATCGGTGCTCCAGTAGAAATCGTCCCACAGCGCCGGGTTGATCAGGCTCATCCACAGCTTCACGTTGAAATGCGCGATCAGGATTACGCCATAGGCGAGAGCGGCGAGGCCATAGTAGATCAGCCGCTCGGTCTGCTTCGTACCGACCAGAAACAGGCCGAGCACGCCGATCAGCGACAGCGGCACGCCGTAGCTCATGCCGGTGAATTCCAGCGCGTCAGCCGCCGGGACCGCGAAGGGCAGGTCCAGCGTCCAGGCAAAGGCCAAGGCGATGGCGAGAAAGCAGAAAGCGAGCACAAGTTCGGGCGCTCCGGCCACCGACAGCAGGTTCGCGCGCGGCCGCGCGGTCGCCGGCATCAGCTCGTCCGCGAGCAGCCCTGTGCGGATATCCATGATAGACTGGTGGTCCCGATCGCATCACGCAGGGCCGACAGTCCCCTTCCCGGGACGCGCACCCAAGCATGTTGTTTTTCCGCTTCATGACGGAAAAACTGGCATCTGCCAAAGGATATTAAGGGATAGGCGCAGGAGCGGGGCCGGCCTGCGGCTTTGCGCCACTCGACTGCGGACTATTCGGCGCGGGCTTCGCTCTCGCGCTCTGCGGCCTCTTTCGCGGCCCGTTCGGCGCGGGTTTTCTTCAGCATCCGGTCCATCTTGACCCACTGCCACACGCCGAAGCCGATGCCGACGCCGTAGAACAGTCCGATCTCGATCCAGCCGAAGTTCATGGTCCCGCGTCTCCTAAGCCGCACCGGCGAGAAATGCCGCGATATGCGCGGCGGCTTTCCCGGGGGCTTCCTCGTGAGCCAAATGGCCGAGGCCGGGGAGAAGTTCCAGCCGCGCGTCCGGCAGCCAGCTGGCGGCATCGCGGGCCCAGTCGGGCGGGATCGCCGGGTCGTTGGCGCCGTGGACCAGCAGGACGGGATTGCGCACGTCGCTCATCCGTTCGCGCAGGGCGGGCAGGTCCCAGTTCGCCATCATCGCCAGCGCGCCGCCGGCATGGCCGGGATGCTTGAGCAGGGTGCGGTAACAGGCGAGCCCCTCGCGATCGATCCGCGAGTGGGTGGATCGCCACAAGAACCGCTCCGCCCCGCCGACCAGATCGATGCTGCCGGTGAAGATGCGCGGCACCAGCGGGTTGACGAACAGCGCCTTGGCCACCGCCGGGAAGATCTGCGCCATCGCGCCGGGGAAGGGGCGCAAGGCCGGACTGAGGCCCACGATCGGCCCGCGATAGGCGTGATCCAGCGCCAGTTGCATCGCGATCGCCGCGCCCGCCGAATGGCCGATGATCGCGGCAGGTTGAACTTCGAGCGTTGCCAGCAGCCCTGTCACCTCGCGCGCCATGGCGGGCAGGCTCATCGCATAGGCATCGTGTCCGGTGGTGAATGCATGGCGGGGGAGGTCCATCGCGATCACATCGTGGCTCTCCGCAAGCAGCGGCATCAGCCCTCGCCACGAATGCACCGATGCGCCCGTGCCGTGGAGCAGCAGCAGCGGCGGGCCGGAACCCATGCGTTGCACGTGCCAGCGCCTGCCGCCGGCCTTGATGAAGCTGCTGGCATCGCGGTGCGGCCAGATCAGGCCTTCGCGCTGCCAGTCGAGCGCGCTCATGCCGCGCGGGCCGAGGGTTGGACAGCGTTGATCGCGGCTTGCAGCATCCGCGCGTCGGCACGGGGCAGGGCAAGGAAGCGCCCGCCCAGCGCCCCGGCCAGCGTCGCGCCTTCGGGGCCGGGGCGGGCCGAAATGTCGATCACGAGGCTGTCGATCCCGCGCAGGGCGATGGCCCGGGCGGCGGTTTCGGCATCCAGCATCGCCTGCGGGCGGCCTGCCGAACCATCGGCGGCAATATTGGCGCGGCCATCGGTGAGGATCACCAGCGCGGCGCTGCGGCCCTTGGCAATCACCGCTTCGGCAACCTCGCGCGCGGCATTGAGCCCGAGCGCCAGAGGCGTGCCCCCGCCGCCGGGCAGTTCGGCAAGCGTGCGCCGTGCCCGCGTCAGCGAGCGGGTGGGGGGCAGCAGCAGTTCGGCGCTCGTCCCCCGGAAGGCAACCAGAGCGACTTCGGACCGGGTGACATAGGCCTGCGCGAGCATCAGTTCGACCGCGCCCTTGGCCTCGGCCAGTCGTGCCGCTGCCGCCGAGCCGCTGGCATCGACCGCGAAGATCGTCACGCGCGCGGTGCGTTCCTCGAAGCGGCGGATGCGCAGGTCTTCCTTGCGCATTATGATCGCGGAGGCGCTGTCCCCGCCTGCCTCCCGGCGGCGGACGGCCTGCCACGGCACGGCGGCGCGCAGGGAATCGATCAGCGCCAGCTTCGCGCCGCCGCGCGGCATCCCCGGACGCGCGCCCAGCGGCTTGCCGCGGGTTGCTGCCTTGCGCTTCTGCCCGGTGCCGCTCGACGACGCGCGGCGCGGAGCCTTGCCGCTGGCGAGCTGTTCCAGCAGCCCAGCCGGGATCGCCGCCTTGGCCGCTTCGACGAGGATTTCGGAAAGATCGGGGTCCGACTGGTGCTGTTCGTTGTCGGTGCTGTCGTCGCGCTCGCCATCGGGGGGCGGGGGCGGGGTGTCTTCGGGCGGGGCGTCCTGTTCCTGCGGCGGCAGGCGGGTGGCGCGCGGGGCCAGGACGAGGCGCACGGCTCCGGCAAGGTCTGCCTTGTCGGCGGCAGTGCGTCCCGCCAGCGCCGCAAGGCCGCGCGCAGCCTCGCCAGCGAAGATCAGCGCGCGCAGGGAGTCGACGCCCAGCGCCTCGGCAGTGACGGCGAGGGCGCGGTGGGCGGCATCATCGAGCGGTTCGACCGCCGCGAGGCTCCCTGCACATGGCTCCAGCACCACCCCTTGCCAGCGGCGCGAGGCGGACAGATCGCAGGCGAAGGCGAGGCGTTCTGTCAGGCTGGCGGGCGGGGCTTCTTCGGGCTCGGCGGCATCGTCCAGCAACACGAGCGCGGTCTCGCCGTCATCCAATGCCTGTGCCAAACGCCCGGCGATGCTGCCGTCCATCCGTTCGGCCATTCCCGCGATGAGAGCACCCCCGCGGGCTTCCTCGATCAGGCCTGTCTGGTGCACCGGACGGCCCGCAGCGAGGCTGCTGGCGAGATCGATTCCGCCCAGCAACCGTTCGTCATCGACATGGCCGGGCAGGCGGCGCAGCGGGATCGCCCCGGCGAGGGCGACAACCAGCGCCTCGCGCGCGGGGCTGCTGCCGCGCAGGGTCATCCCCTTGAAGGTGTGAGGCGCGAGAGTGAACAGCCGCGCCGCCAGCACCGCATCTTCCAGCGGATCGGCAGGCTCGCCGGGGGTCATCCGAACAGCTCGGCAATCGCCCGGGTGATGCGCACGGTGGAGCCGGTCTCGTCCAGCACATCACGCCGCAAGCGGTGACGCAGGGCCGAAGGGGCGATGGCGATCAGGTGCTTGCGGGTGACGCTCTTCGCGCCTTCCAGCGCCGCCAGCGCGCGGGCGGCGCGCATCAGGGTCAGCTCGCCGCGCAACCCATCGGCGCCCACCGCAAGGCACAGCTCGGCCGCATCGCGCAGCACATCTTCGCCCGGACTAAGCTTGGGCAGGCGCGCCTTGCCCTTGGCGACGCGCTTGAGGATCGCTTCGTCCGCATCGGCCCAGCGCGCGGCGAAGCCTTCGGGATCGGCCTCGTTCTCGGCGACCAGCTTCATGATCGCGATGCGGGTTTCGATATCCTTGGGGGTGCGCACTTCCACCGACAGTCCGAACCGGTCGAGCAATTGCGGGCGCAATTCGCCCTCTTCGGGGTTGCCGCTGCCGATCAGCACGAATTTGGCCGGGTGGCGGACCGACAGGCCTTCACGTTCCACCACGTTCTCGCCCGAAGCCGCGACATCGAGTAGCAGGTCGACAAGGTGATCTTCGAGCAGGTTGATCTCGTCGATGTAGAGGAACCCGCGGTGGGCCTTTGCGAGCAGGCCGGGTTCGAACGCCTTCTCGCCCGAACGCAGCGCCCGTTCCAGATCAAGGCTGCCGATCACGCGGTCCTCTGTCGCGCCCAGCGGCATGTCGACGAAGGGGACGGGGCGCTTGACCAGCTTGCCCTGTCCGCAGACTTCGGGATAGCGGGCCTGATCCTCCTTCGAGGCGCCGTAGGGGCATCCCTCGGCAGCCATGATTGGCGGCAACAGCCCGGCGAGCGCGCGCGCGGCGGTGCTCTTGCCCGTGCCGCGATCGCCGAACACCATCACCCCACCGATGCTCGGGTCCACCGCTGCAATCAGCAGGGCCTGTTTCATCTCGTCCTGAGCGACGATTGCGGAGAAGGGGAAGCGTGCCATGTGTCTATGCTTGTGGACCTTCGGAGGAGTTTGGACAAGCTAAAGTGACAAGGCGGTTGGACACATTTCCCAAAGCCCGTTCGCCTCGGGCGAAGCCGAGATGCGTTCGCGAGGTGTCTCGATTCCGCTCGACACGAACGGAGATGGGGTCTTACCGCTTGCCCAGACGGTTCAGCACCAGCACCGGCAGCAGTCCCGCCGCCAGCAGGATCAGCGCCGGAATCGCCGCCTCCACCAGCCGCTCGTCGCCTGCGAGGCGGTAGGTGCGGGTGGCGAGGGTTTCGAGGTTGAAGGGGCGCAGGATCAGCGTGGCGGGCAGTTCGCGCAGGGTGTCGATGAACACCAGCGCGGCGGCACCGGCAAGGCTGGGGGCGAGCAGCGGGGCGTAGATGCGCGCCAGCACCCGCGAGGGTGCAGCGCCGAGGCTGCGCGCCGCCGCATCGAGACCCGGTGGGATGCGCGCCAGGCCTCCGCTGATGCTGTTGTAGGCGACCGTCATGAACCGCACCGACAGCGCATAGACCAGCACCGCGCTGGTCCCCGTCAGCAGCAACCCGCCCCCCCAGCCGAGGCTGTCGCGGGCAAAGCGCGTCACCGTGACATCGAAAGCACCAAGCGGGGCGAGCAGGCCGACGGCGAGCAGCGCGCCGGGCAGGGCATATCCCAGCGTCGCCAGCCGGATCGCGCTCGCGGTGACGGGCGAGGATGACCGCGCGCGCGCAAAGGCGAGCAGCAGCGCGGCCGCCACGCACAGGATCGCCACGGCGAGGCCCAGCCAGAGGCTCCCGCGCAGATAGGTCGCAAGGTCTCCGGCGGAACTCTGTGCGGTCGGGGTCAGGGCAAGGCTCACCAGATAGGCGGCAGGGATGACGAAGCCGAGCAGCACCGGCGCAAGACAGGCCGCGAGCGCTATTACCTTGCCCAGCGGCGAAAGGTGGACGAGCGGCTCGGCGTCACGGCGGGTGGCGAGCCCATCGCGGCTGTCGCTGCGCCCGCGCCGCGTGTGCGCCTCCCACGCCACCAGCGCGATGACGAACAGCAGCATGACGGCGGCGAGTTTCAGCGCGGCGGCCTTGTCACCCATTGCCAGCCAGCTTCTGAAGATGCCGGTGGAGAAGGTGGGGATCGCGAAATATTCGGCCACGCCGAAATCGGCGAGCACCTCCATCAGCACCAGCGCGAGGCTCCCTGCGATGGCCGGGCGCGCGGCGGGCAGGGCGACTTGCCAGAACGCGCGGGACGGCGCGGCCCCAAGGCTGCGGGCGGCGCGGAACTGGGTGAGGCTCTGGGTGGAAAAGGCGGTCCGGGCGAGGAGATAGACGTAAGGGTAGAGCACGATGCCGAGCACGAAGGCCCCGCCGCCCAGCGAGCGGATGTCCGGGAACCAGTAATCCTCCGCACCCCATCCGGCGGCGGTACGCAGGGCGCTCTGCACAGGCCCGGCAAAGTCCAGCATCGCGGCATAGACATAGGCGGCCAGATAGGCCGGCAGCGCCAGCGGCAGGACCAGCGCCCAGTTCAGGATGCGCCGCCCGGGAAAGCGGGTCGCGGCGACCAGCCACGCGCAGCCTGTCCCCGTCACTGCGGCAATCCCGCCCGCCAGCGCCATCAGCAATCCGGTGTTGGCGACGTAAGTCGGCAGCACCGTGCCCGCGAGTGTGCCGATCGATTCCCCGCCGCCGCCCAGCGCCGCATACAGGATCGCGGCAACCGGCAACCCTGCCAGCGCCGCAAGCACCAGCGCAGCGAGCGTCCAGCCGCCCGCGCCCGCGCCCCTGCTTGCGGAACTGCCGGCAAATTGCCTAAGGCGGCTCACCTGTAATCCTGCGGACAGCGCCATTGAGCCTCGAATTTCGTCATATTGGCCATGCTTACGGAGCGGTGCGGGCGTTGGAGGACATTGCCTTCACCGCGCCGACGGGTGAGATCACCTGCCTGCTTGGCGCGTCGGGTTGCGGGAAGTCAACACTGCTCGGCCTCGCGGCGGGGCTGCTGCGGGTGCAGCAAGGCGAGATTGTATTGGGCGACGAGGTGCTGGCCGACGCCGCGCACAATCCTCCGCCCGAAGCGCGCCCGGTCGGGCTGGTGTTCCAGGATGGCGCGCTGTTCCCGCATATGACGCTGGCCGCCAATGTCGCCTTCGGCCTCCCGCGCGAGCGGCGGGGAGAGGCGGATGGCTGGCTGGCGCGGGTGGGCCTTGCTGGCATGGGCGCACGCTATCCGCACGAGCTTTCGGGCGGCCAGCAGCAGCGCGCCGCGCTGGCCCGGGCGATGGCGCCCGGGCCAGCGGTGCTGCTGATGGACGAGCCCTTCGCCAGCGTCGATATCGTGCTGCGCCGGAGCTTGCGCCGTGAATGCCGCATCCTGCTGCGCGAGGCGGGGACGACGGTTATCCTTGTCACCCACGACCCTGCCGAGGCGCTCGACATCGCGGACCGGATCGCGGTGATGGAGGCCGGGCGCATCGTCCAGTTCGGCACGCCGCTGGAACTGCACGAGGCCCCTGCGACCGCCGCGGTCGGGGCGATCTTTTCGGGCGCGCAGGTGGTGCCCGGGATGGTCGCGGAAGGGGGGTTGGATACGCCGTTCGGATTGTGGCCCTTCGAAAGCCTCGGCGGTGAACTGCCGGAGGAGGCGGCGCTGCTCGATCTGCTGGTGCAGGCCGACCGGCTGGTGCCGGTAGCGGATGTGCGCGGCGGGCGGGTGCGCGATATCCACCCGCTCGGCCCCCGTAACCGCGTCCTGCTGGACGGCGCGGACGGGGCGGCGATCACCGTGGAAACCGTGCTGCCGGTCGATCCGGGCAAGACCTACAGCGTCATTCCCGATCCGGGCAGCGTCCGGGCCTTCGCGCGCTATTAGGCCTTGCGCGGTGACGGATAATATTGCAAGTCATTCGCAACAAATCTCGCGAAAGCCTCTCACCATGAAAAACCTCTGCCTCGCCGCGCTTGCCAGCGTCAGCCTTGCCGCACTTGCCGCCTGCGCCGATCAGGGCGGGGGCGAGAGCAAGGCCGCCTGCGCCGCCGCTGCGGGCGAGGTGAATGTATATTCCTCGCGCCACTACGATACCGACCTTGCGCTCTACGAGGAATTCACCTGCGAAACCGGCATCAAGGTCAACCGCATCGAGGCCGAGGCCGACGCCCTGCTCGAACGCATCTCTGCCGAAGGCGAGTTCAGCCCGGCGGACCTGTTCATCACCGTCGATGCCGGGCGGCTGTGGCGCGCGGAGGAGGCGGGGGTGCTCGCCCCGGTTGATTCGCCGGTGCTGGCCGAGCGTATTCCGGCTTCCCTGCGCGATCCGCAGAACCGCTGGTTCGGCCTGACCACGCGGGCGCGGATCATCATCTACAACAAGGCCAAGGGCGCGCCTACGGGGCTGGAGACCTACGAGGATCTCGCCAAGCCCGAATTCAAGGGCCGAATCTGCATGCGGTCCTCGTCCAGCATCTACAACATCGCGCTGCTCGCCAGCATGATCGCGCATGATGGCGAGGCGAAGGCGGGGGAATGGGCCAAGGGAGTCGTCGCCAATTTCAAGCGCGCGCCGCAAGGCAACGACATGTCGAACATCGAGGCGGTGGCCGCGGGCGAGTGCGATATCTCGCTGGTCAACACCTACTACCTCGCCCGCTTCGACACGCCGGAAAAGCGCGCCGTGCTGGATGGGATCGGGGTGATCTTCCCCAATCAGGCGACCACCGGAACGCATGTGAACCTCAGCGGCGCAGGCGTGGTGAAGACCGCGCCCAACCGCGAAAATGCGGTCAAGTTCCTCGAATATCTGACGTCGGAAAGCGCGCAGAAATATCTCGCGAACGGCAATAACGAATACCCCGCGGCCAAGGGTCTCGCGCCGACTTCGGCGGTGGAAGCGCTGGGGCAGTTCAAGGCGGACCCGCTGCCCGCTGCCGAAATCGGCCGCAATCAGGCCCGCGCAGTGGAGCTTTACAACGCGGCCGGCTGGAATTGATCCGCCGCAATTCAAGGCCCGCTTTCACGCCCTATCGCTAATCTGTCTTGATGGGCGCGCACTTGTCGTCCATTTGCGCCCCCATTCCCGCTGCCCTTCCGGGCGGCCCATAGCTGTATCCGAGGCCCGTTTTGAACCAGCCCATCATCGACCGCGACCAGTTCACCGAAAGCGCGGCGCTCTCTGTCGAGACCATCACCGATGTCCACCACTGGTGCGACGGGCTGTTCAGCCTGAAGATGACGCGCCCGGCGTCCTTCCGCTTCCGCTCGGGAGAATTTGTGATGATCGGCCTGCCCGGTGACAACGGCAAGCCGCTGCTGCGCGCCTATTCGGTCGCCTCGCCCTCTTACGCCGAGGAGCTGGAGTTCCTGTCGATCAAGGTGCAGGACGGCCCGCTGACCTCGCGGCTCCAGCACATCAAGGTGGGCGACCCGATCTACCTCGGCAAGAAGCCGACCGGCACGCTGGTCACTGACGCGCTGCTGCCGGGCAAGCGGCTGTTCATGCTCTCGACCGGCACCGGGCTGGCGCCTTTCATGAGCCTCGTGCGCGATCCCGAGGTCTACCAGATGTTCGAGGAAGTGATCGTGGTGCACTCCGTGCGCAACGTGAACGAGCTGGCCTATCGCGAGCTGCTGGAAAGCAAGCTCGAAGGCGACCCGCTGCTGGAAGACGAAGACCGCGCGCGGATGATCTACGTGCCGACCGTGACCCGCGAGCCGTTCCGCACGCAGGGCCGCATCCAGGCGCTGATCGATGATGGCCGCCTGTTCGAACAGAGCAAGGGGCCGCAGCGCTTCGTGCCCGAAGAGGACCGCGTGATGCTGTGCGGCTCGATGGCGATGATCAAGGACCACGCCGCCGATCTGGAACGTCGTGGTTTCGAAGAGGGCGCGAACAACAAGCCCGGCCAATTCGTGATCGAGCGGGCCTTCGTGGGTTAAGCCGCGCTGGCGGCAGTTCATTGACTATTCAGTGGTTTGGCATCACCTTCGTGACCCGAAGGAGATTGCCATGCTGCGCCGCCTTGCCCCTGTTGCCCTGATCGCCGCCGCGCTCGCTCCCGCCGGGGTGATGGCGCAGGACGTGCGCTATTCCTCCTTGCCGGTCTACAGCTTCGTGCAGCTGTCGGTGAGCTCCGCCACGATCGCGCCTGCCGATTTCAGGGCGAAGACCGAGGCGGTCCGGTCCTGCGGCGAGGCACGCAGGCTCGGCAAGGCGCTGGGCGCGCGGATCAACAATGGCGATACGGTGATGGCAAACCGGCTGCCGGGCGAACTCCGGGCGGTCCTTGCGCAAACGCCGACTGGCAGGGCCACCCCCGTGCTGGCCGAAAAGGACGCGGCGATGCATGTCGTGGTGATCTGCCACCGCAGTTGATTGGCGGCCCGGGCCACCCCGATGCCCGCACAGCGCACTGCATTTTTGACGATGCAGTGCGCCATGCGGACACGGGGACCCTAACCTTGCGACCCTCAGGATGCTCGCGTCCGGTTTTTGCCGGATCGCAGTGATTGCCATCAACGCTCGCGCGCTTCTGGCATCCAAGGGGGCAGGGGCCCCGAACTGGTGACTCAACTGGCGGGCGTGCAAAGCATTCGGTGCCTCGTCAGCCCGCCGCCCTGCTGTTTCATACCCGCGAAACCGGTTTCCCCGATGTAAATAGATGTAAATTGAACGCCTGCTCAAATCATCGGACCGCGATGGTGAAGTCATTGCAATTCATAGTATTTTTTGTTCCCGGAGCCGGATGGGGCGAGGCTGGATCAATCCATCCGCGCTTGCTGGCCAAACCCCTCGGGCCAACCGCTTGACGCTCCTTCGGCAAACTACTGTTCCGCCGCCATGAGAGTCGCGATCGTGGACGATGACAAGGATGTGACCGGCCACCTTGCCGCAGCACTGACAGGCAACGGCCTGTCGGTCGCGGTGTTCGGCAATGGTGCAGCCTTCAGGACGGCGATTGCCCGCAACACCTTCGATGCTGTCGTGATCGATTGGAACATGCCCGGCGAAAACGGGATCGAGATCGTGAAGTGGGCGGCAGCGGCGATTCCCGATCCGCCCCCGTTCCTGATGATGACCAGCAGGTCGGACGAGGCCGATGTCGTCGCCGGGCTGGAGGCTGGCGCCAGCGATTATATCGTGAAGCCGGTCAGCGTGCCGGTCCTGAGCGCAAGGATCATGGCTGCGGTCCGGCAAAGATCGCGCTTTGTCCAGCGGTCGGCTGTGGTTTTCGATGGCTACACCATCGACCGCGCCAAACAGACGATCGAACTTCACGGGAACCCCATCCGGCTCACCCAGAAAGAATTCCAGCTCGCAGCCCTGCTGTTCGACAATCTGGACCGCCCGCTTTCGCGCTCCTACCTATTGTCGCAGGTGTGGAGTGCCGTGGCAGGCGTGGAGACACGCACGCTCGATGTGCATATCTCGCGCCTGAGGAACAAACTCGGTCTCGGCCCGGAAAATCTCTATGTCCTGCAAACCGTTTTCGGCTTCGGCTATCGCCTGTCGCGTTTCGTCCATGAAGACAGGTAGAACGATGCGACGCGTCAGGATTGCCGCAGCCGGCGTGCTGGCGGCCCCGATGCTGGCGGGCTGCGCGATCAGCAAGGACCTGAAGCTGGATGTGCAAGGCGAGGGCCTGCCCGCCAATACGGCGGTGTCGATCCGCACTGCCCCTGCCGGCAACGCACTCGCCACGCGCTTCGCAGGCGCTCTGGCCGGGGCTTTCGCCGAGCGGGGCCATGCCGTGACCGAGGCTGCTCCGGTTACGGCGGTGTTCGCCTTTACGCGGCGCAATCGATCGGTGGGCGCGGCAGAGGAACGCCCGGTTGCCGAGGGGAGTGCCCCCGCAATCAAGTGGATCTCGGCCCCCGCGCGCAAGCGTGCGTTCCAGTGCAAGGGGGAGCGCCTGCGCGCAACGCTCGCGCTTTATTCGCGTCCCGCCAATGGCCTGGTCTATCGGGCCACGGGCGAAATCGATGGATGCCAGTTCACCGATGCCGATATCGACGCGCTTGCAAGGGCGCTGGTGGGCGGCGCTGGCCGCGTCAGTCCGCCCCGGGCTGAGTAACCGGCAGGCGGATATCGAAGACCGTTCCGCCACCGGCGTTGGGGCGCACTTCGATCCGGCCATGATGGGCGTCCACGACGCGCTTCACAAACGCCAGCCCAAGGCCGGCGCTGGGCCCTTCCGAGTTCGAGCGTGAACCGAAGCGGGTGAACGGATCGCGCTGGCGTTCGGGAGGCAGACCGGGGCCGTTGTCGGTCACGCTGATTTGCACTTCGCCGGGGTCAGCCAGCGCGAGGCTGATGATGACCCGGCCGCCGTACTGGGTGTATTTCACCGCATTGCCGATCAGGTTGCCTGCCATCCGGCTGATCTGGCCCGGGTCGATATCGGCAAAGACAAGATCATCGGGAATGTCGCGCTCCAGAGTGATCCCTTTGGCCATGGCCGGGGCATGGCACCGGTCGACCGCTTCCTGGAGCAGGAAGGCAAGATCGTGACTTTCGAAATCGGCACCGACCTCCCTGACGCGGGCCAGCTGCACGAAACCATCGGCAAGGCCGAGGGTGAGCTGCGCCTGCGAGCGGATGCGGCTGGCGAGCGCGGCGTTATCGGCCCCCAGTTCCGCAGCCAGCGCCATGATCGCGACCTGCGGTGATCGCATGTCGTGCGAAAGGAATTCGATCAGCTCGTCGTTCTCGCGCTGGCGGCGCCGTATCTCGCTGATATCGCGGAAGGCGAGGATGCGGCTGGCCCGGCCCTTCTTCAGCGTGCCTGCCAGCGGCGCGCTGGCGAACAGGAACGCCCGCCCGTCACGCATTGCAATCTCGGCCTGCTCGGGATCGACCGTAACGCACTGGTTCAGATACAGATCGGCGAGGGTCAGGCCGACCGGGTCCGGGGTCTCGCTGAACAGGCGGGACGCGGCGCGGTTGCCGAGCATCACGGCGTTCTGATCGTCAAGCACCAGTATCGCATCGGGCGATGCCTCGATCGTGCTGCGGACAAAGGTCAGCGCGTTGCTGACTTCGCCGACCAGCTGGCCCAGCCGGTTCACCTGCCGCGCGACCAGATCGAACCCGTCCGCCTTGGCCGTATCGCCGGTGGTGGCGACCAGGCGGTCAGCCTCTTCCTCGAGATAGGCCGACACCACTGTCAGCCGGCGCCAGCTCCACAACGGGTAGGCGAGCGCCACGGTGAGCAGCGCCGGGCCCGGTGCGATCCAGACCTTCGCTGCCAGCGTCAGCGCGATGGAGGCCGCCCACACACCTGCCAGCAAGCCGAACGACAGCATCAATCCCGATCGCGGCGGAAGCTTCCACAGGCCCGCAAACTGGATCACCAGAGCGAAAGCGGCAAGGGCGACCGCCCAGGAAGGCGCCAGCTCGCGGATCAGCCGTCCGGATCGCAGCGCATCAAGCAGATTGGCTTGCAGTTCCACGCCCGGCATCAGCCCGATGCCGCCGGAGGGGACCGGGTGCCTGTCTCCCATGCCCGCCGCCGTCGCCCCGACGATGATCGTGCGCCCCTTCAGGAAGCCTGCCGGCACTGACCCGTCCAGCACCGAATAGGCCGGGATCACCGTGTAGCTGCCGGGCGGGTTGAACGGCACAACCGGCCACTGCCCTTCGGGAGGGAGTGCGGTCTTTCGTTCCTTGCCATCGGCCAGCGTCAAAGCCGCGGGGACGAAATGCGTGAAGGTCTGGCCCTCGCTGATCACGGACAGCATGAAGCGCCGCACCGCGCCGTCGCTGTCCGGGACCACTCCGATATGGCCCGTCGCCGCTGCGGCATCGACCAGCGCGGGCAGCGGATATTCTGGCGCGATCCCTTCGGCCCGGTTTTCTACCGGAAGGAAGCTGAAGGGCAGCACCACCTTGCCATGTCGGGCAATGGCCTCGGCCAGCAGGGCATCGCCCTCGGGCGCGCCCGGTTCGATGAACAGCACATCGTAAAGCACGACATTGGCGCCCGCCTTGCGCAGGTTGTCGATCAGCCGCGCATGGGTTTCGCGCGGCCACGGCCATGGCCCGATGCGGGCGAGGCTGCGTTCGTCGATGCCGACGATCGCGATATCGGGCGCGGGCTCCCGGCTGGCCAACGAACTCGCCAAATCGAGCTGCGAGAGATCAAGCTTGCGGGTCAGTTCGCCCTGCACGGCGAGTGCGGCCAGCAACACGCTGCCAAGCAGCAGCACGAGCCATTCCCGCGCAAGGCGCCGCTGGTTCAACATCGCTGCTCCCGCCCCCCCGGAACCGTCTATTCGGTTACATTCAGACGTTGCGTCGGGCCCCACACCTGAAGCAGCCCGTCTTCATCGACCTGCATTGCCGCGACACGCCATTCATAGGCGCCCGGCGCAAGGTCGGACACCACGATGCCCTGGCTGTCGAGAGCGATTTCATCGATGATCAGATCGGCGGGGCTTGCGGCGTTCCAGAGCTGGAAGGCGTAGGTTGTCTCGCCTTTGCCATCCTTCAGCCAGGCGAAGCGATAGCCGTCTTCCAGCGCCGAAGGCTCGGCGCTGGCGGTGGCGCCAAGGCGTTTGCGACGGAACGAGAAGGCTTCCGAATTGCCCTCGATCCCGCTGGCGCTGATGACCCGTGCGCGCACGAAATAGCGCCCGTCGCCCACGTCGGTGAAGGTCGCCGGTTCGCTCCCGGTGGTGATCGTCTCGCCGATGATGTCGGTGAAACCGGCATCGCGAGCGATCTGGGTCCGGATGCCGGCGGCCGCAGGGGGCAGGGCAATCGCGAAGGACACGGCGGGCTGCGTCTGGATGGCCCCGGGCGCAGTGATTTCCGGCGGGGCGGCCAGCCGTTCCTGCGCACCAAGGCCGCCGGGCGTGGCGGCAATGCCGAAGCCCGCGCCGGTCAGCGCCTCCTGCGCCCCTGCCGCGGTTGCCACCGCGCCTTCCACGACCTCGACCACCGACCGGGCGCCCGTTTCGTCATGCCCGACCCGGAATGTCGTGCCGCGAACCGCGCTTACGGTGCCCGGCGTGCCGATCCTGAAACGTTCGCGCGGCCTGAGGCCGGGAACGATTGCCTCGCCGCGGCCGCCCAGCACTTTCAGTTCGATGTCCTGCAGGTTGTCCAGCCGGTAGATGCGGGCACGCACCAGCTGGGCATGGGTGTTGGTCGGCATGGTCAGCACCGAACCGCTCTCGCCCCGCAGCGACACAAAGCCGTTGCGGCCGGTGCGGATCGCCGCGCCTTCGGGCAGGGGCATGCCGCGCGTTGCGGGCTGCCCGTTGATCGTTACCGCGCCGGAAAAGGCCTCGACCCGGAGATTGACGGGCCGATAGGCGAGCAGGTTGCGCGGCAAGCGGATGACCGTGCCCACAGGGATGCGCCGCGGATCGGTGATGCGGTTGGCCTGCATGATCGCGCGATGGCCTGCGGGCGATGCCAGATAATCGCGGGCCAGCGTGAAGGGCGATTCATCCGCCTTCAGCCGGTGCTCGATGAAGTCATCATTCTGTCCGGAAGCGGCCGATGCCATCAACAGGCACACCGCCACGACCGCTCCCGCGACTGTGCGACGACTGTTCCGGATGGCAACTCGATTTATCACGGCACCCCGTCATTTCCCGCTAAAACGATTGCAGCGAAAGGGCATAGGCAATCGCAAAACATCCGGCAACCAGCACAGCGCCAGCGGCCGCGATTGCCATAGGCATTGCGCGGGTTCCGGACTGCTGCTCCGTCTTGTCTTGCAGGATCATGGTGCGCGCCCTCTCTCGCCCTCGGGGCTCCTTAGGGGGAGCGGGGGGCGGCCGCCGAGTAAACAGATGTAAATTCGCGCCCGCCGTGCTTCGGTCACAAGCGCAACCGGGCGCGGCTCCACCCCCACTTTCGCGCTTGACCCTTGACGAGCGGCGCTGTTCAATCGTGGCAAATCAAAACCGTTTTGCCCGGAGAGAACCCCAATGCTCGCGACCTCCTATCGCACCGCCTACAATGCCGATCACGAAGCCTTCCGCGACACGGTCCGCAAGGTCTTTGCCGAACACCTCACCCCCAATCTCGACGAGCATGAGGAAAAGGGCATCGTCCCGCGCGAGGTGTGGAAGGCGGTGGGTGAGGCGGGCCTGTTGTGCCCCACGGTGAAGGAGGAAAACGGCGGCCTCGGCCTCGATTTCGGGTTCAACTGCATCGTCGCCGAGGAGCTGTCCTACCTCGGCTCGGCGGCGGGCTTCACCCTGCAATCGGACATCACCGCCAATTATTTCGAACGGCTCGGGACACCCGAACAGCGCGCCAAATACCTCCCCGGCATGGTCACCGGCGACATCATCACCGCGATCGCGATGACCGAACCGGGCGCAGGCTCCGACCTTCAGGGCATCCGCACCACGGCCAAGAAGGACGGCAACCACCTCGTCATCAACGGCTCCAAAACCTACATCACCAACGGCCAGAACGCCGATTGCGTGATCGTGGTCGCCAAGACCGATCCGGACAAGGGCGCGAAGGGGATTTCGCTGGTGCTGGTCGATGCCGACACCCCCGGTTTCGAGCGCGGGCGCAATCTCGACAAGATCGGCCAGCATTCCGCCGACACTTCCGAACTGTTCTTCAACGATTGCCGCGTGCCGATGACCAATATCCTCGGCGCGGAGGGCATGGGCTTTGTGCATCTGATGGAGGAACTGCCGCAGGAGCGCCTCAGCATTGCGGTCGGCGCGCAGGCGGCGGCGCAGCGCGCCTTCGACGAGACGGTGAAGTTCACCAAGGACAGGAAGGCTTTCGGCAAGACCGTGTTCGAGTTCCAGAATACCAAGTTCACCCTCGCGGACCTCAAGGCCAAGCTGCAGGTCGGCTGGGCGCACCTCGACTGGGCGATCCGCAAGCACCTCGCGGGAGAGCTCACCACCGACGAGGCGAGCGCCGCGAAGCTGTGGCACACCGACCTCCAGTGGGAATGCTGCGACACCGCGCTGCAACTCCACGGCGGGGCGGGCTACATGAACGAATACGCCATCGCCCGCCTGTGGCGTGACGCCCGCGTGACGCGGATCTTCGGCGGCACGAACGAGATCATGAAGGAAGTGATCAGCCGTTCGATCTAGGGGAGCATCTGACCATGACCGAACCCCTCGACTTCACCGGCCAGCGGGTCCTCGTCATCGGCGGGTCGAGCGGGATCGGCAATGGCATCGCCCACGGCTTCCGGGCGCAGGGCGCGAGCGTGACCGTCACTGGCACGCGGCCCGATTTCGGGGATTATCTCGAGGCCGAGGACAGCGACTTCACCGGCCTCGATTACCGCCAACTCGACCTCACCGACCGCGATGCCGCGACAAGGCTGGCGGAAGGCTTCGGCCAGCTCGACGTGCTGGTGCTGTGTCAGGGCACGGTTCGCTACGGGCGGCAGGAATTCACCCGCGAGGGCTGGGACGCGGTGGTCGACATCAACCTCAATTCGGTGATGGACGCTGCGCGCGCCTTCCACCCTGCGCTGGCGGAGGCCAAGGGCAGGATCGTCATCGTCTCCAGCGTCGCCGCGTTCAAATCGACCATCGGCACGCCTGCCTATGCGGCGTCCAAGGCGGGCGCGGCGAGCCTCACCAAGACGCTGGGCGAGGCCTGGGCGCGCGACGGTATCCGCGTCAACGGCATCGCGCCGGGGCTGGTGCCGACCAAGCTGACGAGCGTCACCACCGACCACCCCGAACGGCTGGAAGCGAGCCTGAAGAAAATTCCCCTGCGCCGCATGGGCACGCCCGAGGATATGGCCGGCGCTGCGCTGTTCCTCGCCTCGCCGCTCAGCGCCTACATCACGGGGCAGACGCTGGTGGTGGACGGGGGGCTGACCCTGTCCTGACCGCCGCAGTCCCGATTGTTACACCCAACTGAAAAGCAGTCACAAACGCGTCACACACCTGCGCCAAGCCTCGGGAGAAACCGGGGCAGCAGCACATGGATGTCGTCAATATCTTCCTGACGGGTGACCTCGGCGAAAGCCTTGAGGATTTCGTCCACGATCAGCGTCGCTTCACCTTCGACCGGCTGGGGCCGGATGGCCCGCGGCGGCTGGTCGAAGGGCCGATGTGGGCCTTTGTCGATTGGGTCATGCCCGAGCTGGCGGGGCTGGAAATGTGCCGCCGTCTGCGCGCCGACCCGCGCACCGAGGATGCGCACATCACCATCGTTCTGGAGGAGGACGACGCCGAGGACCGCCGCCGCGCGCTGCGGGCCGGGGCGGATGATTACCTCGTCGGCCCCCTGACCCGCACCGCGGTGCTCGACCGGGTGCTGGCGCTGCAATCGCGCGCCAGCGAGCGGCAGGCGACGCGGCGGTTCGAACTGGGCGCGCTGGTGATCGACATGGCCGCGCTTCAGGCGCGCTGGAACGACACCCCGATCGTGCTGCGTCCCAACGAATTCCGCCTGCTGCGCTTCCTCGCCGAAAACCCGAACCGCGTGCTGACCCGCGAGGACCTGATCAGCGGCCTCGGCAAGCGCGAACCCCCGATCGACGAGCGCACGGTGGACGTGTGGATCGGCCGCCTGCGCCGCGCGATCAAAGCCGCAGGCGGCGGCAATCCGCTGCGCACCGTAAGATCGCTGGGGTATGTCTTCGATCTGGGGTGAGGCACACCTGCCGCAATGTCCGGAATTGCCTTATCGCCGAAAAAAGCGGACCTTCGGCTATCGACCCCGTTGCGGTCGTTGGGTGCATCTAGTTCACCCGCATGATCTTCCCTCTTTCGACCAGCTCGTAACCATCCG
>JAIEOM010000033.1 GCA_019750455.1 Sphingomonadales bacterium | reverse complement strand
GACGCACTTGGGCTCGAACCAAGGACCCGCTGATTAAGAGTCAGCTGCTCTACCAACTGAGCTATGCGTCCATTCCGACCTGGCCGGAAGCGCGAGACCGGGGAGCCGAAGCCATGTCCCGATTCGCGTGAGGCGCTGCATTTAGCGCGCCTCGATCTTATGGCAAGGGCCTTTTTCGCACGCGCGGCAAATCAGACCGCCAGACCCCTTCGCGGTGCCTCGCGGTTCCAGCGGTTGACCATCATCAGCAGGCCGATGCAGATCATGTTGGTCATCATGGAAGAGCCGCCGTGGCTCATCCATGGCAGCGGAATGCCCTTGGCCGGGGCCATGCCCATGACCATCAGCAGGTTGATCGCGATGTAGAAGAAGATCGTCGCCGTCGCGCCTGCTGCCAGCAGGGCGCAGAACCGGTCCTGGCTTTCTGCGGCGACCTTCCATCCCCATCGCAGGATGAATGTGTACATGGCGAGCACAAACAATCCCCCCATCAGCCCCCATTCTTCGGCCATCGAGGCGAAGACGAAGTCGGTGTGCGGTTCGGGCAAGTAATTGAGGTGGCTCTGCGTGCCGTTATTGAAGCCCTTGCCGAACAAGCCGCCGGACCCGATCGCGATCTTCGACTGGGCGATGTGATAGCCCGCGCCGAGCGGATCGCTCTCGGGATCGAGGAAGGTGGTGACACGAGCGCGCTGGTAATCGTGGAGGGCGAAGAAATAGATCAGGGGCAGGGCGGCAACGCCAAGGCCCCCTGCGGTGAGGAACCACCACAAGGGCAGTCCTGCAAGGAACATAACCACCACGCCCCCGAAGGCGATGGCCACCGATGTGCCGAGGTCGGGTTGCAGCAGCACCAGCGAGATCGGCAGCAGAATCAGCATCCCCGCCGGGACCACCGAGCGCCACGAACCGATCATTCCGGAAGGCAGCGTCTCGTAGAAACGCGCCATGGCGAGGACCACGGCCGGCTTCATCAGCTCCGATGGCTGGATGCGGATCGGTCCGGCCTCCAGCCAGCGCTGGCTTCCGCCGCCGACCTGCCCGACGATCTCCACCGCCAGCAGCAGCAGCAGCACCATGAGGTAGGAGGGATAGGTCAGCAGCCGCACCAGATCGCGCGGAAGCGAGGCGATGATCGCGGTCATCACGGCAAACACGCCAAAGCGGATGAAGTGGGGAAGGGCGAAAGGCTGCATCGACCCGCCGCCTGCCGAATAGAGCACCAGTCCGCCGAACGAGGTCAGCAGCACCAGCGGGATCAGCATTTCCCAGGGTTGGCGAGCGATCGGTTCGGGCACGATCCCGCTGCGGGTGGCGAGCGTGTTCATCCGGCGGTCTCCCCCGCGCCGCCCGTGGGCGGGGCTGACGGGGCGGGCGTTGCGGCAGGCGCCGGTGCGGGCGCCGCAGGACCCGGCGGCGTGGCCGAGGGGTTGGCCTCAGGCCGTGGTGCAATCACTTCGCCGGCGATGGCATCGGTCTGGGTCGCGGCGCGGCGCGCCTCCGCTTCGACACGGTCGAAGATTTCCTCGTCGCGCCGCGGTGGACGGCTGACCGTTGCGCCGCGCTCGGCAGCATAGGCCGCATAACGCCGTTCGAGGCGCTGCTGCGCGGTGCCGCCCCACCCGGCCTCAAGTGTGTTGAGCGCCTCCAGCCCCTTGGCCGGATCAAACAGGAAGGTCATGACATCGCGCGCGATCGGATAGGCCGCGCCCGACCCGCCGCCATGCTCGATCACCACCGCGCCCGCATACCGCGGGTTGTCATAGGGCGCGAAGAAGATGAACAGGCCGTGGTCGCGATACTTCCACGGGCCCGACTTGCCGTTCGAGATCGAAAGGGAGACGACCTGGGCCGTCCCCGTCTTCCCGGCCATCTGGATGCCTTCGATCGGCAGCCTCGCGCGGCCTGCGGTGCCGGGGCCGTTGACCACATCGCTCATCGCCTTCTGGACATAGGCGACCTGCTCCGGAGAGAAATCGATCTTGTCGAACCCCTGCGGTTTCGTATCGAGCGTCAGGCGCGGCATGACGTGCCGCCCCGTGGCAAGGCGCGAGGCCATCACCGCCAGCTGGAGCGGGCTGGAGAGCATGTAGCCCTGCCCGATCGTGGCGTTGACCGTGTCGAAGGCCTGCCATTCGCGCCCCCACTTCTTCATTTTCCATGCCGGATCGGGGACAGTGCCGAAGAACTGGCTGATGACAGGCAAGGGGAATTCCTGCCCCATGCCGCAGCGGCGTGCCATGGCGGCAATCGGGTCCATGCCGATGCGCTGGGCCATGGCGTAGAAATAGACGTCGCAGCTCTGGTAGATGCCCTTGGCCATGTCGACCGCGCCATGACCGCGCCGGTTCCAGCAGCCGAACACGCGGTTGCCCACACGCAGGCCGCCGCCGCAATAGACCGTCTCGTTCGGGTCGATCCCGGCCTGCATGAAGGCCATCGACACCATCGGCTTCACGGTCGAGCCGGGCGGATAGAGCCCCTTCAGCACCTTGTTGCGCAGCGGCACGCGTTCATCATCGCGCAGCATCGCGTATTCCACCCCGCCGATACCGTCCGAGAAGGAATTGGGATCGAAGCTCGGCATGGAAGCCATGCACAGCAGGTCGCCGGTGCGGCAATCCATCACCACCACCGAGCCGCTTTCTAGCCCGATGCGGCGGGCCGCGTAATCCTGAAGCGGACCATCGATGGTGAGGCGGATGGGATTGCCCTGCACATCCTCGCGCGTTTCGAGATCGCGCACAATCCGCCCGCCCGCCGTGACCTCGACCCGCCGGGCACCCGGAACGCCGCGCAGTTCCTTTTCGAACTGCTTCTCCAGCCCGTCCTTGCCGATCTTGTAGCCCGGCGTGATGAGCAGCGGGTTGGGGTCCTTCTCGTACTCCTCGGCCGAGGCGGGGCCGACATAGCCGATCAGGTGGCCTACGCTGGAGGCGGTCGGGTAGTAGCGGGAAAAACCGCGCTGCGGCACGACACCGGGCAGGTCCGGGAGGCGCACGCTGAGGGCCGCAAATTGTTCGTACCGCAGCCCGCTTGCCACTTCGACAGGCTGGAACCCGCGGGCGGTGGCAACCTTGTCCTTGATGTCGGCGATCCGCGCCGGTTCAAGCGAGAGCAATTCGCCCAGACGGTCGATGGTGGCCTGCGCATCCACGAGCCGTTCGGGGATGAGATCGACGCGGAAGTCCGCGCGGTTCGACGCCAGCGGCGCCCCGTCACGGTCAAGGATCCAGCCCCGGCGCGGCGGGATCAGCGTGAGGTTGACACGGTTGCTTTCGGATTCGAGCCGGTATTTCTCGTTCTCCGCAACCGACAGATAGCCGAGCCGCAGCGCCAGCAGCACGCCAATCCCGCCCTGCACCGCACCGATTACCACCGCGCGCCGGTCGAAAGTGGCGCGCAGGATCGATGCGTTGATCATCTTGGCAGGGCGCTGGGGGCCGCGTTGCAGAAAGGGAATTTTCATCAGTCGATTGTCCGCGCCCGGGCGAGGCGGAACCGGTCCAGTCCGGCTACAATGCGGGTGATGATCGGATAAAGCAGTATCGCAAGCAAGGCCTGCGGGGCGGCGGCACCCACCATTTCTGGGGTGAGGCTCGCGCCGGAGAACAACAGGCTGGCAAGCCAGTAGACAACCGACATGACGCTGGCGGTGAACCAGTCCTGCCAGAACCCGCGCCAGGGAAAGCGGGTCTCGATCAGTTCGATGGCGATCATCGCAAGCGACCACAGAAAGATCGCGCAGCCGAAGGGCTGGCCGCTGACCAGATCATCGAAAGCCCCGAGCGGCGCACCGGCCCATAGCGGCAGCAGCCCGGGCCGGACCATGCGCCAGGCCAGCAGCAGCAGGAAGCCGAGGGACGGCAACAGCGGCATGGTATCGGCGATCAGCAGAACCGGCAGGACAGATGCGAGCATGATCGAGGCATAAGGCACGAGCCGCACGCGCCATGGATCGGGCGCACGGTTGATGCGCCTTCCGTAAATGTCCGAGCGGGCGCGTGGATCGAGCCGCTCCATCACTCCTCCGCCGTCGCAGGCGGGACAGCCGCCGAAGCGGACGCGGCAGAGGTCGGCGCGGGGGAGGGCGTGTCCCCGACACTCTCGGGCGCCTCAAGTTCCGCGATGGCCTGAGCCTGATGCACCGGCAGGACAGACACAAAGTTGGTCGCCCCCGGCTCGGCTACCAGACGGGCGATGCCGCCGTCGGGGGTGATCTTGGCGATCACCGCAACCGCCACACCCGGCCGGTAATATCCCCCCGCGCCGCTGGTCACCATCATGTCGCCGACCTTAAGCGGATTGACGCCGAGATTGACCAGACGGATGCGCAGCAGTCCGTCACCGCGTCCTTCGGCAAAGGCGATGACATTGTCGGTCGCGCGGCGCACCGGCAGCACGCTTTCGCTATCGGTAAGCAGCAGCACGCGCGCCGAATTCCGCCCGGTCTCCAGCACCCGGCCGATCACGCCCCTTTCCGAAAGCACCGGCATCCCCGGCTGCACGCCGCTGGCCGAGCCGGCGCCGATATAGGCATGGCGCCGCCCGCTCGTCGCCGTGGAGCCGACCAGGCGCGTGACCGCCACCGGCTTGCTCTCGCCATCGCGCAGGCCAAGCAGGCCCTTCAGCCGGCGGTTTTCGGCAGCGATGGCATCGGCTTCGGCCAGCCTTATGCGCGCCAGCTCGTTCTCGCGGCGCAACTCGGCGTTCTGGGCGCCGGCGTTGAAATAGGCAGCGATGCTGGCGAAAAAACCCTGTCCGCTCGACCGCGCGACAGCCGTGCCGCTGCCGACCGGGGCGACAACCTCGCCCGCAACGCCGCGCAGAGGTGCAAAAGCTTCCGGTTGCCACAATGACAAGGCGAGCAGCACCGCGCCCAACAATGCTCCGCCACCGGCCAGCAGGTAGCCGGTGAACAGCGAAAACTGCGCTTTTTTCGAGAAGCCGGCGCGGCGCGAAGAGGGGTGCGCCATGGCTCTATAGTCCCTTCTGGATCACATCGGCGCGGATCACGCGGTCATCAGCACGCCGCGATAGACCGGATCCTCCATCGCCCGGCCAGTGCCGATGGCGACGCAGGTCAGCGGATCCTCGGCAACCGAGACGGGCAGGCCCGTTTCTTCGCGCAGGTGTTCGTCAAGCCGCCGGATCAAGGCACCGCCGCCGGTGAGCACTATCCCTTGATCGACGATGTCAGCAGCCAGTTCGGGCGCGGTGTTTTCGAGCGCGATGCGCACGCCTTCGACAATCGCACCGATCGGTTCGCTGAGCGCCTCGGCAACATGCGCCTGGTTGATGGTGATTTCCTTGGGCACCCCGTTCACGAGATCGCGGCCCTTCAGGGTGATGATTTCGCCCACGCCGTCTTCAGGGATCATGGCGATGCCGTAATCCTTCTTGATGCGCTCTGCCGTGGCATCACCGATCAGCAGGCTGTGGTGGCGGCGGACATAGCTGACGATGGCTTCGTCCATCTTGTCGCCCCCGGTGCGAACCGAGGTCGTGTAGGCGAGCCCGCGCAACGAGAGAACGGCGACTTCCGTGGTGCCTCCACCGATATCGACCACCATCGAGCCGACGGGCTCGGTCACGGGCATGTCGGCGCCGATGGCAGCGGCCATCGGCTCAAGGATCAGGTGCACGTCCGAAGCGCCTGCATTGGAGGCGGCATCGCGGATTGCGCGGCGTTCCACCGAGGTCGAGCCCGAAGGCACGCAGATCACGATTTCCGGATAGCGGAACATCGACTTCTTGCCGTGCACCTTCTGGATGAAGTGCTTGATCATCTGCTCGGCGACTTCGATGTCGGCGATCACGCCGTCGCGCAGCGGACGGATCGCCTCGATGCTGTCCGGGGTCTTGCCCATCATCATCTTTGCATCATCGCCCACCGCCTTGACGCGGCGGATGCCGTTGATGGTCTCGATCGCGACCACCGAAGGCTCGTTCAGGACGATGCCCTGATCCTGGACATAGACGAGCGTATTGGCGGTGCCGAGATCGATCGCCATGTTCTGCGAACCGAACTTGAAGAGATTGGACAAAAAGCTCATCGTGATCCCAGTGTTGATGGTGGCAGGCGCGTTGCGCAGCCTTGCGGGAACGCCCGACTGCGAGAGGCTTTCCGGCCCGTTTATGACATGATGCGTCGCGCCTAGCGAATCCGCGCGCAAAAGGCCAAAATATTTGTCCACTGCGGCGGTGATTTCGGCGCCGCTGCCCTCGAAATTACGGCGGCTCGTCGCTAGCGTCTGTGCAAATGCCCGAAATCCGCCGCCTCCCCTCTGTTCTGGTCAACCGCATCGCCGCTGGTGAGGTGGTCGAACGCCCGGCAGCGGCCCTGAAAGAACTGGTCGAGAATGCCATCGATGCAGGTGCGCGGCGAATCGGTGTCAAGCTGGCGGAAGGCGGGCTCACCCGCATCGAAGTCGTCGATGACGGCTGCGGGATGGCTCCTGACGCAATGGCATTGGCGCTTGAGCGGCATGCGACGTCCAAGCTGCCCGATTCGCTGATCGGACCCGACGGAGCGATCGAGCTTGTCACAACGCTGGGCTTCCGCGGCGAGGCCCTGCCTTCGATTGCGAGTGTGGCCCGCCTGACCATCGAAAGCCGGGAGGGCGGTGCGGCAGATGGCTGGCGCAGAGTGGTCGATCACGGCGCGCTTCTAGCCGATGAACCCGCTGCACTTCCGCACGGCACCCGTGTGCTGGTCGAAGAGCTGTTCGCCAAGGTGCCGGCGCGGCGCAAGTTCCTGCGTTCGGCCCGCAGCGAATATGCCGCCTGCCTCGATGTGGTGCGCCGCCTCGCGATGGCGCGGCCGGATATCGCCTTCACGCTTGAAACATTGGGGGAGGGTGCAAGAAGGACCGTCCTCAACCTCCAGGCGGGCGAGGAGCTTGGGACACGGGTGGCGCGGATCATCGCGCACGAACTCAAGGACAATTCGGTCGCTATCGAAATCGAACGCGACACCCCTCACGGGGTGATGCGGCTGACGGGCGTAGCGGGGCTGCCCACGTGGAACCGCGGGGTGGCCGATCACCAGTACCTGTTCGTCAACGGGCGCCCGGTGAAAGACCGCCTGCTGGTCGGCGCGGTGCGCGGCGCCTATGCCGATATGCTGGCGAGGGACCGTCACGCGGTTCTGGCGCTGTTCCTCGACCTTCCGCCGCAGGATGTCGATGTGAACGTCCACCCGGCCAAGACGGAAGTGCGCTTCCGGGATTCAGCGGGGGTGCGCGGTTTCATCGTTTCGGGGCTGAGGCAGGCGCTGGCGACCGGCGACCGGCGCAGCGCGCAGGGGCCCGACAGGGCAGCCATGCAGCGGTGGCAGACCGAAACTGCCTCGCCGCCCGCCGCTCCGATGGCGCCCTTGCTCGAAAGTGTCTTCACAGGCCGCGACTGGTCCCAAACGCAAGCCCGGCTTGGCGAAGCGCGTCCTGCATGGACTGCGCCGATCGCCCAGCCCCAGGGCCGGGCAGAGGAGGCTGCTCCCGTTCCAGCGGAAGCCCAAAGCTACCCGCTTGGCATCGCGCGCGGGCAAGTGGCGAACACGTATATCGTTGCCGAAGCGGCTGACGGTCTGGTGCTGGTCGACCAGCACGCTGCGCATGAACGCCTCGTCCTCGAACGGTTGCGCGCTGCCGGGGCGGACGAGGGTGTCCGCAGGTCGCAGGCCTTGCTGGTCCCCGACGTGGTCGAGATGGACGAAGTGGACTGCGACCGTCTGGAGGACGCGGCAGAAGGGCTCGCTCGTTATGGTCTGGTGATCGAACGCTTCGGACCAGCGGCCATGCTGGTCCGCGCCGTCCCCGCCGCCATCGGCAAGGCCGACAGTGGCAAGCTGCTGCGCGATCTGGCGGACGACATCGCCAAGCACGGCAGGCAGGAAGACAGCGGCGCATTGCTATTGGCCGAGCGGCTCGAACTGGTGCTGGCGACAATGGCCTGCCACGGATCGGTGCGCGCCGGGCGCACCTTGAGCGTTGCCGAAATGAACGCGCTGCTGCGCGAAATGGAGGCAACGCCGCGGTCGGGCCAGTGCAACCACGGGCGGCCAACCTGGGTGAAGCTGTCGATGGAAGACGTCGAGAAGCTGTTCGGGCGGCACTAACGCCGAAGCGCGGCCTTCACGTCAGCCAGGCTACCATCCGCGTCTGCATCCTCGGGCAAACCCAGCGCCGCGCGCAGCAATGCGGTCACCGCGACGTTATCGAACACTGGCAGCTGTGCGCCCTTTGCGAAGGCGGGGTCGCTGGCGATGAAGATCGCGAGCATCTCCGGATCGGCATTGTCATAACCATGGGCTCCGCCCCGCACCGGGTAGGCCGGTGTGCCCGAAAGAATGGTCCAGCCTGCCTCGGCGATGCAGATGATCGCTGCGACGCGGGGATGCTTGCCCCAGTGCAGGCGCGCGGGCAGGTCTTCCTTGCGCGAACAGGTCATGTGTTCGTGCGGGACCAGCAGCGCATCGGCCACGCGGTTGTCGGTGCCAGCCACCGGCTCGATCGCGGCATAGGGGCCAGTCTCGACCGCGATGTAGCTTGCCCGGTCGATGATCGTATCGAGCTGGATCACGCGGCTATCGTCGGCCGCGCGCATCCCGTGGTCGGCGACGATCACAAGGTTGAGCGGTACGCCCAACGCCGCCGCGCCGTCCACCAGTTCGCCGATCCGGGCGTCCACTTCCGCAAGCGCTGCGTTCACTTCCGCACTGTCGGGTCCGAAGCGGTGGCCGATGGTGTCGACCGTGTCGAAATAGATCGTCGCGAAGGCCGGACGAATGCTGGCGGGGCGGCGCAACCAGTCGAGCAGCGTGTTGACCCGCTGCACGTTGGTGACGTTCTGGTCATAGCGCAGCCAGTCCGCCGGGCGGCGGCCTTCGAAGGGTACCTCGCTTCCCGGCCAGAACATCGTCGCGGTGCGCAGACCTGCCTTTTCGGCGGTGATCCACACAGGTTCTGCCTCGTTCCACCAGAAGGGATCGAGCGCTTGCTGCGTGTTGCCCAGGCTGAACATCACACCCGGACGGCGCGGATCGATCATCGAATTGCCGACGATCCCGTTGCGGTCGGGCCGCTTGCCGGTGACCAGAGCATAGTGGTTGGGGAAGGTCTTGGTGGGGAAGGACGGGCGCATCGCCGCGCTGGTGCCTGCCTTGGCGAGTGCGGAGAGGCGGGGCGTGACGCCCCGCTCGAGATAATCGGCCCGGAACCCGTCGATTCCGACCAGCACGGTCACGGGACGCTGCACGTCCTTTGCAGCAGCGGCAAAGGGAGCGGCGAGCAGGGCGATGATCAGCAGAACGATGCGCATGGCATATGCCCTAAAGGCGTTGCGGGACAGGCTTGTGGCAGCCGGGCTCAGACGTTGAACTTGAAGAGCAGCACGTCGCCGTCCTGCACCACGTATTCCTTGCCTTCCTGCCGCAGCTTGCCCGCTTCCTTGGCGCCCGCTTCGCCGCCGAGCGTGACGTAATCGTCATAGGCAATGGTCTCGGCGCGGATGAACCCACGTTCGAAGTCCGAGTGGATCTCGCCCGCCGCCTGCGGGGCCTTGGCGCCCGCCGGGAAAGTCCAGGCGCGCGCTTCCTTGGGGCCGGCGGTGAAGAAGGTCTTGAGGCCGAGCAGCTTGTATCCGGCGCGGATCACCCGGGCGAGGCCGCTTTCGGTCAGCCCGAGGGCTTCGAGAAACTCGCCGCGGTCTTCTTCAGGCATGGCGACCAGTTCGGCCTCGATCGCGGCCGAGACCACCACCGCCTCGGCGCCCTCGGCTGCTGCCTTGGCGAAGACCTTTTCGGACAGCGCATTGCCTGTCGCTGCGTCCTCTTCGGCAACGTTGCAGACATAGAGCACAGGCTTGGCGGTGAGCAGCTGCGCCTGCTTGAAGAGCCGCGCTTCTTCCTCGTCCTTGGGTTCTGTCAGGCGCGCGGGCTTGCCATCGCGCAGCAATTCCAGCGCCTGCCCGAGGACGCTCGCCATCGCCTTGGCCTCCTTGTCGCCGGCGGCCCCGCGCTTGGCTGCGGCGGGAACCCGCTTTTCGAGGCTTTCGAGATCGGAGAGCATCAGCTCGGTTTCGACCACTTCGGCATCGGCAATGGGATCGACCTTGTTGGCGACGTGCTGGATGTCGTCATCCTCAAAGCAGCGCAGCACGTGGACGATGGCATCCACCTCGCGGATATTGCCGAGGAACTGGTTGCCGAGCCCTTCACCCTTGCTCGCGCCCTTCACGAGGCCGGCGATGTCGACGAAGCCGAGCTGGGTTTCGATGATCTTCGCGCTCTTGGCGATGGCGGCGATCTTCTGGAGGCGTTCATCAGGCACGGCGACCTGCCCGACATTGGGCTCGATCGTGCAGAAGGGATAGTTCGCCGCCTGTGCGGCCTGCGTCTCGGTGAGCGCATTGAACAGTGTGGACTTGCCGACATTCGGCAGGCCGACGATCCCGCAACGGAAACCCATGATGATTGTGCCCTGGCTAGCTGGAAAGCGCCGCCCTTAGCGGGGAGGGGGGCAGATGGCTAGAGCCTCACCGTCCGTGAACCGCGCGCATCAGCGGACCCATGACGGGCGAGCCCCCCAGCCACTCGCTCTGCACCCGCGCCGTGACTTCGTTGATCGGCACCTGCGGCTTGTTGCCGGGCGAGACCGGCAGGCGCAGCGGGCGGGTGCCGGGAGGCTGCGCGATCAAAGCCGTGATGGCGCGCGCGACATCCGCCGGATCGTTGCTCCGGCCCGATCCATCCTCCTGCCCCATGCGCGCGACCTGATCGGGATAGCCTGCGCTGTGCACCGCCATCGAACGCGCTTTCAGCGCGAGCGAATAGGCATTGCGGTTGACCCACACCTTGGTCGGATAGCCGCCGGGTTCGATGATCGATACGTCGATGCCGTGCGGCACCAGTTCGTAAGCGAGCTGTTCGCTCATGGCTTCCAGCGCGAACTTGGTGGCCGAGTAATGCCCGGACCACGGCGTGATGACGCGGCCCAGCTGGCTGGAAATCTGGATGATCAGACCGCGCTGGGCCTTGCGCATTCCCGGCAGCACGGCGCGCGCCATGCGGTGCGGGCCGAACACGTTGGTATCGAAGATCAGGCGGGTAGCGGTCATATCCTGCACCTCGACGGGCGAGGTGATACCGATCCCGGCGTTGTTCACCAGCACGTCCAAGGGCCCGCCATTGATGCGCTCGGCTTCCTTGACACCGGCATTGACCTGATCGAGTTCGGTCACGTCGATGCCGATAATATGCAGCTTGAGGTCTTCGGCCTTCGCCAGCGCGATCAGCTCGTCTGCTTCAGGGCGTGGAAGATTGCGCATTGTGGCAAAGACCCGCGCGCCCCGCCGCGCGAGCAACTCCGCCGTCAGCCGTCCGAAGCCGGACGAGCATCCGGTAATCAGCACGCTTGTGCCCTTCAAGCTGACATCGGGGCTGTAAACCGGCTCGGTCGCCTGCGCGCGCTGGGTAGCAAGAGCGGCAGTGGCGGCGGCGCCCGCAAGAAGGGTGCGGCGATCGAGGGTCATGGGAGCAGTCCTTGGCTGAACGCGATCAGTCCAGACTATTGGCTTTGCGCCATTGCGCAAGCATCGCAGGCGAGGTCAACCGCACAAGGTTGCCGGCATACCCCGCAAGCTTCGCCTCGGTGCGGGGACGCGGGCCGGTGTTCCAGTTCATCACATACCAGAAAAACGCCGCATCGAAGCGTTCCGGGCAGCCTTCAGGCATGTCGGGCCGCGACTGGCCACGCAGCGTGACGATCCGCTTGATCAGCCGCCACAGGCACAGCCGGATCGGGAAATCGAGGTAGATCACCGTATCCGCCCGTTCGAGCCGCGGGGCGAGAGTGCTGCCGTAATTGCCCTCGATCAGCCATTGGTCCTGCGCGACGGCCTCGGCAAGGCGGGCGTTCAGTTCCGCCTTGTCCGTTTCGATCCAGCCAGCGCGCCAACCCAACTGGTCCATGTGGACAAGCGGCAGGCCCATGCGCGGCGCGAGTTCGCGGGCAAGCGTGCTTTTTCCTGAACCGCAGGGTCCGATGATGAGGACGCGGTTCATCGCGGATCAGTCGGCGTGGATCGGCAGCAGCCGGGAATCGCTGATCGCTGCGGTGCGGTGGGCGGTGATGCGTTGCGCTTCGGGATCGCTGGCGAATGCGAGGAAGGCCGCCTTGCTGGCCTGTCGCACCAGCAGAACATGGTCCCAGTATTCGTCCTGCGGCCCGATCAGGAATGGCGCGCCGGTGCCCGAAAACAGCACTGCACCGCCGCTCGCCTCAAGCAATGGACGCATCTCACTCATGTAGCGGGCATAGGCCTGTGCGCCGCTGATGGCATCGGCCGGCCTAAGGTCCGGGGCGTGGGAATAGTCTGCCGTCTCGCGGAAGCGCAGGAGGTTGAGCATCACCACCGGGCCCTGATCGGGCGTACCGAAGAATGACGCTCCCTGTTCGGGCGTGACGTCGAGAAATGCGCGTTCCGTGGCCATGCCTGCTACTCCTGCATCCTGAGCGCAACATCGTTCATGAACCGCACGTCATCACCCTTGGCGAGCCATTCCGCTTCCGCACCGATCGCGCCGAGCATCGCGGCGAGATCATCCTCCTCGGCCTTGGCGAAGTTGCCGAGGACGTGGCCCGTCACGCGATCCTTGTGGCCGGGATGGCCGATCCCGAGCCGCACGCGGCGGAAATCCGGCCCGCAATGCTGGTCGATCGAGCGCAGGCCATTGTGCCCCGCATGTCCGCCGCCCTGCTTCACCTTGACCTTGAAGGGCGCAAGATCGAGCTCGTCGTGGAATACGGTCAGCGCGTCGGTGCCCAGCTTGTAGAAGCGCAGCGCCTCGCCCACGGCGCGGCCGCTTTCGTTCATGAAGGTGGCAGGCTTGAGCAGCAGCACCTTCTGCGTGCCGATCCGCCCCTCCTGCGCCCAACCGCTGAATTTCTTCTGCTCCGGGCCGAAGGAGTGCATGTCCGCGATCACGTCCACGGCCATGAAGCCGACATTGTGCCGGTGGAGCGCATAGCGCGGTCCGGGATTTCCAAGGCCGACCCAGATCTGCATGACGTGTTCCCTACCGCTCCCTTGCATAAAACGAAACGCCGGACTTCCCGCGAAGGAAGCCCGGCGTTCTGAAAGCCGTGAATGGCGGCGCGCTTACTCGGAAGCGGCTTCGCCTTCGCTGCTCTTGAGGCCCGACGGGGCGATCACGGTTGCGATGGTGAAATCGCGGTCGGTGATCACGCTGGTCACGCCCTTGGGCAGGGTCACGTTGCTGATGTGGATCGAATCGCCGATTTCGCGGCCGGTGACGTCGATCTGGATCTCGTCAGGAATGTCCGCGTTGGGGCACAGCAGTTCGAGTTCGTGACGCACGATGTTGAGCACGCCGCCCTTCTTGAGGCCGGGCGAGGCGTCTTCGTTGACGAACACCACCGGCACCGAGACTTCGACCTTGCTGTCACCCGACAGGCGCAGGAAATCGACGTGGGTCGGGCGGTCGGTCACCGGGTGGAAGGCGACATCCTTGGGCAGGGTGCGGACGGTCTTGCCACCGATCTCGATGAGGACGATCGAGTTCATGAAGTGGCCGGTGCCCAGCTGACGCACCAGTTCCTTCTGCTCGACGTGGATCATGGTGGGTTCTTCCTTGCCGCCATAGATGACAGCAGGGGTCCGACCTTCGCGGCGAAGTGCTCGGGAGGCTCCCTTGCCAGCCCGTTCGCGCGCTTCGGCCGGCAGGGTAAGAGTCTCGCTCATACGGATGCCTTTCGAATGCGTGTTTGATAAAGGTAGTCAGCGATGCAACCGCCTCCAGGGATGACCGGACGCATCGAAGCGCGGGTCCATAGAGAGAGATTGCCCGAAAGGCAACCGGTTTAGGGTGCGGGGCGGGCGGCGGTGGGGATCGGACGGACGCGATAGCCTTGCGCCTCAATGAGGGCGACAAGCCCATCGGGGCCGACAAGATGCGCGGTGCCCACCGCGACGAGCGGGCGCGAGGCTTCCCCGAGCATCGGAACGAGAGCGGCAACCCATCGCCGGTTCCGGCCCGTCAGCAACGCCTCGCGCGTGGCCGGATCGGCGAGGAAGCCCTCGCGGGTCGAAGCTTCGATCACCGTCGCATCGCCCGTCAGCCATGCACGCAGGAGGCGTTCCGGGTCCTTGCCGCCCTCCGCATTCTCGCGCACGACAGCAGCAAGCATGCTGCGTTGCTGCGTTTCTGGCAGGCGATCGAAGATGGACAATTGCCCGCGCAGTCCCTCCAGCTCCCGGACCGGACGCTTTCCCGAGAAGTCGTCGATCAGCGCTGCATCGACGCCGTTGGCAGGATTGCCCGTAGCCCCGACACGGGCGAGGGCAAGGGCCACCGCCCAGGTTTCCTCCCCACTGAAATCCCGGGTATCGAGATCGCTACGATCGATCAGGGCCGCAAGCTGCGGGCGCAATTCAGCCGGAACACGTTCGGCCAGCGGCGGATGGCCGGGGCTTTGTGCCAGGCTCTCGTAAATCGATCGCCGGTCATCGCGCCTGTTCAGTCCGCCGACCTCAACCACAAGCAGATCGGCTGCATCGATGACACCATCGATAGCGGGCGTGCGCCAGTCGATCCCGTCAGGCAGGGCGTGGATGGTTCCGAACATCCAGCCTTCCACCGTCCCGTCAGCCGAGGCGAGTTCGTAAAGCAGCGGGGAGGGGGCGGGGCGCTCCGGATCGGACCCGCCGGGTGCATCGCTGCACCCGGCCAGCCCGATAAGCAGAAGCGGAGCGATGATCGCAGCCGCGCAGCGCACGATCATCGCCCGGATCGGATGTGGTCTCACTTGACCCGCGTTACCTTGATGCCCTTCTGGGCGAGGTAATCCTGCACGCTCTTTTCGCCGGCAAGGTGGCCTGCGCCAACCGCGATGAACACCGTGCCGGGCGTGTCGAGACGGGTGTCGATCCATTCGGCCCAGTTGGCGTTGCGCTTGTAGAGCAGCGCCTCGGCGACGGCAGGATCATTCATCCCTTCGTTCATGATCGCGGCAAGGCCTTCGGCATCGCCTTCGGCCCATTCGGCGACCATGCTGTCGAGCATCGGCTTGACTTCGTCGATGCCGTTGGCCGCTTCCATCATGAAGCTGATCTGGGCATCCTGCGCCAGGCCGTCGAAAACGCCGAGCTGGAATTCGGCGGTTTCGAGCGCGCCCGTCTCCTTGCCCGGAACCTTGGACATCAGCACCTTTTCGACACCGCTGTTGGGATCATAGCCCTCCAGAGTCAGCGGCAGGATCGAGAACGTCAGGCCTACCATCCACGGCTTGAGCGGATCGAAGCTGGTCGCAAGCGCATCGGCGGGCGGGGGAACCAGACCCTGCGCCTTGGCGGCCTCGTACTGCGCGCGTGCCTCGGCCGGGGCGGCTGCGAGTTGCTGGGTTTCGATCTTTCCGCCGAGCTTGGTCAGTGCCGCGGTATATTGCGTCTTCTGCTCCTCGGTCAGAAGCGAACGCAGGGTGGTGCCTGTCGGCAATGCGCCGCGCTGCATGGCAAGTTGCTGCATCGCCGCCTCGCTTGCCGGGTCCATCGGGATCTCGGTGACGAGGGTCTGCGAACCTTCGAGAGCGTTGGCGATGGTCGCATCGTACCAGTCCATGCCCTTGGGCAGAACGTGAACCGTGCCGAACAGGTAGATGGTCGTGTCCTTGTCGGCGACCTTCCAGAGCGCGGGGCCCTTGGTGGCGGGGGCGGCCTTTTCGGCATGGCCCGCGTGCCCGGCGTGATCCTGTGCTGCAACGGGGTTGGCGGCAAGCAGGGCGAAGGGCGCGGCGGTCAGGACAAGCAGATTGGCAAGCTTCATGGGTATGCTCCTTGGAGTAAGGGGGTAGGAGGATTCAAGGTCAGAAAGTCGGTGAAAAAGGGTCAAAAGTAGCGGCGGACAAACCAGGCCAGCATCCACACCAAGCTGACCATCAGCAGCACAGCCATCGGTTCCTGTGGCGGCAGCCAGCCAGCGCGCGTGGCCATCCACCAGGCCGGGGTCACGAAGATGTAGGCATGCGCCGCAATCAATGCGCCATCGCGGTAGGCATCGGCCTCGTGCTCGTCGATGCGCTGCCACCACAGCCATGTCAGGACCGGCCCGGCCACAGCCCACAGGCCGATAACGACGAGGGCGACGCCCGGACTGACCGGGGTATTTGACAGGAGGCTAGCGGCGCCGCCGTCGGTCGTGCCGAGAATGATGCCGATCGGGATGGATACCGCCACGCAAGCCCACAGGATCATGCGCGCACTGCGCACCCGCGGCGCAACCGGCTCATCCTCCAGTCCACGCGGCCAGGACCGCCACATGCCATAGGCGACAAGTCCGCCGACCATCAGCATGGCGCTCAACATGGCCAGATCCCTCAGAATCGGACCACCTCGCTTGATCATGACGCTGGAATAGCCCGCGATCATGCCAGCGATGAAGATCAGCACAATCCCTCCCGCAATCGCGATCAGGGCGCGCTTCAGCAGGATCGTGCCGGCCGAGGGTTCTTCCGCGAAATCATCCAGATCAGACTTCGTCATCGAAAATATCCTCGATCTTCATGTCGAACAGCCGCGCGATGCGGAAGGCGAGGGGCAGGGAAGGGTCGTGCTTGCCGGTCTCGATGGCATTGACCGCCTGACGCGAGACATCGAGCTGCGTGGCGAGTTCGGCCTGGCTCCAATTGCGTTCGGCACGCAGAACTTTGAGGCGGTTTTTCATTATGCGTCTTCGTCGGATTCGAACCTGTCGCGGACCCAATGGAATGCGTAGCCGGCATAGAAGATCACCACCAGCACATGCGCGGCCAGCATCCCGTCGAAGAACAGCGCAGGTGCGCGATCCGGGAGGGGAGCGCCTTCTCGCGCCAGAACCCCCAGACCGGAAGGCATCGACAAATCGACCGTCCAGGTGAACCAGCCACTCAGGAGATAGACACCCAGCGCGACAACCACCCAACGCTCGCCCGTCGAACACAGGCTGACATAGTAATCGTCGATGCGGCGATTGATTTTGCTTGCCAGCAAGCCACCAACCGCTGCGCCGAGCGTCCATCCGGTCACGATCCCGTCGATGCCGAACAGATAAAGTCCGAGTGAAATCACGGATCCAGCAGCGCCGGCCCATGCATATTTGTAGGCAAAGCTACGGTCGGCCTCAGTGGGGGTATAGGGCTTGTATGGCATCACATGTCTCCCAGCAGGCGCTTGACAAATAGGCCGATGTAAAAGGCGGCAATCTGCAGCACGAGCACGGTATCGGCGAGGATCGTGCGACCCGAATCACTGCCGGTCAGCCCGTCGATAAACCCTTCGACAAAAGCGAGACCCAGGAAGGTGATCAGCATGGTGCCAAAGGCGACACTGGCTCCGGCGTTCCACAGGCCAAGCGTGTATTCGTCGGTCTTGCGGGTTGCCAGCATGGCAAAGCTGCCGATCATCAGCAGCGTGGTGCCGGGCATCCCGAGCATGCCCCACGCATCGGCTGATTGCGCCGTGCCGACCAGCAACAGTCCCACCAATCCGGTCCAGCTGGCACCCATGAAGATGTTCGCCTTGTTCATCGTGCATCCCTCCAGCGCATGAACTGGAAGGCACACACGAACAGCATCAGATGCGCCTGCCACAGGACGAGCATGACAATGACCGGCTCCTGCTCATCGATGACCGGGCGCAGCCACGGCGGTGTGACCGGGCCGACGGCCAGATACAGCAGCCAGGACGTGGCAAGCAGGACGATAGGGCCGATTGCGACCCCGTAACCCACGACCAGCATGGCGCGGCGCCACAGGCCTTCGGCATAATCGTCTCGCATGAACCGCGCGACGACCAGCACCATCGGCACCAGGAAATTGAAGAACAGCACAGGAAGCCCGATCACGTAGATCCACGGGGCGGGCACGAAGGCTTCGAGCCCCGACTGGAACAGCGCATCAGCGAAATAGTCCACAGCCCCGATGCCAATGGCGACCGTGCTTGCATCCATCAGGCGGAAGTAAGCGCGGTAGCGCAGCTCTCTAGGGGTTCGGCTGGGCAGTTCCATCGTCCGTTATGGTCCTCTTGAATTACAAAGGGCGGCGGAGGGGTGGGGCATCACCCCTCCGCCAGGGTCATCACGCGCCGGGAGTGGCGGCGGGCGATGCCGTTTCGGTCTGGGCGAGGCGCACGCGGTCAAGGCGGGCATTGACGATGGCGACGCGGATTGCAGGCGCGGTCGCCGCGAGGGCGCTGTCGCGGCATTCACGCTCGAGCCGCACCGAGGCACTGTCGCGCCCACCATTGGCACACATCTGGCGGACCTTGGTGCGCACCCGCTCATCGAGGCGCGAAATGCCGTCGCGGGTGGTGAGATCGAGATCGTCATGCGGGACGCTCGCATCGAAGTCGGTCGCGTTGACCGGCGAGGCATGGGCGACGGCGGGGGTGAGGGTCAGCGCGGCAAGAGCAATCGCAAAGGGCAGACGAAGGGACATGACGGATCTCCTGGGGAGGAAGAGTTGGTGTCGTTACAACCTAACCAAATGTCAGGTTGCCCTGACTATATGTCGTGATTCGCTGACCATGTCAACATGACCTGACTTTATGTCGTAAAAACGTGACCTCGCCCTCGGAACACGAAGGGGTGCTGCGCTGCGGCATTGACGCTTGGGGGGTGTTCGGCCATGGCGAGCCGCCATGAGTGCTCAGCCCCTTTTTACGCCCCCTCCAAGGTCTTTGGCACGCGATCCGGCGCGCTCGTTTCAGGACATGATCCTGACGCTCCACGACTTCTGGAGTGCCGAGGCTGGCTGTGTGATTCTCCAGCCCTATGACATGCGCATGGGCGCGGGCACGTTCCACACCGCGACGACGCTGCGCGCTCTCGGGCCCGAGCCGTGGAACGCCGCTTTCGTCCAGCCCTGCCGCCGCCCGACCGACGGACGCTATGGCGAGAACCCCAACCGGCTCCAGCACTATTACCAGTATCAGGTGATCCTGAAGCCCTCGCCCTCGGACATCCAGGAGCTCTACCTCAAGAGCCTCGCAGCGATCGGCATCGATCCGCTAGCGCACGACATCCGCTTTGTGGAGGACGACTGGGAAAGCCCGACGCTCGGCGCGTGGGGGCTGGGCTGGGAAGTGTGGTGTGACGGGATGGAAGTCACCCAGTTCACCTATTTCCAGCAGATGGGCGGCTTCGATTGTAAGCCGGTCGCGGGCGAACTGACCTATGGGCTGGAACGCCTCGCGATGTATATTCAGGGCGTCGACAACGTCTATGACCTGGCGTTCAACTCTGCGGGCGTGACATATGGCGAGGTATTCCTCGAGAACGAGCGCCAGATGTCCAAGTGGAACTTCGAGGTCGCGAACACCGATGCCCTCTTCGACCTCTTCGCCAAGGCCGAGGCCGAGTGCCGCAACGCTCTGTCGGCGGGCGTGCCCATCGCGGCTTACGAACAGGCAGTCGAGGCGAGCCACGTCTTCAACCTGCTCCAGGCGCGCGGCGTGATCAGCGTGCAGGAACGCGCCAGCTACATGGGCCGTGTCCGCGATCTCGCGCGCTCTAGCTGCGAGGCCTATGCCGAGAAGATGGCGCCCGAATGGCAGGCCAAATACCCCGGGTGGAGTCTCGTCTGATGGCCGACTTCCTGCTCGAACTGCGCTGCGAGGAAATCCCCGCACGGATGCAGCCCAAGGCCAAGGAGGATCTGGCGCGGCTGTTCACCGATGCGCTGGCCAAGGCTGGGTTGACGGCAGAGACCGTCGAAGCCTTCGCCACGCCCCGACGCCTCGCGCTGATCGCCAAGGGCCTGCCCTTGGCGACCGAGGCAGTGAGCGAGGAGACCAAGGGCCCGAAGGTCGGCGCGCCCCCTCAGGCGCTCGAAGGGTTCCTGCGCAAGGTCGGCCTCGCCGCCGATCAGCTAGTCGAGCGCGACGGCGCCTATTTTGCCGTGGTCGAAAAGCCGGGCCGGGCGACCGCCGATGTGCTCGCGGAAACCATCCCGGCGGTGGTCCGCACCTTCCCCTGGCCCAAGTCGATGCGCTGGGGCGCGGGTTCCATCACCACCGAGTCCTTACGCTGGGTGCGCCCGCTGTCCGGCATTATTGCGCTGCTCGATGGGGCGGTTGTGCCTTGCGAGGTTGACGGGATCGTCAGCGGGCGCACGACGATGGGGCACCGATTCCACCACTCCGGCCCGGTCGAGATCGCGGACGCCGGAGCCTATGTCGAAACCCTGCGCGCCGCGCATGTGATCGTCCACTTTTCGGAACGCTGCGCCCTCATCCGCGAAGGCGCGGCCAGGGCCGCTGCCGAAGCCGGGCTCACGCTGGTTGCCGATGAAGGCCTCGTGATCGAGAACGCCGGGCTGACCGAATGGCCGGTGCCGCTTCTGGGCAGCTTCGACGAAGCCTTCCTCGACGTGCCGCCCGAGGTGATCCAGCTCACCGCTCGGGTGAACCAGAAGTATTTCGTGTGCGAGGACAGCGCGGGCAAGCTCGCCAACGCCTTCGTCTGCACCGCGAACATCGAACCGCGCGACGCGAGCGTGGTGGTCGACGGCAACCGCAAGGTCCTCGCCGCGCGCCTCTCCGACGCGCGCTTCTTCTGGGAGCAGGACCAGAAGACCCCCCTCGCGGTTCACGCCGAGAAACTGTCGCGCATTACCTTCCACGAGAAGCTCGGGACGGTGGCCGACAAGGTCGAACGCGTGGCGAAGCTGGCGCGCTGGCTGTGCGAGGAAAATATCGTCGTCCCAGCGAAAGCTGGGACCGCTCTCGCCCAGAGCGCCAAATCGAAAACGATCCCAGCTTCCGCTGGGATGACGAACGAACAGCTCGCCGACCTCGCTGAACAGGCCGCGCGCCTCGCCAAGGCCGATCTCGTCACCGAGATGGTCGGCGAATTCCCCGAATTGCAGGGCCTGATGGGCGGCTACTACGCCGCGAAGGAAGGTCTGCCGCAGGAGGTCGCCGAGGCGATCCGCGATCACTATAAGCCGGTCGGGCAGGGCGATGATGTGCCCACGGCGCCGGTGACGGTGGCGGTATCGCTGGCGGACAAGCTGGATACGCTGGTCGGTTTCTTCGTTATTGACGAGAAGCCGACTGGTTCAAAGGATCCCTTTGCTCTTCGCCGTGCCGCGCTGGGCAATCTTGCCTCGATCCAGCAGAACGGATTGAGGTTGAGCCTTTTCAAGTGTTTTGACTTCGCGGCAAAGCTGATTGTTGATCAGAATCCGCAAATTAAGTCACGACTTGCGGAGTTGGGTGAGGCTTCCTTCGGGATCGCCGCATCTGAAAATATGCCGCTTTCAAAGAACTATGCCGATCAGGTAGCCTTCGAGATTGAGCAAATCGGCATAGAGTTGCTCGCCTTCTTCGCCGACCGCCTCAAAGTCCAGCAGCGCGAAGCCGGTGTCCGCCACGACCTGATTGACGCGGTCTTCGCGCTTGGGGGCGAGGACGATCTCGTCCGCCTGCTCGCCCGCGTCCATGCGCTGCAAGCCTTCGTCGGCACCGAGGACGGCACCAATCTCCTCGCGGGCTACAAGCGCGCGGCGAACATCCTCAAAAAGGAGGGCTACGAAGGCCCGACCGGCACGCCCGATCCGCAGGTGCTCGCCAGCCTCAAGCAGGGCAACGACACCATCCCCGACACCGGCGAGGAAGACCCGCTGGCGATGGTCGACGATCCCGATGTGGGGGACATTCTCGCCGCCGAGGCGCGCGGCAATGCAGAACTTTCCTACACGCCCGAACCCGCCGAAAAGGCGCTGATCGACGCACTCGATGCCGCTGCCCCGCGCGCCGCCGCTGCGGTGGAGGCCGAACAGTTCGCCGATGCGATGGCCGCGCTCGCCACCTTGCGCGCGCCCATCGACAGGTTCTTTGAAGAGGTGACTGTTAACGCCGAGGAGGCCCACAAGCGCGCCGCGCGCCTTGCACTGCTGGCGCGGTTCCGTGATGCGGTCCACCGTGTGGCCGATTTCAGCCGGATCGAGGGGTGATTTCTCCCGCATATCTTTTCGTGTCACCTTGAGAAAAGGCACAGTATTTCAAGGCCATGATCCCTGTATGGAAAGTGACATGCTGTAACCTTTGTCACATTCCCAACACAGCGTAGGAAGCAATATGACACTCAAGACGGTCTATGTATTCGGAGGCGACGCCGACCACTCCGATCCGCGCCAGAAGGACAAGACCGTTGCGGGCGGCAAGGGCGCGAACCTTGCCGAAATGGCGAGCATCGGCCTACCGGTGCCGCCGGGCTTCACGATTACCACCGAAGAGTGCGTCGCCTATCTGCGGGACGGGGCGGGCTTCTCGGACGGGCTGAAGGCGGCGGTGGCGGGGGCTCTCGCCCATGTCGAAGCCACCGTTGGCAAGCGGTTCGGCGATGCGGGCGATCCGCTGCTGGTCTCGGTCCGCTCGGGCGCGCGGGTCTCGATGCCGGGCATGATGGACACGGTTCTTAACCTCGGCCTCAACGACGCGACGGTGGAGGGGCTTGCACAGTCCTCCGGCGATGCGCGGTTCGCCTGGGACAGCTACCGGCGTTTCATCCAGATGTATTCGGACGTGGTGCTCGGCATCGATCACGGCCTGTTCGAAGAGGCCTTGGAAATCGCCAAGGAAGACAAGGGCTTCTACAACGACACCGAGATGGCGGCTGAAGACTGGCAGGCGCTCGTCAGCGAATACAAGGGCATCGTCGAGGAGGAACTGGGCCGACCGTTCCCGCAGGACGTGACCGAGCAGCTGTGGGGCGCGATCCGCGCAGTCTTCGACAGCTGGGACAGCGACCGGGCCAAGGTCTACCGGCGGCTCAACGACATTCCGGGCGACTGGGGCACGGCGGTCAATGTGCAGGCGATGGTGTTCGGCAACATGGGCGAGACGAGCGCCACCGGCGTCGCCTTCACCCGCGATCCGGCGACCGGCGCGCGCGCCTACTACGGCGAGTACCTCATCAACGCGCAGGGCGAGGACGTGGTGGCGGGCATCCGCACGCCGCAATACCTCACGAAGGCTGCGCGCGAGGCGGCAGGGGCCAAGCCGCTGTCGATGGAAGAGGCGCTTCCGGAGGCCTATACCGAGCTCGCCCGCGTGTTCGACCTGCTCGAGCTGCACTACAAGGACATGCAGGACATCGAGTTCACCGTCGAGCGCGGCAAGCTGTGGATGCTGCAGACCCGCTCGGGCAAGCGCACCGCCAAAGCCGCGCTCAAGATGGCGGTCGACATGGTGGGCGAGGGCCTCATCGACGAGCGCGAGGCGGTGCGGCGGGTCGATCCGATGGCGCTGGACCAGCTGCTCCACCCGACGCTCGATCCCGATGCCGAGCGCAACGTGCTGACCACCGGCCTGCCCGCATCGCCGGGCGCGGCGGCGGGCCGGATCGTTCTCGATGCCGATACCGCCGAACAATGGGCGGGGCGGGGTGAGAAGGTGATTCTGGTGCGGGTCGAAACCTCGCCGGAGGACATCCACGGGATGCACGCGGCGCAGGGCATCCTGACCGCGCGCGGCGGGATGACGAGCCACGCGGCGGTGGTGGCGCGCGGGATGGGGCGGCCCTGCGTCTCGGGCGCCGGGGCGGTGTCGATCGACCGCGCGAGCCGCACGCTGCGGATCGGTTCGACCGAGCTCAAGGAAGGCGATGCGATCACGCTCGACGGGGCGACGGGGCAGGTGATGCTCGGGATCGTGCCGACGGTCGAACCGGAGCTGGCGGGCGACTTCGGGACACTGATGGTGTGGGCCGACAAGCTGCGCCGCATGAAGGTGCGCACCAATGCCGAGACGCCTGACGATTGCCGCATGGCGCGCCAGTTCGGGGCCGAGGGCATAGGGCTGTGCCGCACCGAACACATGTTCTTCGAAGCCTCGCGGATCAGCCTCGTTCGCCAGATGATCCTCGCCGAGGACGAAGCAGGCCGCCGCCGCGCGCTCGACAAGCTGCTGCCCGAACAGCGCGCGGATTTCACCGCGATCTTCGAAGTGATGGCGGGGCTTCCTTGCACGATCCGCCTGCTCGATCCGCCGCTCCACGAGTTCCTCCCCCACGCCGACGAAGAGTTCGCCGAGCTGGCCGACGCGACGGGCCTCGGGGTCGACCACCTCAAGCGCCGGGCGGGCGAGCTGCACGAATTCAATCCCATGTTGGGCCATCGCGGCTGCCGGCTCGGCATCACGTTCCCCGAGATCTACGCGATGCAGGCGCGCGCGATCTTCGAGGCGGTCTGTGCGGTGAAGAACGCCACTGGCGAAGCCCCGCTGCCGGAGATCATGATCCCGCTGGTGGCCACCAAGCGCGAGCTGGCGATCCTCAAGGCGCTGGTCGACAAGACCGCAGAGGAAGTCTTCGCCGAGACCGGCACGCGGGTCGACTACCTTGTCGGCACGATGATCGAGCTCCCGCGCGCCGCGCTGATGGCCGGCGAGATTGCCGAGGAGGGGGCGTTCTTCTCCTTTGGCACCAACGATCTCACCCAGACCACACTTGGCGTGTCACGTGACGATGCGGCGCGGTTCCTGAGCGTCTATGTCGAGAAGGGCATCTTCCCGCGCGATCCCTTCGTCAGCCTCGATATCGAGGGCGTCGGCCAGCTGGTCGAACTGGCGGCGGAGCGGGGCAGGGCGACCCGGCCAGACATCAAACTGGGCATCTGCGGCGAGCATGGCGGCGACCCGGCGAGCATCGCTTTCTGCGAGAGCGTGGGTCTCGATTACGTCAGCGCATCGCCGTACCGCGTGCCGATCGCCCGGTTGGCTGCGGCGCAGGCAGCCCTCAAGAAGGGCTAGGTCCCCGCGAGGGATCGTCGCCCGGTGAGGGTGACGATCTCGAAGGTCTCGGTCACCTTGCCATCCGCCTCGGCCCGTGCGGCAAAGGCGGCGCGGGCGCGGGCGATAGCGGCTTTGCCGAGCGGTGCGGCGGGCTTGGCGAGCGCATTGCCGAGCCCCTGATCGCGAAGATCGCTGACCAGACGATCAAGACTGGCATAGCGCACGCCGAGCGTGTGCGAGTCCACGACCGGGTCCTTCCACCCTGCTCGCTGGAGCAGGGAAGGAGCGGCGCGGGCATCGACCAGCGGGTGAAGGCGGGCTGCAGGACGATCCGGCTCGGACGCCATCATCGATGCGCGCAGAGCAGGCAAGCTCTGGCCGCCGATAAAGCTCGCAATAACCAGACCGCCCGGGGTCAAGGCGGCACGAAGGTGGATCAATGCGCCCGGCAGGTCGTTGACCGCATCAAGCTGGCCGAGAACGCCGATGAAGTCATAAGGTCCCCCCGCGAGCGGCTCCGCCGGGTTGGCAACCGGATCAACGACCAGTGCCGCATTGCCCTGCCGCAGATAGGCGGCGAGTGCATCGGTGCAGCCGCCAATCAGCAATGCTTTGGCAGGGGCGTGGCGCACGAAGCTCAAACGGTCGATCATATCCTCGGCGATCTCGTCGAGGAGGAAGGTTGCCGCGTCATCCGAACAGCGCATTCGCTTTGCCGAGCGCAGGACCCGGGCAATTCGGCGCGTTTCGGCGAAGATCGAGGGGACATTGGGGGCACTCATCCACGTCGCACTGCCGTGCTTGCCTCGGGAGTGCAAGCCGTGCGACATTCGGATGTGATGGCAGTGGTCGCTCACCTCGCCCGGCATTTCGCCCCCGTGGTGGATTTCGTCTATCCGCCGCGCTGCCCGTCGTGCGGGATGGCGATTGCCAGCCAGGCGGGGCTTTGCGCGGACTGCTGGAGCAGCCTTGAGGTGCCCGCCCATGCCGAGGCTGCCGGCCACGCCATGCCGGTTTACGCCGCGACCTATTACAACGACACGTCCCGCAAGCTGGTGTTAGCCTATAAGCACGGCGGCCGGATTGCGCTTTCGCGTCTGCTCGCCCGGCTGATGGCGGCGCGGCTGCCCGAGCCGGAAGCAGGGCGCCCCTTGCCGTTGCTGGTGCCGGTGCCACTCCATCGCTGGAGGCTATGGAACCGCGGCTTCAATCAGGCCGCGTTGCTGGCGCGCGATCTGGCGAAGATGGGGAAGGGTGAAGCGGCAGTCGGCGTGCTGCTCCGTCATCGGCTCACGCCCAACCTTGGCGGCCTTGGGCGCGAGGCGCGGGAGAAGGTGCTGACCGGAGCGATCCGGCTTGGGTCCGGCGCCGCAAAACAAATCAACGGGCGCGACGTGGTGCTGGTGGATGATGTGCTGACAAGCGGGGCGACAAGCCGCGCCTGCATAGCGGCTATCGCAGCAGCAGGACCTGCCTCGATCGCGGTCGCCTGCTTTGCCCGGGTGGAAGAGGACCACAAGCACGCGCATCCCTGATGCCGTCCTGTCCTGAAAAACATAACGCCCGAGGCCTTTTGGGCCCCGGGCGCCACGTGACGAAACGGTGCAGATCCACCCTTGCGGGCCGAGGCAGCGACCCCCTAACTTCGCTGCCGGGATCCAGTCCCTATCGTTCAACCGGTCGCGCTGGCACCCCGCTGCCAGATCTGCGGTCCGGTCACCCCCTGAACCTGATACCGGGCGGTATCACTGTTCGGTGGAGAACCTCTTGCGAAGGCTCCGCAGGCTTTCTTCCACCGAGTTGCATGGTGCGGAAGATGAAACCTTCCAACTTGCGATTTTTTGTCACCGGCTGTTGTGTGCTTGCAACAATCATCGCATGAGCACGCCCCCGGCTTGCATGGAGTTGTTTTCGTGACCGACATTGTTCTCACCCCCGAAGAGCGCGAGGCGGGTGCTGTTTTCGCCCCCAAGTTCGATGCGTCCGGGCTTCTCACCGCGGTGGTGGTGGAGGCCGCTTCAGGTTCGGTGCTGGTGGTCGCACACATGAATGCAGAAGCTCTCGTTGCCACGATTGCGAGTGGCAATGTCCATTTCTGGTCACGCTCACGCGGCAAGCTCTGGATGAAGGGCGAGAGCTCGGGCCATGTCCTTAGGGTCGAGGCGATGTTCGTCGACTGTGACCAGGACGCTCTTCTGATTCGTGCCGTGCCGGCAGGACCGACTTGCCACACGGGCGCGCGCAGCTGCTTCTATCGACAAGTTGATATGCACGAGGGCACGCCGGTTTTGAAACGCATCGACACTTGACGCTCACGTAAACGTAAGGTAGAGCGCGGGTATGGCTACCGCTCCCGCTCATATCGCCGATTCCGCCGCAAGCGAGACGCGCCGAAACGGCGCACATCTTGATCGGCCGGATGTTCACGAACGCGAACAATTCACCATTTCCGATCTCACTTCGGAATTTGGCTGTACCGCGCGCGCTCTGCGCTTCTACGAGGACGAGGGACTGATCAGCCCCGCGCGCGTTGGCCTGACCCGCGTCTATTCCAAGCGTGACCGCGCCCGCCTCGCATGGATCATGCGCGCCAAGAATGTCGGCTTCTCGCTCACCGAAATCCGCGAAATGATCGACCTCTACGACCTTGATGATGGCCGTGTCGAACAGCGCCGCGTCACGGTAGAGAAGTGCCGCGCGCACATTGCCAAGCTCAAGGCCCAGCGTGACGATATCGATTCCTCGATCAACGAGTTGACCGACTTCGTCGCCGAGATCGAAAAGCTCGACCTGCGCTAACGCGCTGGGCGAACACCACCGCTTCAACCATGCCGCTCACCCAAGGGAACAAGTGATGCCGACCTATACCGCGCCCACCCGCGACACGCGCTTCATCGTCAACGAAGTGCTGGACCTTGCAAGCTACGGCAATCTGCCCGGCTTCGAGAACGCCACCCCCGACATGATCGAGACCGTCATAAACGAGGCTGGCAAGTTCTGCGCCGAGGTGCTCGCGCCGATCAACCAGGCGGGTGACGAACATGGCTGCACCCGCCACGAAGATGGCAGCGTCACCACGCCTCCCGGCTTCAAGGAGGCCTATCAGGCCTATGTCGAAAGCGGTTGGGGCACGCTCGCCCAGCCCGAGGAATTCGGCGGGCAGGGGCTGCCGCACGTGCTCGGCTTCGTGCTCGAGGAATATACCGGCACCGCCAACCAGGCCTTCGCGATGTACCCCGGCCTCACTGCCGGGGCGATTTCGGCGATTATCGCCAAGGGTTCTGAGGAGCAGAAGGCGACCTATGTCCCCAAGATGATCTCGGGCGAGTGGTCGGGCACGATGAACCTGACCGAGCCGCATTGCGGCACCGATCTCGGCATGATCCGCACCAAGGCCGTGCCCAACGGCGATGGCACCTATGCGATCACGGGCACCAAGATCTTCATCTCGGCCGGCGAGCATGACCTGACCAGCAACATCATCCATCTGGTCTTGGCCAAGACCCCGGGCGCGCCCGACAGCACCAAGGGCATCTCGCTGTTCATCGTCCCCAAGTTCATTCTCGACGAGAACGGCAATCCGGGCGCGCGCAATGGTGTCACCTGTGGTTCGATCGAGAAGAAGATGGGCATCCACGGCAACGCCACCTGCCTCCTCAACTACGACGGCGCCACCGGCTACATGGTGGGTGAGGAGAACAAGGGCCTCGCCGCGATGTTCATCATGATGAACGCCGCGCGCCTTGGCGTCGGCATTCAGGGCTATGCCCAGGCCGAAGTCGCCTACCAGAACGCGGTGAACTACGCGCTCGACCGCCGTCAGGGCAGGGCGCTGACTGGCCCGGCCGACCCGGCGGCTAAGGCCGATCCGATCTTCGTCCACCCCGACGTGCGCCGGATGCTGATGGACGCCAAGGTGTTCACCGAAAGCATGCGGGCGCTGTGCCTGTGGGGCGCACTCCAGGTCGATCTGACCCACAAGGCGCAGACCCCCGAAGAGCGCGAGAAGGCCGACCTCCTGATCGGACTGATGACCCCGGTCATCAAGGGCTACGGCACCGACAAGGGCTATGACATCGCCAACAACATGCAGCAGGTCTTCGGCGGCCACGGCTATGTGCGCGAGTGGGGGATGGAGCAGTTCGTGCGCGATAGCCGCATCGCGATGATCTACGAAGGCGCCAACGGCGTGCAGGCGATGGACCTGTGCGGCCGCAAGCTGGCCGCGGGCGGAGGCAAGGCAATCCAGGCCTTCTTCGCGATGATCGACGAGGAAATCGCCGCTGCCAAGCAGGACCAGGCTCTGAAGCCGGTTGCCGAACGGCTCGAAAAGGCGCTGGGCGAGCAGAAGGCGGCGACCATGTGGTTCATGCAGAACGCGATGGCCAACCCCAACCACCTCGGCGCGGGTGCGCACCACTACATGCACATCATGGGCATTGTGACGCTCGGCTTCTTCTGGCTCAAGATGGCCAAGGTGGCGCTAACCAAGCTCGCCGAGGGCGACGACAAGGCGTTCTACGAGGCCAAGCTGGTGTCGGCCAACTACTATGCCGAACGCTTCCTTCCCGATGCCGGTGCGCTGCGCCGCAAGCTGGAAGCTGGCAGCGAGTACATGATGAAGCTTCCGGCTGAGGCTTTCGCAACCGCCGCGTAAGCCAGGCGCTGGCTAAAGGCTGGACACAAATTCGGGGCCGCCATGTTGCTGCATGGCGGCCCCTGTGCTTTGCACCGCACAGCAACAGCGGAAGGTCATGCGGTGCGGCGTGTGCTTGTGAGAATTGTAGTGGCCATGTGGCTGGCTGTTTCGGGAACAGCAGTGCTGGCGGCGCATGAGGTTCCTGCGGAGCAGCACGCGGCTGCAACCGGTCGCTTCGTGTTCACCGCCTGGGCCGGCCCGGCACTTCCGGTTTTCTACCAGCTCCCCGAGGAGGTGACAGCCGACACACCAGTTGTGTTCGTAATGCATGGCGTCAACCGCGATGCCGATCGCTACCGCGACGAATGGGCGGCTCTGGCTCGCCAGCATGGCTTCATTGCGGTGGTCCCACAGTTCGCCAACACCGACTTTCCCGGCTCACTAGGCTACAACACCGGTTACTTCACCGAGGAAGACGGGATCCCGCGCCCCCGCGCCCTCTGGTCGTTCGCCGCCATCGAGCCGCTGTTTGACGATATCCGCATGCGCTTTGGCACAGGAGCCACACACTACAGTATATACGGGCACTCGGCCGGCGCACAATTTGTGCATCGCTTCACCCTGTTCATGCCAGAGGCTCGGATTAAGCGGGCCGTGGCGGCCAACGCCGGGTGGTACACCATGCCGGATCGTGACATCGGCTTTCCCTATGGGCTCGGCGATACGCCGGTCAGCGCAGGAAGCCTCGCTGCGGCGCTGGGCAAGCCGCTCATCGTGCTGCTCGGAACCGCTGACACTGACAGGGCCGATCCAGATCTGCGCAAGACGCCCGAGGCCGATGCCCAAGGCCTGCAGCGCTATGCCCGCGGGCAAGCCTTTTATGCTCGCGGACAATCGGCCGCTGCTGCAAGTGGCGTCACGTTCGGATGGCAACTGGAACGGGTCCCGGGGATCGGCCACAGCAACGCCGGCATGGCCGCCGCCGCTGCTGCACTGATCGCCCGGCCCTGAAGCCTATTTGCCCGCTTCTTCCGCGAGCACGTACAGGTAATCGATATAGGCCATGGTTGCCTCGTCGATCCCGTAGACCTTGGGATCGCTGCTCTCGATCAGGAACCATTCGTTTGGCGCGTGCGCTCCGCCGCCGCGTCCGAGGCCAAATTGCGAGGCCGGCAAATTGAGAGGCGGGCCGTTGAAAATCACCCCCGGCCAGCTCCCGGCATTGCGCGGGCGGATGGTGTAGGGGATACCCTGCGCCTCGAAGAGTTTCTTCTGCGCGCGGATCAGGGCTGAATCCTCGGCAGTCTCGTTGGGGCCGTACCCGCCGGAGACGGTCACCTGCACATCATCGAAGCCGCGCTTTGCCAGATGTGCCTGCAACTTGCTGACCGCCTCGGCCTTGGTCATGTTCGGGACGAGGCGAAATTCGAGCTTCGCTTCGGCACGGCCCGGCAGCACGGTCTTCCCGCCCTCACCGGTATAGCCCGAAACCAGCCCCTGAATGTTCACAGTGGGCTGCGAGAAGAACCGTTCGAGGCTGGTGGTATAGTCCTCGTCATTGATCCAGCGGCCGACGCCGAGCAGCTTCTTTTCGCCTTCCTCCGCACCCGGCTTGACGCTCGCGGCGATCAGCTCCTTCTGACGTGCCGTCAAAGGCTGGACATTTTCGAACCAGCCATCGATTGCAGGGGTGTGACCATCATCGGCCACCAGCGTATCGAGCGCCTTCACAAGCCGCCATGCCGGGCTCTCGATCCGGGCGTAGTTCGATGAATGGATGTCGGTCTTGGGATACCTGTCTGACGTCTCGCCGCCCACCACCAATTGGAATTCGACCGCCCCCTTCGCTCCCAGCGTGATCCCCGCGCTGCCATCGCGGTTCTGGTTGGCCGAAGGGATGAAAACGCCGATCGCCTTGGACAGCGCGGCCTGGACCTCGGGAACGGCGACCACCTGATCGAAATGGGTCGAGGCGACTTCCTCCTCGCCCTCGGCAACCAGCACGAGGTTGACAGGCAGTGGCCGCCCGCTCGCCTGAATGGCCTTCAGCGCAGCGAGGAAGGCCATCTGCGGCCCCTTCTGGTTCACCACCCCGCGTCCGACGATCGCGGTGCCCTCGCCCGGGCGATCGACCAGTGTCGCTTCGAGCGGCGGGGTGTTCCACTCGGCCGGATCGAACTGCTTGACGTCATACATGAAGTAAATGCCGACCGTGACCTTGGCCCCGGCGTCGAGCGTTGCAAATACCGCTGGCACGCCGTCAGTCGGGATGATCTTCGCCTGTTGAAACCCGGCATCCAGCGCGAGCTTGCGCATGTATTCCGCGCCTTCGGGCGTGCCGCGCTTCTCGGCGGCGATGGTGGGCAGGGCAACCCAATCCTTGAGCGCCTGAACCGTCGCTGCGTGCTGCGCGTCCACCGTGGCGACGATCTGGTCGCGTGCCGGGGTTTCCGCAGCAAGAGGCGTGCTGGCCAAGGCGATGACAGCAGCCATTGTCAGTCCGGCGAATGCTCGTTTCATGCGATCTCTCCCTGTTCGTGGCAGGAAGAGGTATCAGGCGAACCCGTCAGCGCAATCGCTTTCCCCACAGGTGAGTGAGTTACGCGCTTCGCGCTAGTCGAGCTGCCCCATCATGCGCTGCGAACCGGCCTTGATTTTGAGCGGCTTCGCGGCGGCCGAGGCGGGGCGCTCCCACATGCTGGCCGAACGTGCCGACACTTGCCGCGGGCGGGTGGGTGCAACGGGGGCGGCGGGGCGTTGAACGGCAGCAATGGGCTCCGGCTCGGGCTCGGGCTCCGGAGCTATTGCCGCAGGTTCCGGTTCGGGTTCAGGCGGTGGTGTAGCGGGAGGCGGTGTCACCGGCGGCGCGACGGGCTGGGCAACGGCGGCCGGCGCTGGTGCTGGCACAGGGGCCTCGGCAACAACTGGCGCCGGAGCGGGCTCAGGGTCGCCGCCAGCCAGACCGGCAAGGATCTTGTCGGCCACTTCCTCGATCGAACCGATCACCAAAAGCGGCTGTCCGCCGACGATCCCGACATTGGTCTGGCCGTTCTCCGCGCTGCGTAGCCAAGCCACGTTCGAGGCAACAACGAGGTAGTTGCCGCCGCGCGATTCGAGCTTGATGAACTTCATGGGCACCGCTTCCCGGACAAGGAGAGAGGCCGCGACTTCGACCCACCCAGCGGCTTACGCGATGGTGGTTAAGAATCGCCTAGTGCTGCGCAGGCGCCACATCATCGAGCAGCACCATCAACGCGTTCCAGCATTGCCTGTCGGCAAGCGAATCGAAAGCCGGATTGGGCTCGCCCGCCGGAGTGAGCGGGTTGGTGAAGCCATGTTCGACCCCTGCGAAGGACAGGAACTGCCAGTGGGCGCCCACCCGGTCCATCTCCTCCCAGAAGGCGTTCACATCGGCTCGCGGAACCAGCGAATCCGCATCGCCGTGGCAAACCAGCAGTCGCGGCTTGATCGGTGCGGCAGCGGGCAGGGGGGTCTTGAGCAAGCCGTGGAAGCTTGCGGCAAGCTCGAGATCGGCCCCGTCGCGGGCGAGTTCCAGCACCGCCATGCCGCCGAGACAGAACCCGATGGCGACCGGCGGCACGCCCGGTGCGACGCGCGCGAGCGTGGAAAGCGCCGCGCGCAGCCGCCGCCGCATGGCGTGCGGGTCGGCCAAGAGGGCATTCATGGCGGAAAAGGCACTCTCGGCATCATGCGGGGCGGCCGGGCCGTAGAAGTCCGCGATGAAGGCGATGCACCCCGCCTCGGCCAGCGCGGCAGCCTTGGCTTCGACCCCGGGCGAGGTGTTCATGAAGGTCGGGTAGACCGCCACCGCCGCGCGCGCCGGGCCAGCGGGCCGGGCCAGCCACCCGGTCAACGGCGTGTCCGCGTCGGAATAGGTTATGCGTTCGAGCATGGTCATTCCACCGGCAGGAACTCAGGGACCGAAAGATAGCGCTCGCCGGTGTCGTAGTTGAAGCCAAGCACACGGCTCCCCGCGGGCAGGGAGGCCAGCTTGGCGGCAATTGCGGCAAGCGTCGCGCCGGAGGAAATTCCGACCAGCATGCCTTCCTCGCGCGCCGCGCGGCGGGCCATCTCCTTGGCCTCTTCGGCATCCACGGTAATCGCACCGTCAATCGCGGCGGTGTGGAGGTTGCCGGGGATGAAGCCTGCGCCGATGCCCTGAATGGGGTGAGGGCCGGGCTGGCCACCGTTGATGACGGGCGAAAGTGCAGGCTCGACGCCATAGGCCTTCATCACCGGCCAGTGCTTCTTAAGCTCCTCGGCGCAGCCGGTAAGGTGCCCGCCGGTGCCGACGCCGGTGATCATGACGTCGATCGGCGCATCGGCGAAGTCGGCAAGGATTTCCTGCGCGGTGGTGCGGGCGTGAACCGCCGGGTTGGCGGCATTGTCGAACTGGCTCGGCATCCATGCCCCCGGGGTCTGCGCGACCAGCTCCATCGCGCGTTCGATCGCGCCCTTCATGCCCTTCTCGCGCGGGGTAAGATCGAAGCTCGCACCATAGGCGAGCATCAACCGGCGACGTTCGACCGACATCGATTCGGGCATCACCAGCACCAGACGGTAACCCTTCACCGCAGCGACCATCGCAAGACCGATCCCGGTGTTGCCGCTGGTGGGCTCGACGATGGTGCCGCCCGGCTTCAAGGCGCCGCGCGCCTCGGCATCCTCGACCATGGCGAGAGCGATGCGGTCCTTGATGGACCCGCCGGGGTTCGACCTTTCGGACTTCACCCACACCTGGTGGTCGGGAAACATCCGGGCAAGGCGGATATGCGGGGTGCCGCCGATCGTGGCGAGGATGTTGTCAGCCTTCATGTCGATACCTCTCGTTTAAGCTCTTGCGGCTCGAAGCTGCGGGCGCGGCGCAGTTCGGGGAAATACCACGCCCAGACCAGTGTCACGACTATCGCACCCGCCCCGCCGAATACAACCGCCCCCACCGCGCCAAGCATCGCCGCAGCGAGCCCGGACTGCATTTCGCCGAGTTCGTTCGAGGCGGAGATGGCAAGGCCCGAAATCGACGACACCCGCCCGCGCTTGTCATCAGGCGTGAAGAGCTGGACGAATGACGAGCGGATGAACACCGATACCATGTCGACCGCACCCATGGCGGCAAGGATTGCCAGCGACAGCGCGAATGTTCGCGAGAAGGCAAAGGCGATGGTCAGCGCCCCGAAGGCGGCAACCGCCCAGAGCATCTTCACGCCCACTTCCCGCTGGAGCGGACGGAAGGAGAGCCATAGCGCCACGCTGGCCGCGCCCAATGCAGGCGCGGCTCTCATCAGGCCGAGCCCTTCAGGACCAACAAACAGGATGTCGCGTGCGAAGACCGGCAGCAGCGCGGTTGCTCCGGCCAGCAGCACGGCGAACAGATCCAGCGTGATGCAGCCGAGCAGAAACCGCTCGCGCCAGACATAGACCAGCCCCTCGGCGATCTGCTTCAGCGGCTTGAGGCGCGGCCCGTCCTGCTTGGCGCGCACTGGGCGAACAGTCAGGATCAGCAGCATCGAACAGCCGAGCAGCCCTGCTGAAAGCGCATGGGGCAACCACTCCGCCCGGGCAAAGATCAATCCGCCCACCGCCGGGCCCGCCACGCTAGCAGTCTGCCAGGCGATCGACGAAAGGGCGATGGCGCGCGGCAGCAGGGCAGGGGGCACGATATTGGGCGCAATCGCGCTCATCGACGGACCGAGAAACACACGGGCAGCGCCATGCGCGGCAGCCAGCGTGAAGAGAATAGGCAGGTTCAACGCGTCAGCCCAGGTCATCAGCGCGAGTACCACCGCCACGCATCCGTCGATCCCGTTGGCGAAGGCCGCAACATGGCGTCGGTCGAAGCGGTCGGCAGCCAGCCCGGCCAGGGGAGTCAGCAGGAACAGCGGCACGAATTGCGCAAGACCAAGCAACCCGAGCTGAAACGAGGCCTCGGCCACGCTCATGCCGTGATCGTCGCGCGCCACCGCGTAGAGCTGATAGCCGAGCAGCACCACCATCGACATGGTCGCAAACACGCCCATGAAGCGCGCCAGCCAGTAACGCCGGTAGTCGCCGATTTGCAGGGGAGTGGTTGGATCGGTCACAGCAGGTTTCACCCGCGCGCCATGGCAGGCGATTGGCGTGCTGCCAAGCAGGCGAAACTTGTCAGGCTGTCAGCGGGCCTTTCGGCTCAGCGGGAGCGGCGCAGACGCGGGTTGGGCTGGAGCTCGTCGATAATCGCGACGAAATCGTCGAGACGGATGATCCGTTCGAACTGGAATCCGGCGCGGCTATCGCGGGTCCAGATCACGTAAGCCTCGATCCGGCCAACCACCGGCAGACGGATAATGATGCGATCGCCGCGCTGAAGATCGCGGGCATCGTCAACCATGAAGCCGTGTGCCGACAGATTGCAGATGTGCAGATGCAGGTCGCCGTGAGCGAAGTGCTCGACGATCGCCGGAAAATCGACCGGATGTCGCGCAGCACGGCGCAGATCGGTCACACTGAGGTTAGCTCCACCGGCCACGAGGCGCGATCCTTCTCTCCGAATGGGTCACCATCCCGAGATGCCGGATAAAGGCTGACAATTGGTAAAGGCCGGATGCAGATCCTATCGCGTCACAAGGGCGTGCCGCTTCTTCCCCAGGCTGAGACGCAGGGTCTGCCCCTCTTCGGGCAGGACCAGCTGGGCAGGATCGTTGACCGTTTCCCCTTGCAGCCTGACCGCACCCTCGGCCAGCTTGCGTTTTGCCTCGCCGCCCGAAGCGGTCAGGCCGATCGCGGTCAGCAGCGCGGCAAGGCGCATCCCCTCGGGGCCGGTCGCGAGGGTCGGCAGGTCCTCGCCTGCACCCGAACCGGCAAAGGTCTCGCGCGCGGTCGCCTCGGCCCGAACGGCGGCATCATCTCCGCGAACAAGCTTCGTCACCTCGTTGGCGAGAACGATCTTGGCCGCATTTATCTCTGCACCCTCAAGCCCTTCGAGGCGCTTGATTTCATCGAGCGGCAAGTCGGTGAACAGGCGCAGGAAGCGGCCCACGTCGGCATCATCGACATTGCGCCAGTATTGCCAGAAGTCGTAGGCGGGCAGTTGCTCCTCGTTGAGCCACACCGCGCCGGCTGCGGTCTTGCCCATCTTGGCGCCGCTCGCGGTGGTCAGCAGCGGGGTGGTGAGACCGAACAGCTCGGCCCCGTCCATGCGCCGGCCAAGCTCGATCCCGTTGACGATATTTCCCCACTGGTCGCTGCCACCCATTTGCAGGCGCACGCCAAGTTCGCGCGACAAGTGCCTGAAATCGTAGCCTTGGAGGATCATGTAGTTGAATTCGAGGAAGGTCATCGGCTGTTCGCGTTCAAGCCGCAGCTTGACCGAATCGAAGGTCAGCATCCGGTTGACTGTGAAGTGCGTGCCGACTTCCTGAAGCAGCTGGATGTAGCCGAGCTGGCCCAGCCAATCATGGTTGTTGACCATCACTGCGTCAGTCGGTCCGTCCCCGAATTTCAGCAGCTTGTCGAAGACCGTGAAGATCGATTGCACATTTGCCTCGATCGCCTCGTCGGTCAGCATCTTGCGGCTTTCATCGCGCCCTGTGGGATCCCCGATCCGCGTGGTGCCGCCGCCCATCAGCACGATCGGCTTGTGCCCGGTCTGCTGCAAGCGGCGCAGCATCATAATCTGCACGAGGCTGCCGATGTGGAGCGAAGGCGCAGTCGCATCGAACCCGATATAGCCCGGCACTATCTGCTTCGCGGCCAGGGCATCAAGGCCCGCCGCGTCTGTCAGCTGGTGGATATAGCCCCGCTCGTCGAGCAGGCGCAGGAGGGCGGATTCGTAATTGCTCATGGGCTGCGCCCCTATCAGTGCGGGCGCGCGACGGGAAGTGGCTTGCCGGAGGCGAGGGGACGCGGCAATCAGAGGCCATGCACCCGCTGATGCTCCATGTGACCTGCGATCTCGGCCCGGTTCGCGCCATCACGGCTTCGGTCGTCGCGACGCCGGAAGGCTGCGAGGCGGAATTCCGGCTCGACGGGCATGTCCCGTCGATCATCCTGCCGCCTCCCGCCACGCCCGCGCGCCGCGACAATCTGTGGCAGACGACCTGCTTCGAGATTTTCTGGCAGCCGCTTGGCGGGTCAGCCTATCGCGAATTCAACCTCTCGCCCTCGGGCCAATGGGCAGCCTATGATTTCGATTCCTTCCGTGAAGGAATGCGCGATGCGCCAGTTGAGGCCATCGCCATTGCCTGCGCGCAGGATGATGCAGGACTGATTCTCAAGGCCAGCATCGCCGCCGATCTACCCGATCCGGCTCAGGTCGCACTCAACGCGATCGTCGAACATGCCGATGGCAGCAAGCAATACTGGGCACTGGCTTTTCCGCCCGGCAGACCCGAGTTCCACTCGGAGGCGAACCGCGCACTGATTGTCGAACGCTAGGCAGCAGCCGGCCTGCCGAACGGCCGGTTGAGCTGCACGATCTTCGCATTCAGCACAAAGGCAAAGCTGACCCAGATGAAATAGGGCACATTGAGCCAGCCTGCGAAGCTATCGCCCACAAGCCGCGGCAGCACCACCATCAGTCCCACGACCGAAAGCCACAGGAGAACATTCTCGGCGAGCGCCCAGTCCGGACGGCGCAGCTTGAAGAACAGCGGCGACCAGAGGAAGTGCAGCACGAAATTCGCGCTGAACAGCGCCCACACGCCCGCCCTTGCTGCGGAGGAAGGTGCCTGTGTCAGGCCCACATAGAAACTCCATCCGGCAAGGGCCAGGATCACCGTCCAGGCGGGACCGAACAGCCAGTCTGGCGGCTGCCAGGGGGGCTTGCGAAGGTCGCGATACCATTGGCCGATATCGGTCAACGCGCCGCCCGCGCCGCCAAGAATGATCGCCCAACCGGCGGCGATGGCGGCAGAGGTCCAGTCAATGTCCATGCAGGCCTAACTGGCACACTGCGGACAATGTTCCCACCCCCATCGGCAAGGATTGCCTTTGCGCGCGTGCTGTTCCAACGCTTGGCGCATGAAGAACGGCATCGACCGGCTGCTCGCCGACCCTGAACTCCTTCGCCAACTCAAGAGCCGCCGTGTGGCGCTGGTGGCTCATCCTGCCAGCGTGACGGCGGATCTGACCCACAGCCTCGACGCGCTGATCGCGGCGGGTGTGCAGGTCAACAGCGCCTTCGGCCCGCAGCACGGGCTGAAAGGCGACAAGCAGGACAACATGGTCGAAACCGCGGACGAGATGGACCCGCGCTACGGCATTCCGATCTTCTCGCTCTACGGCGAGGTGCGCCGCCCCACCGGCCAGATGATGTCGAGCGCGGATGTGTTCCTGTTCGATCTCCAGGACCTCGGCTGCCGGATCTACACCTTCGTCACCACCCTGCTTTATCTTCTCGAGGAGGCAGCCAAGGCCGGCAAGGAAGTGTGGGTGCTCGACCGGCCCAATCCTGCGGGTCGCCCCGTGGAGGGCACGCTGCTGGTGCCGGGACAGGAAAGCTTCGTCGGCGCCGCCCCGATGCCGATGCGCCACGGCCTCACCATGGGTGAAATGGGCCACTGGTTCATCGAGCACTTCGGTCTCGACGTCGCCTATAAGGTGGTGGCGATGGAGGGCTGGCATCCTGACGAAGCGGATGGTTTCGGCTGGCCGGCGTCACGCCTGTGGATCAACCCTTCGCCCAATGCCGCCAACCTCAACATGGCCCGCAGCTATGCGGGAACAGTGATGCTGGAAGGCACCACCCTGTCCGAAGGACGGGGCACGACCCGCCCGCTCGAGGTGCTGTTCGGCGCGCCCGATGTGGATGCAGGCGGCGTGCTGACGGTCATGCGCAAGCTGGCACCCGAGTGGCTGGCGGGCTGCGCCATCCGTGAATGCTGGTTCGAGCCGACTTTCCACAAACACTCAGGAAAGCTCTGCAATGCACTGATGATACACGCAGAAGGCGGCTTCTACGCGCATCACGCCTTCCGCCCGTGGCGGCTTCAGGCGCTGGCCTTCAAGGCGATCCGGCTGCTCTATCCGGATTATCCGCTGTGGCGCGATTTCCCTTACGAGTATGAACTGACCCGTCTGGCGATTGACGTCATCAATGGCGGACCGGCCTTACGCGAATGGGTCGATGATCCTGCCGCCACGCCGCACGACCTTGACGCCATGACGTCACCTGAGGAGGCCGCATGGGTTGCCGCGGTGCGACCGCACCTGCTTTACTGATTGGCGTCATTCCGGCACCAACTGGACAAGCGCAAGGATGGCGGACCAACCGCCACCGATGGGAGAGAACACGATAATGGCAACCGCGGCAGAAAGCGGCACCGGCACAGCTGTGCAGTCGGCAAGGGTGACCCTGTGGATCCTGTTGACGGTCTATGTCTTCAATTTCATCGACCGCCAGATCGTCAACATCCTGGCCGAGCCGATTGCACGCGATCTGGATCTGAACGACACGCAGATCGGGCTGATGACCGGGTTGGCCTTTGCGCTGTTCTACACGGTGCTTGGCATCCCGATCGCCCGTTTCGCCGACCGCCCGACCACCCATCGCCCCCGCCTGATCGCGGTCGCTCTTGCGGTGTGGTCGGGGATGACGGCGCTGTGCGGGCTGGCGCAGAATTTCTGGCAATTGCTGCTGGCACGGATCGGGGTGGGCGTCGGCGAGGCGGGGTGCACGCCGCCGGCGCATTCGCTGATCAGCGATATGGTGCCGCCGGAGAAGCGCGCCTCCGCCCTCGCATTTTACTCGCTTGGCATTCCGATCGGCACTTTGCTGGGTATGGTGATCGGCGGCAAGCTCGCGGATTATCTGGGCTGGCGTGAGGCCTTCGTGGTGGTAGGGCTGCCTGGCGTCATTCTGGCGCTGGTCGTGTGGTTTGTGCTCAAGGATCCGCGCCGCTCTGACGCCGCTGCGATCCTGCAAGCCAAGGCCGCCGCGCCCGCGCTTCCCTTGCGGCAGGCGCTGGCCGAGGTGATGGGATCACGCGCCTATCTGCTGCTGCTGTGCGCCGGGTCCGCCGCCGCTTTCCTCGCCTACGGCAAGACCACCTGGACGACGATCTTCTTCCAGCGCAGCCATGATCTGACCCCGGGCGAGGTGGGGCTGTGGTTCGGGCTGATCGGCGGAATCGGCGGAGCGATGGGGACGTGGCTTGGCGGATACCTTGCCGACCGCTTCGGGGCCCGCAATCGCCGCCATGTGCTCACCGCACCGGCGGTGGGCATGACGCTTTCGATCCCGCTAGCGATTGCCGCCTACCACGCGCCAAGCTGGCCGTTGGCGCTGGTGCTGCTGTTCGGGCCGCAGGTGTTCAACTCGCTCTACTATGGCCCCTGCTACTCGGCCGCGCAGGGCCTCGTCCCGCTGCGCGCCCGGGCGATTGCGGCTGCCGCGCTGCTGTTTGTCCAGAACTTGATCGGGCTGGGGCTGGGACCGCTGTTCTTCGGGGTGCTGTCGGACTGGCTGAAGCCGATGTTCGGGCCGGACTCGGTCCGCTATGTGCTTTATGGCGCGGCGGTGCTGGGGCTGGTGCCGGCGTTCTTCTTCTGGCGATGCAGCCTGCACCTGAACGCAGAGCTCGACCAGAAAGGTGCCTAATCCGGCGCGCGGACCGGCTGCACCAAGGTCACCAGCACGAAGCTGATCAGCATCAACAGATACCAGCTGCCGTATTTGGCGATGCTGACCATGCGCCATTGCTGCTCTTGCCCGGGATAGTTCCAGGCATTGGCGAAGGTGGCGATGTTCTCGGCAAACCAGATGAACAGCGCGACAAGACCGAACCCGACCAGCAACGGCATCCAGCGATGCACCCGCCAGTTCCTGAA
>JAIEOM010000004.1 GCA_019750455.1 Sphingomonadales bacterium | reverse complement strand
GCCTTCCCGCCACACGAATGCGCCAACTACCTCAGAAACAGCGGCTATGCCTCAATCTAAACAGGACAGACTCTAGTAGATCAGCGGCAGGGGGTGATCGTTCTCCAGCGCGTTGAGCGCCTCGAACGGCTTCATCGCCGCGGCAAAGGCGGTCTTGCGGTCATCGGCATCGGCTGCCTGCCGGAACAGGGCATAGCCTTTCTGGACATAGGCATTGGTGCGTGACGGATCGGCCGTGATGGCCTTGTCGGCCGCCGCGATCGCTTCGGCATCGTTGCCCGCGTCATATTCCGCCTCGGCCAGCGCAGCGAGCACGCCCGGATCGTCCGGATACTTCGCGGCAATCGCGCGCGCCTCGGCCAGCAACTCGGCTGCTTGCGCATCGTTAACCCCGCGCTGCGAACGGATCACGACAGGCATCATGGCCGCCTCGCCCGCCGGTAGCTTGCGCAGCGTGACAGGGCTGCCGGTGCTAAGCTTGGCCGCGGGAAGCGGCAGCATCATGAACCGCCCGCCGCGCAGGTAATTGCCCAGATCCCGCTCCAGCGTGTCGAGATCGCCGAAGGCGGCCTCGCCCGCAGCAAGCGGTGCCATGCCGCTGAACAGGTCGCGTTCGTACTGGGTCAGCTGCCCGGCGCGCTCCTTCGAGAAGATCAGGTAATGGTAGAGCAGCCAGCTCTTGCCATAAAAGGCGTCATAGCCCTTGCTGCGTTCCTTTTCGTAGAGCGCCGGATCGAGCAGCTCGCGCACGTGGACCGGATCGGCATAGGCCAATTCCGCCCCGCGATGCTGTGCGGCGCGCCCGATCAGCAGGCTTCCATCATCCTTGAAAGTCGCCGCCGCAAAAAACTCCGCCGCGCCTTCGTTCCACCAGCGCGGCATAGGGAAGCGCGAGGACGAGATCAGGAAGTGGTGCGCATATTCGTGCAGCATCACGATAGTGGAGAAATGGGGATAGCCCTTGGTGTTGCGGATATCCTGCACAAAGGCACGGCTGCCCCCTGCGCGAGGGATATAGAACCCGCCGACATAGCGGTTGCCACCGGTCAGCGCGCGCATGTCGCGCTGGTCGCCGACGACGAAGATGGTCACGCGGTTCGAGGGGCTCGGCTTTTCGACTGTCTGCCCGGTCAGGAAAGCCATCGCGCTGTGGTAGCGTTCGAGATTCTCGGCGAACTTGCGGAGGTCGGCTTCCTTGTCATCGGCGTAGATGGCGAAGTGGTCGCTCGATGCCTCGTACCATTCGGCCCATGCGGGCGCGGCGGCGAGCAGGGCCAGCAGGGCGGCGAGGCTGCGGAAAACTGCGGAAATCATGGCGTGCGTCCCCCTGTCGCCAACACTGCGATTGCCGGACGACGGGGGAAGCATATCGTCAATCTGTCGCAATGCCAGTGGCTTGCGACGAATTATTGCGGGGCCGTTCAGGCTGCGTCGGGCCGCGTATCCTCAAGATATTGCCAGATCCGGCTGACCACCACCGATCCTTCGCCCACCGCGCTCGCCACGCGCTTGACCGATCCGGCCCGCACATCGCCCACGGCGAAGATGCCGGGCGCGGTGGTGGCGTAATCATCGGCCTGCCCGGCTGCCGCGCCGGTCAGGACGAAGCCCTTCGGATCGACCTCGGCATGGCCGGAAAGCCAGCCGGTGTTGGGCGCGGCGCCGATCATGATGAACAGGGCGCGGGTATCGATCCGGCGCTCGGTGTCCTTGGTCTTGAGAGTCAGCCCTTCAAGCCAGTCCTCGCCGTGAAGGGCGGTGACTTCGGAATGGTAGTGGATGGTGACGCGCGGGTCGGCCTGCAACCGCTCGATCAGATAGCTCGACATCGAGGCGGCCAGATTGCCCGATCGCACCACCAGATGTACATGCGCCGCCGCGCGGGACAGAAACATTGCCGCCTGCCCCGCCGAATTGCCGCCGCCGATCACCACGGCCTCGGTCCGGGCGCAGAAGCGCGCCTCCATTTCGGTCGCGGAGTAGAAAATGCCCGCGCCTTCCAGCGCTTCGAGGTTTTCCAGCGGTAGGCGGCGATATTGCACCCCGGTTGCTACCAGCACCGCGCGGGCGCACAATTCGTCTCCGTCATCCAGCGTCAGGCACCAGGCCCCGTCTTCGCGGCGGCTCATCGCTTCCACCCGGCGCGGCATGACGAAGCGCGTGCCGAACTTCATCGCCTGCACCTGCCCGCGCCATGTCAGGTCGGTGCCGCTGATGCCCGTGGGAAAGCCCATGTAATTCTCGATCCGGCTCGACGTGCCGGCCTGCCCGCCCACGGCGGTATCCTCGATCACCAGCGCCCCGATTCCTTCGGACCCGGCATAGACCGCTGCCGCCACGCCTGCGGGGCCGCCGCCGACGATGACGAGGTCGTAGGTCCGCTGCGAACAGATATCGAGATCGAGCCCGAGATATTGCGCCACCTTGCGCGGGGTCGGGTCTTCCAGCCGCTTGTCCACGCCCAGGATCACCGCCGGTTCGTGGCCGATCAGCGAACACACCTGCACCGTCTCGCGGTCGGTCGCGTCCATGTCGAAGCTCTGGAAGGGGATGCGGTTGCGCGACAGGAAGCGTTCCACCGCCTGCACCTTCGCATCGCGGTCCGCGCCGATCACCTTGACGGCTGCATTGCTGATTTCGAACTGCTTGCGGCGGCGCGCGGCAAAGACCGTGATGAGGTGGTCGGACAGTTCGGGAATGCGGCTCATCAGATCGAGCACGCCTTTGCGCGGAGCTTCGATCACGCGGGTATCGCGCGCGGCGCGCATCTTCAGGTAATTGGTCGACCCGCTCAGAAAGCCGATCTCGCCGAGAAATTGCGTCGGGCCGAGCGCGTGTTCGAACATGCGCTCGCCGGTGTAGGGGTTGACCACCTCGACCTCGCCTTCGAGCACATAGACGAAGCGGTCCATCGCCTCGCCGATGTCCATGACGATGCTGCCGGCGGGATAGACCTTCTCCCCGCCGATGGCGCAGATCGCATCGACATGCTCCGGTGCCAACGGCACGCGGCGCATGGTTTCAAGGTCTTGTCCGAGTGTTTCCATTCCGCCTTCCTGCCATGCGCGGGTTGCAACATGGGGTCAGGGGAGCAGAATGGGAAGGGGGTAGGCCCGTGCCGCTACCCCTTCGCGCTTGCGATATAGCGGCTCACCGTGTTGGCCATGACGGAAAGTGGCGCATTGCCGCCCAGCACCACGGCGGTGTTGAACGCCTTGAAGTCGTACCTGCCGCCAAGCTCCGCCTCGGCCCGCGCGCGCTGGCGGACGATTTCGCTGTGGCCGATCTTGTAGCCGCAGGCCTGACCCGGCCAGCTGCAGTAACGATCGACTTCCGAGGCGACCTCCTCGACCTTCGATCCGTTCTCCTCGACGAAGAACTGCCGGCCCTGTTCGCGCGTCCAGCGCTTGTGGTGCATGCCGGTGTCCACCACCAGACGACAGGCGCGGAAGGCGAGCGACTGGAGGTAGCCCAGCCGCCCGACCTTGAATTCATCATAGGCGCCCAGCTCGTCCGCAAGCTGTTCGGCATAGAGCGCCCAGCCTTCCGAGAAGGCGTTGAAGGCGAGGATCGAACGGATCAGCGGCAGGCGGTTGCTGAATTCACCCTCCCACACGTGGCCGGGAATGCTCTCGTGGAAGGTGAGGTCAGCGAGATCATATTTGCGGTGCAGATCGGTGGTTCTGAGGTTGATCCAGAAACGCCCCGGGATGCTGCCGTCCTTGCTGCCCGCCCCGCCATAGGCACCCGGTGCGCCGGGTTCTTCGGTGAGCGGCAGGCGGCGCACTTCCAGCGGCGGATCGACAAGCGTGTTGAAGGCACGCGGCATCTGCGCCTTGATCCATTTGAGCCGGTCGTTGATGAAGGCGAAGATCTCCTTGCGGCCCGCATCGCCCTCGGCAAACTGGTAGCGCGGATCGGCGCTGAGCGCGCGCATGCGCTCTCCCACAGAGCCCTTGGTGTAGCCGATCTCGCGCAGGATCGGGTCCATGCGCCCGTGGAGAGTGCGCAGCTCGTCGAGACCCTGCTGGTGGATTTCGTCCGGGGTCATGCGCGTGGTGGTGGAGGCGCGGATCGCCCAGTCGTAATATTGCTCGCCCCCCGGCTGCGCCCACATGCCTGCCGCGTCCTTGGCGGCGGCGCGCTGGACCCTGAGTTCGGCCAGCTGGCGCTGGAGCGCGGGCACGATGCCGCCCGCCGCGATGCGCACCGCCTGTTCGGCGGCCTTGTCGGCGCCGGCAATCCCGCTCGCCAGCAGGGGGCCTGCATAGCTGTCATTGCTCGCCGCGATGCTCGCTTCCATCTGGCCGATCGCCTTGTCGAGCAGGAAGGCGGGCGGCATGAGGCCGTCCCCGCGGGCCTTGCGGATGCGGTCAAGCTCCCCGTCGAGCAGGGCGGGGACCTCGGCAAGGCGGCTCATGTAGGGGCCGATGTCCTCCGCCGTCTTGAGCGGCTGGCCCGAACCGAAGAAGCGCGGCAGATCGATATAGCCGCCGACATTCTGGATCACGACATAGGGCGCATTGCGCCAGCTGCCGACGGCGACATCGCCATAGGGCTGGGCCATGCCCTCCAAGGCGCTGGTAAAGGCGGTTTCGACCACTTCGAAGCCGATCTGCTGGTCGCTGGTGAGGCCCGCCTTGGGATAGGCCTTTACCTCGGCGACCAGTTCCTTGAGCGTTGCCGCATAGGCCGCGCGCCCTTCCTCGCCGCCCGTGCCGAAGGTCGATCGCCATGCGGCATATTCGCCCACATCGACCCCGAGCCCGGTGGCGCGGCCCGGTTCATGCGCCAGCATCGCATAGGCGACCCGGTCAAGCGCCGCGTCGGGATCGAGCCCGGCGAGCGAGCGTCCGGCGCTGGCCGGTGCGGTGGCGCCCGTCGAGGCGCAGGCCGGCAGCAGGGCGATGGCGGTGGTGCCTGCCAGCCCTGCGCTTATGGTTTTCAGGGTTTGGCGGCGGGTGACGTTCGTCGTGGTGCTCTCTCTCATGGCGCGAAGGTTTGGCGGGGCACCTGCGCCAAGTCAATTGCACCGCACAGGCAGGGCAGGCTAGAGGCGCGGGCATGACCGATATCGTGCTTTCGATCGTGATGCTCGCCGCGCTTGCGCTGGTCGCCGGGGCCTATGCCCTGTGGCGCCGCACCGGGGATGCAAAGAACCCCGCGCTGATGGTGCTGCTGGCGGTGATCGCGGTGATCAACGTGCTGATCTGGACCGTGCCCTCCACCGGTGGGCAGGCCCCTGTCGACCAGCTGCAAGAGGCCGCCGGAGAAGGCTAGGGGGAAGCCTTCCCCGGCGGGAACAGGTTACTTGGGAATCTGCCAGGTTACCGAGCCGGAATAGCTCCCCGGCACGGCCTTGCCATTGCCGTCCCGCGCGGCATCGAAGCGCGCGCGCTTGCTGACAAGGTCGCAGGTTGCCGCATCCAGTGGGGCATGGCCGGTCGATCGGGTGATGGTGCACTCCGTCACCTTGCCGCGGGCATCGATCGCGAGCGTGAAGGCGGCGCGGCCCGACATGTCCTCCATGATCCAGCGCGAGCGGTAATCCTCATTGGTCACCCACCGGCCACGGTCCCCCTTGGGCCGCGCGCCGACCGGATCGTAGAGCGAGGCGGGGCTGGGCGCCGTGCCGGGGGTGCCGGTCACGATCGGCCCGTCCGTGCCTGCCGGCGTGGTCGGGAAGGTGACCGGCCCGTCGAAGATGATCGGCGGATTGATCGGCGGGACGGGGTTGATCGGAGTGGTCGGAACGGTCGTCGGATTGGTCGACTTGGTATCGGCATGCGGCTTGTCGACCGGAGGGGGCGGCGGGGGCAGGGGAATCTCGTCGATGTGCTCGCTCTTGAGGCGCGGCTCGGGCGGCGTGGTTGCCACTGTCACCGCAAGGCCGACCACCAGCAGCGCGCCGAAAGCACCGGGAATGCCGAGCGCGCCGATAAGTGCGGCGGGGTTGGGACGTCGATTGGCAGAAGCATAAGTCATGCAGGGGCTCCTCTCTCCATCATCGTGGGAGCGGTGGCCGGAGCACCTTTCGCAAGCTTGGCACTCCGGCCCCGCTCGCTGGTGAGAGTACTATGACTTTTGTTAGGGGCGAAGAAGTTTCGCGTTGTTTTTCAGTACTGTATTTTTTGCAACTGTATTGGTAGAGAAATGGTTGATTTTGCTTGCGTGCCCGCCTCCGCGGGCACGTCCTCGGCGCTGCTTCAAGCCCTGCGGGCTTGAGCGCCTGCGGCTCGCGCGCGTGCGCTCGCGGTCGCTGGCGCGACCGAAATCATCGCATGTCCGATGAGTCGCGCTGGCCCGGCCCGTAGGGCCGCAAGGCCGAACGGCCGCCCGTAGGTGCCCGGAGCGCAGAGAAGGAACAGCACCGAGGACGCAGCCGCGGAGGCGGCTGCGCACACGAAAACCCCCTTATTTAATCGGGCAATCCGGCGAGAGGCGGAAGTCCAGATAATTGTCCACCGAGCGCATCAGATCATCGAGTTCGTTCTCGAAGAAGTGATTGGCGCGCGGGATTTCCTCGTGGTGGATGGTGATGTGCTTCTGGGTGCGCAGCTTGTCGACCAGCTTTTGCACCGCGCCCGGCTGCACCACCGTATCCGCCGCGCCCTGCACGAAGATGCCGCTCGCGGGGCAGGGGGCGAGGAAGCTGAAGTCGTACATGTTGGCGGGCGGCGCGACCGAGATGAAGCCGCGCACTTCGGGGCGGCGCATCAGCAGCTGCATGCCGATGAGCGCACCGAAGGAGTAGCCCGCGATCCAGGTGCTCTGCGCCTCCGGGTGGATCGACTGCACCCAGTCGAGCGCGGAGGCCGCGTCGGACAGTTCGCCAATGCCGCTGTCGAACGACCCTTGCGAACGGCCCACACCGCGAAAGTTGAAGCGCAGCGTGGCGAACCCGCGATCGGCAAAGGTCTTGTAGAGCCGCTGCACGATCCGGTCGTTCATGGTCCCCCCGCCTTCGGGGTGCGGATGGAGGATCATCGCTACCGGCGCGCGCGGGCGCGGGGGCGGGGAGAAACGGCCTTCGAGACGGCCTTCGGGGCCGGGAAAGATGACGGACGGCATCGTGGAACCCTGACAAGATCTGTGTCTCAGCGCCGGGTGGCGCCGGAATTGCGGGGCCTATATAGGGAGGCCCACGAAAATCGCAATTATTGTGAGGAATCCCGCCATTTCGGGCCGCATCTATCTCGATCACGCCGCAACCTCCCCCCTGCGCCCCGAGGCGAAGGCGGCGATGGAGGAGGGATTTGCCATCTGGGCAAACCCCTCCAGCCCCCATGCGGAGGGTCGCAAGGCAAAGGCAGCGCTGGAGGGTGCAAGGGAGCGAGTGAAGCGCGCGGTAGGGTGGGATGGGGAGCTGATCTTCACATCGGGCGCGAGCGAGGCTCTGTGGATTGCGCTGAACCGGGCAAAAGCGAAGCGGAAGATCGTCAGCGCGGTGGAGCATGACGCGGTGTTCCGGGCTGCGCCGGATGCAGAGGTGGTGCCGGTTGTCGATGGAGAGGTCGATCCTGTCGCGCTCCCCGATTGCCGGGACGCGCTAGTCGCCGTGCAGCACGTCAATTCGGAAACCGGAACAATCCTGCTGCCCTATGTGCGCAACACCCTGTTCGAAGCCGTCCGAGAGCGCGGCGGGCAGATGCTCGTCGATTGCTCCCAAAGCGCGGGCAAGACGAATCTGCCGGATGCCGACATGCTGGTGATCTCGGCGCACAAGTTCGGCGGTCCGATCGGGGTGGGCGCATTGCTGGTGCGCGATTTTGCTCTGCTGGAGCCGGTCGGTGGGCATGAGCGCGGTTACCGTCAGGGGACAGAGAACCTGCCTGCTGCGCTCGGTATGGCGGCGGCGCTGGAGGCCGGAGGGCTGGATTGCTGGGGAACTACGGTCGAACAGCAACTTGAGTTCAAGAATGCACTTTTCCGACACGGGCAGATGATTTCACCGGGTTCGCAATCCTCGCACATCTTCGCCGTCGCCCACCCCACCTTGAGCGCGCAGGCGCTGCTGATCCGCCTCGATGCGATGGGCTTCGCCGTTTCGGCGGGGAGCGCCTGTTCTTCGGGGACACTCAAGAAGAGCCGCGTGCTCGATGCCTTCGGGGTGCCCGACGACGTCGCGGCGCGCACGATCCGGGTGAGCCTCGGGTGGAGCACCACGCCCGAGGAACTTGAACGGTTTGCCGAAGCCTGGGCTTCGCTTATTTGATCCACCTTCGTCACCCTGAACTTGTTTCACGGTCCATTTCTCCGCATTAAGCCTCGGCCCGAAGCCGAAGAATGGATGCTGAAACGAGTTCAGCATGACGGGCGCAGGAAAGATCGCGACAAGCCCATGATCTACCTTGACTACCAGGCCACCACGCCGCTCGCCCCCGAAGCGCGTGAGGCGATGTTGCGCTGGCTTGGCGGGCCGGAGAGCGAGACTTTCGGCAATCCCCATTCCCCCCACCGCATGGGCCGCATGGCCGCCGCCGCTGTCGAGGCCGCGCGCGAGCAGGTCGCCGCGCTGATGCCCTCGGGCGGTCGGACCCTGTTCACCAGCGGCGCGACCGAAGCGCTCAACATGGTGCTGCTCGGAAGCGAGGGCGATGTGCTCACCTTCGCCACCGAACATGCCGCCGTGCTGGATTGCCAGCGCGCGGTCGAAGCGCAGGGGCGGCGTTTCACGGTGCTGCCTGTCCTGCCCGATGGCCGCGCCGATCTGGACGCGCTGCAAGCGGCGATCACGCCCAAGGTCGGCCTTGTCGCGATCATGGCGGTCAATAACGAGATCGGGGTGGTGCATCCGCTGGAGGAGGCCATCGCCATCGCCCGCGAAAGCGGTGCAAAGGTGCTGGTCGATGCCGTCCAGGCCCTCGGCAGGCTCGCCTTGACCCCCTCCAGACCCCCTCTTGCCCCTGATTTTATCGCGGTTTCGGGCCACAAGATTCACGGGCCGAAGGGCATCGGCGCGCTGTGGATGGCGCAGGGCGCTTCGATCCAGCCCCTCGTTCATGGTGGCGGACAGGAGGCCAGCCTGCGGTCAGGCACCCTCTCGCCCGCCCTTTGCGCCGGGTTAGGGGCGGCTTGCCGGGTCGCTGCCGAGGGGATGGAAGCGCAGATGTTTCACGTGAAACATTTGTGGAACATTGCCCGCGATCTGTTTGCGGATTGGGACCTGAACGGCAGCGCCGGACACCGCTGGCACGGCAATCTCAACATCCGGCGCGATGGCCTCGATGTCGCGCGGCTGATGAGCGATTGCCGGCAGGTGATGTTCTCCGCCGGGTCCGCCTGCGCCAGCGGCTCCGGTCGGCCGAGCCATGTGCTGCGGGCACTCGGGCTGACCGAGGCGCAGGCCAAGTCCTCTATCCGGCTGGGTTTCGGACGCTATACGACCGCAGCGGACCTCGAATCCGCCGCCGCCATGTTGAACGCTGCCGCGAAGGAGCAAGGCCTGTGAGCATCACCGTAACCTTCGTCGAAGCTGGCGGCAAAGCCGTTGAAACCACGGCCGAATCCGGCGAAAATCTGCTGCGCGTGGGGCAGGCGGCGGGGCTGCCGCTGGAAGGCACCTGTGAAGGGCAGATGGCGTGCTCCACCTGCCACGTGATCGTCGCCGCCGACTGGTTCGACCGTCTCCTGCCCGCCAGCGAAGAGGAGGAAGACATGCTCGATTTCGCTGCCGGCGCGCGGCGCACCTCGCGGCTGTCCTGCCAGATCGAGCTGACCGCCGAGATGGACGGCCTGACCGTCACCATCCCCGCCTCCAGCGCCGACGCGCGGCGGATGTGAGCGCCTAGGGCAGCAGCCAGATCGCCGCGCCAAGTCCGGTGCTGGCGGCGATCAGCGCCGCTGCCACCAGCCGCAGGGCAAGGCCGCGCATCGGTTCGGCCTTGTGGTCCTCCAGCCGCCGGGCGACCGCGACCGCCTTGGCCTGCGCGGCGAAGAACACCGCGACGCCGACCATCACGAAGGCGCTCGCCAGCCCCCGGGGCAGCCATGCCGGTTCGAGCTTGCCGAACAAGGCATTGAAACCGAGCCCTATTCCGACCGCGGCAAGGCCCGTGCGCATCCACCCGGCGAAGGTCCGCTCGTTCGCCATGATGGTGCGGTCTTCGGCCCAGTCGGTGCGCTTTTCGGCCCACGCGGTGCGGGTTTCGGCGAGCGCTTCGCGGTCCTCGGGCTCGCTCATGGCGGGGCCCGCGGGTCAGCCCTCGGGCATGTCGAGCGCGGCCATCAGCGCCTCGGTGAAGGCGGGGATATCGCCCGGCTTGCGGCTGGTGATGAGGTTGCCGTCGACCACCACCTCCTCGTCGACCACATCGGCCCCGGCATTGGCGAGATCGGTGCGGATCGAAGGCCAGCCGGTGACGGTGCGCCCGTCGATCAAGTCCGCCTCCGCGAGCAGCCAGGGCGCGTGACAGATCGCCGCGATCGGCTTTTCCGCCGCATCGAAGGCCAGCACCGCACCGATGACGCTGCGTTCGGTGCGCAGGATGTCCGGGTTCATCTGACCGCCTGGAAGCAGCAGCGCGTCGTAATCGTCAGCCGACACATCACCGATGGTGCAATCGACCGCCACGCTGGTTCCCCAGTCCTTCTGGTCCCAGCCGCGGATTTCCCCGGACTTGAGGCTGGCGACGGTGACCTGTGCCCCTGCCTCTTCAAGCAGGCGCTTGGGCTCGGTCAGTTCGGACTGTTCGAAACCGTCGGTGGCGATGATGAGGACGCGCTGCATGGGGTTCTCCTGCTGGGGGTTGCAGGGGGATTAGTGGCCCGCAGCCGAGGCTGTTCCACCGCTCACGGCAGGCTGGCAGCCCGCTGCGGTAAGTCGCTTTCCCTGTGGAAACCCCTCTCCCTCGCGGGCGCGCGGGTTGCTAGACGGGGGGCATGTCCGATCCCGTGACCACCGACGAACCCGATGACGGCTTCGACGCCATCGTCGATGCGCCCTTCGATGCCGCTCTGTCCGAGCGGTACCTCGTCTATGCGCTGTCGACGATCACCGCCCGCTCGCTGCCCGACCTGCGCGACGGGTTGAAGCCGGTCCACCGCCGCCTGCTGTGGGCGATGCGGCAGCTGAAGCTCAACCCCAGCGATGCCTTCAAGAAATCCGCTCGCGTGGTCGGCGATGTGATCGGCAAGTATCACCCGCATGGCGACGCCAGCGTCTATGATGCGATGGTCCGCCTCGCGCAGGATTTCAGCCTGCGCTATCCGCTGGTCGAAGGGCAGGGGAACTTCGGCAATGTCGATGGCGATAACGCCGCCGCCTACCGCTACACCGAAGCGCGCCTGACCAAGACCGCGCTGGAGCTGATGGCGGGGCTGGACGAAGGCACGGTCGACTTTATCCCGACGTATAACGGCGAGGAGATCGAGCCCGAAATCTTCCCCGGCTTGTTCCCCAACCTCCTCGCCAATGGCGCAAGCGGGATTGCGGTGGGGATGGCAACCAGCATCCCCAGCCACAATGTCGCCGAGATCATCGACGCAACGCTGGCGCTGATCGACAATCCTTCCGTCTCCCACGAAGAGCTGATGCAGCACTTCCACGGCCCCGATTTCGCCACCGGCGGGCAAGTGATCGACAGTGCGGCGGCGATCAGCGAGGCCTATCGCACGGGGCGCGGCGCCTTCCGCTTGCGCGGCCGGTTCCACGCGCCCGAGGCGAAGGACGAGGCCGACATCGCCGCCGGGATCGAGCGGATGGGCGGCGGGCAGTGGCAGCTGGTCATCTCGGAAATCCCTTATCAGGTGCCCAAGTCCAAGCTGATCGAGCAGATCGCCCAGCTGATCGCCGACCGCAAGCTGCCGATCCTCGAAGACGTGCGCGACGAAAGCGACACTGCGATCCGCATCGTGCTGGTGCCCAAGAGCCGCAATGTCGATCCGGAGCTGCTCAAGGAAAGCCTGTTCAAGCTGACGGACCTCGAAACCCGGTTCAGCCTCAATCTCAACGTGCTCGACGCGCGGCCCGGCTTCGGGCGCACGCCGATGGTGATGGGGCTGAAGGAACTGCTGGAAAGCTGGACCTTCGCCCAGATCGACATCCTCCAGCGCCGCGCGAAGCACCGGCTCGACCAGATCGCGAACCGGCTGGAACTGGTGCGCGGTTACATCATCGCCTTCCTCAACCTCGACCGGGTGATCGAGATCATCCGCACCGAGGACGAGCCCAAGCCGGTGATGATCGCGGAGTTCGAGCTGACCGACCGGCAGGCCGAAGCGATCCTCAACATGCGGCTGCGGTCACTGCGCAAGCTGGAGGAAATGCAGCTGCGCAAGGAGCAGGACGAGCTGCTGGCCGAGGAAGCCGACCTCAAGGCTCTGCTCGAAAGCCCGGCGAAGCAGCGCACCCGCCTGAAGCGCGATCTGCGCAACCTGCGCAAGGACTATGCCGAGGACACGCCGCTCGGCCGCCGCCGCACGCTGATTGCCGAGGCGGCCGCGACGGTTGAATTCTCGATGGACGCGATGATCGAGAAGGCACCGGTGACGGTGATCCTCAGCCAGAAGGGCTGGATCCGCGCGGCCAGCGGCCATGTGCCTCTGGATCAGGAGTTCAAGTACAAGGAGGGCGATGGCCTCGCCTTCATCTGCCACGCGCAGACCACCGACAAGCTGCTGCTGGCGGCGTCCGACGGTCGGTTCTTCACGCTGGGCTGCGACAAGCTGCCTGGCGCGCGCGGCTTCGGCGAGCCGGTCCGCACCATGATCGACCTCGAAAGCGAGGCCAATGTCAGCGCGATGATGGTGCACAAGCCGGGCGGCAAGCTGTTGCTCGCCTCCAGCCACGGCAAGGGTTTCATTGCGGCGATGGACGAACTGCTGGCCGAAACTCGCAAGGGTCGGCAGGTGGTGAACCTCAAGGACGGAGCAAAGCTCGCCGTGATCCGCCAGATCGGCGAGGCCGACGATCACGTCGCGGTGTTCGGCGACAACCGCAAGCTGGTGGTGTTCAACCTTGAGGAACTGCCGGTCATGTCGCGCGGGCAGGGGGTTCAGCTGCAACGCTACCGCGATGGCGGGCTTTCGGATGCGACGACATTCGTTCTGGCCGACGGGCTCAGCTGGCAGATGGGCGGCTCCGGCGAACGCACCCGGACCGAAACCGAAATCCGCATGTGGAAGGTCGCGCGCGGAGCGGCGGGTCGGATGCCGCCGCAGGGCTTCCCCAAATCGGGCAAGTTCGGTTGAGGTTTCTGTCGCACTACCGCTTCGCTACTTGAGCGCGCGAAAAGGGCTGCGAAAGCTTCATGCTCCCGCAGCCCCGTTTCCCGACCTTGATGGTCTGATGCGGGCTTAGCGCGCCCCGCCGCCGGTCTTGGCCGGTTTGCCGGTGGCAGCGCTGGCAATCTGGTCCACGCTGTAGAGCACCGTGAGCTGGCCCTGCGGGTTCACCGCGAAGTGTTCCTTCTTCATCTTCAGCGCGCCTGCTTCGGCTTCGAGGATGATGGTATCGGCGGCGAGGTCCACCGTGCCGAGCTTGCCGACCGGGCGGCCGCCCGACGAAATCACCGCAGCACCCTGCACCAGCTTTGCGTCACGCTCGGCATCGGCCTGTGCGATCCGCTGGTCCATCATCGTATCAACCTGGTCCTTGGTGGCGTTGACGCTTTTGCCCTTGTCGCCATCGAACACCATGCTGACGGGCACGGGGGCCTTGTGCTTGCCGGTGTCGATCACGACGACCTGATCGTTCACTTCGGTGACTGTGCCGACGGCGTTGCCATCATTGCCGTAGATCGTCGCGCCGACATCCTGTGCGAAGGCCGCAGCCGGGGTGACGGCGAGGGCACCGGCAAGCAGCGCCAGCTTGAGGGTCTTCATCATTCTACTCCCTATTCACATGACCGGTGCGTGCCGGAGAGATGGCACGCCCGGGAGGGGGCGCGGGCGCGAGCGGATCGAAAAGGCGACACCGCGGCGAGGGGCCGAACCGGCCCGAGAGGGGGTGACCCGCGGAATGAAATCTAACCTGTGTCCGAAAGGTACGACAATTGCAGATGGGCAATTCCGTGCGACGCCCGTCGCGGATTTGGCCCCGTTATCGCCGAGTCGTGTCAGTCACGGGGCGGCGCGCGCGAGCTCTTCGGCGAGCATCGCCTCGATGCGTCCTGCATCGGGGAAGCCTTCGGCGACCCAGCGCGCCTCCACTGCCTGGAGGATTCGCGCCACGGCAGGCCCCGCAGTCACTCCGCGCGCGACGATTGCGCCGCCTTTCAAGGGAAACATGGGCGGGCTCCACCCTTCCAGCGCCCGCGCATCGCCGCCCGCGAGCAGCAGCCGGTCGATGGCGACAGGCAGCGACAGACGATAGGCGAGGGCGAGCGGGTTTGCCGCGTCATCCGGCTGGCGTTGGGCCGCGGCCACCAGTCTTGCGCGCTGGACCTTGGAGAGCCTGAGCCGCGCAGCGACCGTCTCGGCAATCTCGGGCATCGGCGGGAGCAGCGCGGCGAGGCGGCGGACGGGATCAGGGGCGATCGCCTGTGCGGTCTCTGCTGCGACGAGGCGGCCGAGGGCGGCTACGTGCGGCGGGCAGGCTTCGGGCAGGATCACCGGCAAAACGCCGCGCGTGCGCATCCGGGCGATGGTCGGATGCGGATCGGGCAGGCCGAGCAGCGACAGCAGTTCGGCCGCGATGCGTTCGCGGCTGAGGCCCTTCAGCGTGTGCGCGAGTTCGGCGCAGGCATCCTCGGCGGTCTCGTCCAGCGCGGCGCCGAAGCGGGTCTGGAAGCGGTAGTAGCGCAGGATCCTGAGGTGGTCCTCGGCAATCCGTTGGCGGGCATCTCCGATGAACCGCACTCGGCCCGCCGCAAGATCTTCGCGCCCGCCGAACCAGTCGGCGATCTCCAGCGTTTCGGGGTGGGCATAGAGCGCGTTGATGGTGAAATCGCGCCGGGCGGCATCCTCCGGCCAGTCGGAGGCGAAGGCGATGGTTGCGCGCCGGCCATCGGTCGCGACATCGCGGCGCAAGGTGGTCACCTCGACAGGCCCGTCCTTTAGGATCGCGGTGACCGTGCCGTGTTCGATCCCGGTCGGCACGGTGCGGATTCCGGCGCGCCCACAGGCGGCGATCACCTCGGCCGGCATGAGCTTCGTGGCGCAATCGACATCCGCCACGGCCACGCCCAGCAGGCCATCTCTTACCGCTCCGCCGACCCAGCGGATGTTCTCTGCCCCGAGCGCGCGGGTGAGCGCGGCGAGGCCTTCGCGGCGGGTCCAGTCGGCTTCGGACAGATCACGCAACATCGAACAGCGCCTCCCGGCTGATCCGCCGCGACAGGTTGGCAATGATCGCCGCGGTCACGCCCCAGATGCGGAAGCCCTGCCATTCAAGCTCCAGATAGCGCCGCGTCGAGCCGCGCCAGAAGGCCTCGTGGCTGGTCCAGCTGGCGGGATCGAGCAGCAGGCGCAGCGGTGCCTCGAACCATGCCTCGACCTCGGCAGGGTTGGGGCAGAGCACCAGACCGGGCGGGACGAGCCCCACCACGGGTGTCACCACGAAGCCGGTGCCGGTATGGTAGACATCGCTGCTGCCGATCACCCGCACCGCCGAACGTGGAAGGGCCAGCTCCTCCTCGGCCTCACGCAGGGCGGCGGTTACCGCATCCTCGCCGGGATCGATCTTGCCGCCGGGAAAGGCAACCTGCCCCGGATGGTCGCGCATTGCGCGAGGGCGCTGGGTAAGGATGACCTGCGGATCGTGCGGGACATCGGTGATCGCGATCAACACGGCTGCAGGCGTGGCGCGCCCGTCGCGCGCGAATTGCGCATCGCTCAGCAGATCGGGAATAGCGCGCGCGTGGCCCTCGGCAAAGGCGCGGGAGATGGGTTCGAACAGGCTCATGGCAGCAGTCGGAAGGCCTGTCCGCAGCTGGTGACCTGCCAGCCATTCTCCTCCGCCCCCTCGGCCAAGGCGATCTCGGCCAGCTGCGCCCAGGTCGACCGGTTGAGGCGCGCCTCGCACCCGCGCCGGACATGGAGATAGAGCGCCGGTTCATCCGCCGTGCCCGCCACGCGCAAGGGGTGCTCCGGTCCGGCGATCACCAGATCATCGGTGTTGAGCCGGAACGCCAACGCATCATCCGCTCGCACGCAATCGGTGGCGATGAAGGCCGCATCCTCGACCTCGATACTGAGCTTTTCGAAGGGCGTGACCAACCAGTGGTGCCCGGCATCATCGCGGGTCAGCAGGCCTGAGAAAGCCCGCACCATCGCCTCGCGGCGGATCGGGCCGCCCTCGTGGAACCATGTTCCGTCCGCGGCGATCACCATGTGGCTTTCGCCGATCTGCCGGGGCGACCAGCTTTCTACCGGGGGCAGCTTGCGCTCCTCCACCAGCGCGGCGATCTGCGCGAGGGTCAGACCGGAAAGGTGCGGGGGCGGTTCGTAGGGCATGGCCGGGACGGGATGGCAGATGGGAAGCGCAAGGTGAAGGGGTTACCTTTCCCCGTCAGCCTTCCCACGGCCCGAGCATGCCTTCGGCCGGCATCGCGGCGAGGCCGTGGCCGCGGGCGAGCAGGCGGTCCTGTTCATAGGGGCCGGGGCAGCGCCAGCCGCCCGTCATCGCCGCAGAGAAACCCCAGCGCCCGTAATAGGGCGCATCGCCGATCAACACTTGCGGTAGCGCCGGGCCCCCGGTGGCCGCCAGGCGCGCGTCCTCGGCGATCATCGCGCTCATCAACCCGACGCCGAAGCCTTCGCCTTGCCGCTCGGGCACGACTGCGACCGGTCCGACCATCACCAGCGGCACCTGTCCCTGCTTCGTCTGGAGCCCGATCGGCCAGCACTGGATCGTGCCGACCAGCATCTCTTGCTCGTCGAGCGCCGCGAGGCTGAGGCCGGGCAGCCAGTTCATCCCCTCGCGGATGCGGTAGGCGGTCCGCGCGTGGCGGTCCGGCCCGAAGGCGCGATCGAGCACCTGCTCGATCATGGCGGGATCGACCGCCTCGAGCGGGATCAGGGTCGCAGTGGCGCTGGCCATCAGCGCGCCGTGAGCTTGAGCAGCTTTGCGCCCTTGCCGTCCTGCGCCACCCAGATCGCGCCGTCCGGTCCCTGGGCAATCGCGCGCAGGCGGTTCTCGAATTCGTAGCGGGCGACTTCGCGCGCGTTGTCCCCTTCGATCGCGACATCGACGATCGCCTGACTGGCAAGGCCCGGCATCAGTGCATGGCCCTTCCACGCGGGGAACATGTCGCCGGTGTAGAACAGCATGTCGCCCGGCGCGATCACCGGAGTCCAGCTGAGCGCGGGCTGGGCGAAGCCATCGTCAGCGGCATGATCGGGGATGTTGTCGCCGTTGTAGTGATCGCCGTTGGAACGCACCGGCCAGCCATAATTGGCGCCGGGCTTGACGAGGTTGAGCTCGTCACCGCCCGCCGGGCCGTGCTCGACCTCCCACAGGCGCCCCTGCGCATCCCAATCGATGCCGAGGATGTTGCGATGGCCCCACGACCAGATTTCGGCGTTCACGCCGCCTTTTTCGGCCAGCGGGTTGCCCGCCGCCGGGGTGCCGTCGAGGTTGAGGCGCACGATCTTGCCCAGCGTGTTCCCCGTCTCTTGCGAGGGCTGCATCTTCTGCCGTTCGCCGCTGGCGATGTAGAGATATTTGCCATCGGGCGAGAAGGCGATGCGATGCGAATAATGCCCGCGGCCCGTGACCTTGGGGGTCTGGCGCCAGATTACGCTGAGGCCTTCCACCGCACAGGCATCCACGCCGGTGCAGGCGAGCGTGCCCTTGCCGACCACAGCACCGCGCGTATCGCCTTCGCCGGCTTCGGCCCAGCTCAGATAGATGGTGCGCCCGTTCAGCGGCTTGCCTGCCTCGGCAGGAAGGAAGGCGACATCGCCAAGCCCGCCCTGACCGCCATAGGCAACCTCGGGCGCGCCCGCGACCGTGCCGACCTTGCCGCTGGTCGTATCGAGCACCTTGATCGTGCCGGCCTTTTCCGTGACGAACAGCATCTGCGTGCCGGGCGCGAAGGCGATGGCCCAGGGTTCCTCGAAGCCGGCGACCTCGGTCGTCTTGAAGGGGTAGGCCGGACCGGTGGTCGCAACGATCTTGCCTGATTGGGCGGCGCTGTCCCCGGTTTCGGCATTGGCGCAGCTTGCCAGCATCAGCGCAGGAGTCGAAAGAGCGGCGAGCAAACGGGCAGAACGGATCATGCTTGGGGTCACTCCGGATTTGACGGCATCGGGCGAGCCGCTGGTGATCGGCGTCGACGAGGCGGGGCGCGGGCCGCTCGCCGGGCCGGTGGTCGCGGCGGCGGTAGTTCTGGGCCGGGCGATACCTGCGGGGCTCGACGATTCCAAGCGCCTTTCAGCCAAACGCCGCGCCAGCCTCGACAAAGCGATCCGCGAAGGCTGCTGCTGGGCCGTGGCAGTGGTCGATCCCGAGGAGATCGACCGCGTCAACATTTTCATGGCGACGATGCTGGCGATGACCCGCGCGGTGGCCGCACTGACGGCTGCATTGGGGTGCGAAACCCGCGAAGTGCTGATCGACGGCAACCTGACCCCGCACGGGCGCTGTGCCGACTGGTGCTGGCCGGCCCGCGCGATCGTCGGCGGGGACGGGATCGAGCCCTGCATTTCCGCCGCCTCGATCATCGCCAAGGAATGGCGCGACCGGATGATGCTGGAAGCGGCCGCCGCGCACCCGCACTATGGCTGGGAGCGCAACAAGGGCTATGGCACCGCCGAACATATGGAAGCCTTGCGCCTGCACGGCCCGAGCCCCTTGCACCGCCGCAGCTTCGCGCCGGTATCGCAGCTGGTGCTGATCTAGATCGTCATCTTCGGGCGAGAGTGAGTCCTCCCCGCCACACCCCCCGCATCTGGAGTCCCGTCGCAGCGCGCGGACTCAACATCTTGTGCCGGACTCGTTTCGTTCCGCCGCAAGGGTGGTTGCTGCGCGACAAGGCCCGCAAAATTAGGTGCTTGACGCGGACTCTTCAAAGACTCATCCCTGTGGATAAGTTCCATGCATGACAGGTGAGGCCCCCGTGGCAAGCGTAATAGAAAAGGTGAAGTCGCGCGCGAAAAGCGTTCAAAAAGCGCAGGAAATCGCGCGTGCCCCCGATCTGCCGCTGGGCCGCATCCTGCCGGGTGACTGCATCGCCGCGATGAGATCTCTGCCGAGCGCCAGCGTCGATCTCGTCTTTGCCGATCCGCCCTATAACCTCCAGCTCGGCGGCGATCTTGCGCGGCCCGACGGCAGCCATGTCGATGCGGTGACCGACCACTGGGACCAGTTCGATTCCATGGCGGCCTATGACAAGTTCACCCGCGAATGGCTGACCGAGGCGCGCCGCGTGCTCAAGCCCGATGGCGCGCTGTGGGTGATCGGCAGCTACCACAATATCTTCCGCGTCGGCAGCATTTTGCAGGATCTCGGCTTCTGGATCCTCAACGACATCGTCTGGCGCAAGACCAACCCCATGCCCAATTTCAAGGGCACCCGCTTCACCAACGCGCATGAAACGCTGATCTGGGCGAGCATGGGCGAAAAGTCGCGCTACCACTTCAATTACCGCGCGATGAAAACCCTCAATGACGAACTCCAGATGCGTTCCGACTGGGTGCTGCCGATCTGTTCGGGCGGCGAGCGGCTCAAGGAAAATGGCAAGAAGGCGCACCCGACCCAGAAGCCCGAGGCGCTGCTCTACCGCGTGCTGCTGGCCACCACTGAAAAGGGCGACGTGGTGCTCGATCCGTTCTTCGGCACCGGCACCACCGGCGCGGTCGCCAAGCGTCTGGGCCGCCAGTGGATCGGCTGCGAGCGCGAGGATTTCTACCGCGGTGTCGCCGAAAAGCGCATTGCCCGCGAACTGCCGCTCGATGAAAGCGCGCTGACCACGATGCAGAGCCCGCGCGCCGCGCCCAAGGTGGCATTCGGCGCGGTGGTGGAGGCCGGGCTGATCCCGCCCGGCAGCCAGGTGTTCGACAAGAAGCGTCGCTGGATTGCCACGGTGCGCGCCGATGGCAGCCTCGATTGCGGCGGCAAGACCGGTTCGATCCACGGCCTCGGCAAGGACCTGCAAGGCGCGCCGAGCTGCAACGGCTGGTCGTTCTGGCATTACGAGACCGGCGGGGACATCCAGCCGATCGACGCCGCGCGCCAGCTCTATCTGCTCGCCGCGGAGGATTGAGGCCGCGCCGTGGCCGATAGCATCTACATCCACCCACTGACTTTCGTCTCCGGCCCGCAGGCGGTGGAGGGGGCAGCGGTGCGGCTTGGCGGGTCGATGGCCTATGCCCGCGAATTCGCGCTGGTGCTGCGCGATGGTCGGTCGGCCAGCGAACGGATCGTGGGGACACCGGCAGAGATCGAGGCGGCGCTCGCGCGGCTTTCAGGCGATCTTGCGGCTGACGGGGCCGAGCAGTGGGCGAACCTTCGCAAGGTCCACCCGCCGCTGGAACTGGGCGGACGCACCGTGCGCCTTGATCAGCCGCAGGTCATGGGCATCCTCAACGTCACGCCCGACAGTTTCTCCGACGGCGGCCGGCATGACACGCTTGACGCAGGGCGCGCCCATGCCGCTGCCATGCTGGAGGCTGGCGCGGCGATCGTCGACATTGGCGGGGAGAGCACCCGTCCCGGTGCGGCGGCGACCTTCGAGGACGAGGAGATCGCCCGCGTCGTGCCTGCCATCGAGTATTGCGCCGCGATGGGCGCCGCGATCAGCCTCGACACCCGCCGTGCCGGCGTGCTGGCGGCAGGGCTGGCGGCCGGCGCGCACATGGCAAATGACGTCTCGGCGCTGCGCTATGATCCGCGTTCGAGGGAGGTGGTCGCGACGGAAGGCTGTCCGGTGGTGCTGATGCACGCGCCGGGCGCGGGCGAGGATCTGCACAAGGGGCCGGGCTATGCCGATGTGGTCAGCGAGGTCTTCGATTTCCTGCGCCACGTGCGCGAGCAGGCGATCGCGGCCGGGATTGCCGCGGACCGCATCATCCTCGATCCGGGCATCGGCTTCGGCAAGTCGCTGGCGGAGAACCTCGCGCTGATCAACGCCTTGCCGCTGTTTCATGCACTCGGGAGCCCGCTGATGCTGGGGGCGAGCCGCAAGCGGATGATCGGTGCCTTGTCGCGGGAGGAAGCGGCAGATGACCGGCTGGCAGGCTCGCTGGCGCTGGCGATCAAGGGGATGGAGGCGGGCGTCCACCTGCTGCGCGTCCACGATGTCGCCGCGACGGTGCAGGCGCGCAATGTGTGGCGTGGCTTGCGTGATGCAGGGCTTACCGATTACAGCACGCTGCCTTCCGACTGAACGCCTTGGCTAATGTTTCACGTGAAACATTTCAAGGGGTTAGTGTAGGAAAGCCCCTGCGGCAATCCATCACAGCGTAAAGCCGCCATCCGATACCATGACGTGGCCGGTGATGTTCGCGGCGGCATCGCCGAGCAGGTAGAGGATCGAATCCGCCATCTCGTCCGAACTGGCAAAGCGGCCCAGCGGGGTCGTTTTCGCCATGCGCGCGATGGTCGCCTCGCGGCCGATCCGGGCGACCGATTCCCTGAAATCCTCGCCGCTTTCCCAGATCGCGGTGTCCACGCCGCCCGGTGCTATCGCATTGATGCGGATGCCGTTTTTCGCGTTTTCGGCCGCAGCGATCCGCGCCATGTGGGCGACCGCCGCCTTGGAGACGCCGTAAGGCCCGATCCCCGGCACCGGCTTCAGTCCGGTGGTCGAAGCGACCACCACAACACTCCCGCTTTTGCCCGCCATCGCCCGCAGCGAATGGGCTAGCGTCAGGAACGCGCCGTCGAGATTGACCGCCATCACCCGCCGCCAATCGGCCAGCGAAACCTCTGCCAAAGCGCCCCCTGAACCGATGCCAGCGTTGACCACGGCATGGTCAAGGCCGGTCAGGAGGGGGTCTAGACCCACCCAAAGCGCCTCGTCGGCGACGCTGCCCACGATGCGGTGGACCTTGCATCCGGGCAGATCGAGCGCATCGAGCCCCGCGCCGTCAACGTCCACCAGCACCAGCTTGCCCGCGCCGCGGGCGGCCAGCGCCTTCGCGCACGCCGCGCCGATCCCCGAAGCCGCACCGGTGACGAGCGCGCTGCGCCCTGCAAAATTCTGGTTCATTGTCATGCCCCGCCGCTAGGCCGGAGCGGGCCTGCGATCAAGCCGCTGCGTCACGCCGCCCCATTACGCTGCGTTATCGATCCCGAGGTCGCTGAGCTTGCGGTAAAGCGTCGAGCGCCCGATCCCCAGCCGCCGTGCCACTTCGGTCATGCGTCCGCGATAATGGCCGATGGCGAGGCGGATCACGTCGGCCTCGATCTCTTCCAGCGGGCGCAGGTTGCCGTCGGGGGTGTAGAGCATGATGCCCACGCCCTCGTGTGAACTGGCAAGGGTGACGCTGCCCTGTTCGCCAAGCATCTCGGACAATTGCGGGAAGCTGTCGGCGGTCAGCGAATTGCCCTCGCAATAGACCGCAGCGCGGAACAGCACCGATTGCAGCTGGCGGACATTGCCCGGCCAGTCATAGGCTGCCAGCAGCGCCAGCGCGGAATCCGAAACCGAGAGGTGGTTGAGCCCGGGCTGTTCGCCGATGCGGGCGAGGAAGTGGCGGGTAAGGGCAGGGATATCCCCGGTGCGCTCGCGCAAGGGGGGCAGCACGATGCGGGTCGCGCCGAGGCGGCTGGCCAGACCGGCATCGAACTGACCGGCCTCTACCATCCGGTCGAGCCCGACATTGCTTGTCACCAGCAGCCGCACATCGACGCGGAAGCCGTAGCTGGCGCCGACCGGGCGGATGATGCCGCTGTCGAGCGCCTCGGCAAGACGTTGCTGGAGCGCGGGGGTGAGGCGGTCGATCTCGTCGAGGATCAGCGTGCCGCCGTCGCAGTGCTGGAAAGCGCCGATCTGGCGATCGAAGGCGCCGGGGAAACTGCCGGGTTCATGCCCGAACAGCACCGAATCGATCGAGCCGGGCGGGATCGAGGCGAGGTTGATGATGCGCAAGGGATCCTTGGCGCGGGGGGATGCGCCGTGCATCGCGCGCATCAGCATTTCCTTGCCGGTGCCGCTCTCGCCCTCGATCAGCACATGGCCCTGCCCGCGTGCCGCCTTGGCGGCCTGTGCCAGTGCGGCGCGGAAGCTGGGGGCGGTGCCGATCATCGCATCGAAATCGAGGCTGGCCGACATCTTCTCGGTCAACGGCGCCAGCTCGTCACGCGCGGTCTGGCGGGTGGTGACGCTGCGCAGCGCCTCCATCAGGCGGTCCGGGCTGACGGGCTTGACGAGATAGTCGGAGGCGCCTGCGCGCATCGCCTCGACCGCCAGCAGCGGCGAGGCGCTGGTGGTGAGCATCAGGATCGGCAGGGCGGGGCGGCGCGATTTCAGTTCGGCGATCAGCGTGCAGGCATCATCGCCCGGCACCCATTGATCGAGCAGGATCGCGGAAAGCTGCATTCCTTCGCGCGTGCCGAGCATGGCAATCGCCGTCTCGGCATCGGGTGCGACGATCGTGCGCCAGCCATCGCGCGCGGCAATCGCGGTGATGAGCCGGCTTTGCGCGGGCTCATCGTCGATCAGCATCACGATTCGCGCATCGTCCTGCGCCTGGGGAAGGCAATCCATTTCCGCCATCAGTCCTGCCGCTCGGCTCCCTGGCTGGTCCGGGGAAAGGTCCCGGATCAGAGTTCAGCAGCCACCGATAAGGCGGGGAGGTAAAAACGTGATTAAGGCTGTACCGCGGCGGGACAGTATATGCCGCAAGCCAAGGCGGGGGACGGGTGAGTGCCTCTCACTAAAGGTGACTTGAGATAGCCGCCCTGCTCCGATACGGGAACGCAATGGGCCATCCGGCCCGATTTTTCGCCAACCGTCCGGCAACCAATCGCACGCCCGTGCGTTGAGCAGCCCAAGGGGAAGAGACATCATGAGTGTTCACGACATGGAAAAGGCCGAAGCTACCTACGGGGGCTTCATGGCCACGCTGAAATGGGCCGTTCCGGTGATCGCGGTAATCACCTTCGCGGTCGTCGCGGCGATCGCCAGCTAAGCGCGCGCGTCAGTGAAAATCGCCATCCTGAAGGAGCGCGCCTCGGGCGAGACGCGCGTCGCCGCCACGCCGGAAACGGTGAAGAAGTTTGCCGCCTTGGGCTGCACGGTTGCGGTGGAGGCAGGGGCCGGGGTGATCTCTTCGATCACCGATGAAGCCTATGCCGAAGCCGGTGCCAGCCTTGGTGACGCGGCAGCGACGGTGAAGGATGCCGACATCGTGCTCGGCATCCAGGCGCCCGATGTGGCGCTCCTGAAGGGGGCAAAGCCCGGTGCATGGGTGGCGGCGCTGTTCGATCCCTTCGCCAAGAAGGATGTGGTTGAAGCTTTCGCGGCCGCCGGGTTCGAGGCGCTGAGCATGGAGTTCATGCCGCGCATCACCCGTGCGCAGAGCATGGACGTGCTGTCCTCGCAATCGAACCTTGCCGGATACAAGGCGGTGCTGGCGGCGGCGGATGCCTATGGCCGCGCCTTCCCGATGATGATGACGGCGGCCGGCACCGTGCAGGCCGCGCGTGTGTTCATTATGGGTGTGGGCGTGGCGGGCCTTCAGGCAATCGCCACCGCGCGGCGTCTGGGCGCGCAGGTCTCCGCGACCGACGTTCGCTCTGCCACCAAGGAGCAGATCCAGTCGCTGGGCGCCAAGCCGATCTTCGTCGAGAATGTCGCCGGGATCGAAGGCGAAGGTTCGGGCGGTTATGCGACCGAAATGAGCGAGGAATACCAGAAGGCCCAGGCCGAACTGGTGTCCAGCCACATCGCCAAGCAGGATATCGTCATCACCACCGCGCTGATCCCGGGCCGGGCCGCGCCGCGCCTGATCACCGACGCGCAGATCGCGACGATGAAGCCGGGCAGCGTGATCTTCGACCTCGCGGTCGCGCAGGGCGGCAATGTTGAAGGCTCGGTCGCCGATCAGGTCGTGGTGAAGCACGGCGTGAAGATCATCGGCTACGCCAACACCCCCGCCGCGCTCCCCGCCGATGCCTCGGCGCTGTTTGCGCGCAACCATTACAACTTCCTCAGCGCCTTCTGGGACAAGGAGCAGGGCAAGCCCGTGCTCGACGAGGAAATTGGCAATGCGATCCGCCTGACGCAGGGCGGCAAGGTCGTCAACGAGCGGCTGCTCGGCTGAGTCGATGGGCCTGATCAACGCCACTGTCTGGGACACCGCCGATGCGGCCGAGGACCTCGCCTATGCCCTCGGCAAGGGCGAGGTGGTGCGCATGGCGTTCAAGCTGGTGCGGGACTCGATCCTGTTTACCGATCGCCGCATCCTTATGATCGACATTCAGGGGCTGACCGGATCGAAGAAGCGGTTCCTGACGATCCCCTACCGCGCAATCACCACCTTCACGCTGGAGAGCGCGGGACATTTCGATCTCGACACCGAAGTGACGCTCACGGTTTCGGGCTCCGCGCCGATCGCGTTCAACCTCAGCCGCGGCGCCGACGTGCCGGGGCTGGTGACGCTGCTCACCGAATATCTCGCTCCGGGCAAATGAGGGGACGCATGGGAAGGCTATCGCACATCGCCGCACGGCTTGCCCTCGTTCCGCTGGCCGCAGCGCTGGTTGCCGCCACGCCTGTCGAGGAACGCGCCGCCGCGCTTTCGGGCACATGGAGCGTCGATCTGAGGGTCGAGCTGACGGACGAGCCTTATTCGCAGCCGATGGTGCTGACCGTGGCGGCGGATGGCGGGGTGACCGGCAGCTTCTACAACAGCGATATCCTCGCCGGACGCGCCGGGACGGCACAGGGGCGCACCTGCGTCGCCTTCCGCACGACCGACGGGCAGGGGCTCTATCACACCTCGGCTTGCCTCGTGGACGGCAAGATGGTCGGCCAGACCTGGGCCGAGGGCCGCAATTTCGTTCTGCCATGGACCGCAACAAGGGGCTGACATGGACTTTATCTCGATTCTCTCGATCTTCGTGCTGGCCTGCTTCGTGGGCTATTACGTCGTCTGGTCGGTGACCCCAGCACTGCATACCCCGCTGATGGCGGTGACCAACGCGATCTCATCGGTGATCATCGTCGGCGCGCTGATCGCTTCGGCCGAGGCCAACAGCCCGATTGCCAAGTATCTCGGCCTGTTCGGGGTGGTGCTCGCGAGCATCAACATCTTCGGCGGCTTTGCTGTGACCGAGCGCATGCTCGCGATGTACAAGAAGAAGGAGAAGTAAGAGATGACCTTCTCCATTCTTTCCGCAGCCGCAGCCGGTGAAGGCGGCACGCCTGCCTGGGCGATGCTCGCCTACCTTGCTGCCGGCGTGTTCTTCATCCTCGCGCTGCGCGGGCTTTCCAGCCCCGCCACCAGCCGTGCGGGCAACCGCAATGGCATGATCGGCATGGCCATCGCGCTGGTGACGACGCTGGTGACCCACGATCTGGCCAACGTCACCGAAATCTGCATGGCCATCGGCATCGGCGCCGCCGTCGGCATTGTTGTCGCGCGGCGCATCGCCATGACGGCCATGCCCGAACTGGTCGCCGGCTTCCACTCGCTGGTTGGCCTTGCCGCGGTGGTGGTGGGCTTTGGCGCGTGGCTCGATCCGCAGTCCTTCGGCATCGTCGATGAAGCGGGGCAGATCCTTGCGGTGAGCCGCATCGAACTCGGCCTCGGCATCGCCATCGGGGCGATCACCTTCTCGGGCTCTGTCATCGCCTTCCTCAAGCTGTCCGGCCGGATGAGCGGTTCGCCGATCATGCTGCCGGGGCGGCATGTGATCAATCTCGGCACGCTCGCCGCAATCCTTGGTCTTATCGCGCTTTACACCGTCTCGCCGGTCGGCGGCGCGGGCGAAGGCTGGATGGTCATCGCGGTTGCGGTGCTGGCCTTCATCATCGGCTTCCTGCTGATCATCCCGATCGGCGGCGCGGACATGCCGGTGGTCGTTTCGATGCTCAACTCCTACTCGGGCTGGGCGGCGGCGGCGATGGGCTTCACGCTCGGCAACTCGGCGATGATCATCACCGGGGCACTGGTCGGAAGCTCGGGCGCGATCCTCAGCTACATCATGTGTCGTGCGATGAACCGCAGCTTCATCTCGGTGATCGCGGGCGGCTTCGGTGCCGACGCGGGCGCAGGCGGCGGTGCCGGCGGCGCGCGCGAGCAGCGCCCGTACAAGCAGGGCAGCGCCGAAGATGCGGCCTACATGCTCGAACAGGCCGAAAAGGTCATCATCATCCCCGGCTACGGGATGGCGGTCGCCCAGGCCCAGCACGCGCTGCGCGAAATGGGCGACAAGCTCAAGGAAAAGGGCGTGGAGGTGAAGTATGCCATTCACCCCGTCGCGGGCCGCATGCCGGGGCACATGAACGTGCTGCTGGCCGAAGCCAGCGTGCCCTATGACGAAGTGTTCGAGCTCGAGGATATCAACTCCGAGTTCGCCCAGTGCGACGTCGCCTTCATCATCGGCGCGAACGACGTGGTGAACCCCGCGGCCAAGACCGACAAGTCTTCGCCCATCTACGGGATGCCTGTGTTCGATGTCGACAAGGCCAAGCAGGTGTTCTTCATCAAGCGCTCGATGGGCGGTGTCGGCTATGCCGGGGTCGATAACGACGTGTTCTACATGAACCAGACCGTCATGCTCCTCGCCGACGCCAAGAAGATGGTCGAGGAAATCGTCAAGTCGCTGGATTAATCACGGCATGCGGAAGCTGATCCTCGGATTGCTGTTGATCGTGGGACTAGGGGCGGGGGCGCTGTTCAGCGGCCTCGCCAACCCGCTGGTGGAAATGCAGGTCAAGGGCGCGCTGACCCAATCCGGCATCGGCGAGAAGCGCGCCGCCTGCATGGCCGAACGCATGGTCGACCGGCTCACCATCGGCCAGTTGTGGAAGCTGCGGCAGGGCATGGCCCCGCAGGAAGGCGAGCCCGAGGAAGGCTACGGCCTCGGCGAACTCGTCAAGCGCCTGCGCCGTGTGGGCGATGGCGAAGCGGTGGCAGTGCTGACCACCTCGGCCGGGCTGTGCACGGTGGGACTTGGTTAGCGCCTGACGCTTGCATTCCCTCCCTCCCTTGCGCCACACTGCGTGGCGGAGAGGGAGAACATCATGAACCGACTGGCACCCAGTCTTCTTTTGGCGACCGCCGCGCTATTGGCATCCGCCGCGCCGCTCGCGGCCGAAACGCACCGCGTGGAGCCCGCGCAAGGGCAAACCGCCTTGCAGGAGGCATTGATCCTCGCCGCGCCGGGCGATGTGATCGAACTGGGCGAGGGGCGCTTCACGCTAACAGATGGCCTCAGCCTCGATGTAGAGGGGGTCACGGTGCGCGGTGCGGGCATGGACAAGACCGTGCTTGATTTCACCGGCCAGCAAGGCGCTGGTGAAGGCCTGCTGGTTACCTCCGATAATGTCACTCTGCGCGGCTTCGCGATCGAAAACCCCAAGGGTGACGGGATCAAATCCAAGGGCGCGGACATGATCGTCTATGACGGCATCCGCGTCGAATGGACCGGCGGGCCCAAGGCGTCGAACGGCGCCTACGGCATCTATCCGGTCGAAAGCACCGGGGTGCTGGTGGTGCGGTCGAAAGTGATCGGGGCATCGGACGCAGGGATTTACGTGGGCCAGAGCCGGGACATCACCGTGCGGGGCAATCTGGTCGAATACAACGTTGCGGGCATCGAGATCGAGAACAGCCGGAACGCGCTCGTCACCGAGAACATCGCCACGCACAACACGGGCGGACTGCTGGTGTTCGATCTGCCGGGGCTGCCAGTGATGAACGGTGGCAACGTGATCATGCGGCGGAATGTGGTGAAGGATAACGACACCCCCAATTTCGCGCCGCCGGGCAATATCGTCGCCTCCGTGCGGCGTGGCACAGGCGTGCTGGTAATGGCGAATGACGGTGTGCTGATCGAAGAGAACGCCTTCGAGGGCAACGCCACGGCCCACATCATGGTGATCGCCTACACCCAGCCCTTCGATGATCCGCGCTACAATCCCTATGCGAGGAATGTGATCGTCGGCCCCAATGCCTTCGGGCGCGGCGGGGATGATCCGCAGCTGGATGGCAAGGAGATGTTGCTCGAAGCCTTCGGGGGCGCGCTGCCGCCGGTGCTGTGGGACGGGATCGTGGAGGATGACAACGGCCTCAGGATCGCGGAAGGCGTGACCGGCTGGAGCCTCAACCTATCGAAGCCCGGGCAGAGCCTTGCCGAAGCGCAGCCCGGGCCGCTGGCGCTGACGCCGCTGGAAAGCTGGGAATTTCCCAAGGTCGGCGCTCCGGCTGAACTGGAGGCGCGGCTGAAGTGAGGCGGGGGCTCGGCCTGTTCGCGCTGGCCTGCGCCACGCTCGGCCTTGCGCTGACCCATGGCGCGCGCGCGGGCGAGGCGGCGCGCGTCAGCGATGCGGCAGTGCGCGAGGCGGGCTTTCCGGCGAAGCTTTCGGACTTCGGCTTCTTTGCCGATGGCCCGCGTCAGCGGCCGGCGGCACGCGTGATGCCCTATGCGCTCAACACGCCTCTGTGGTCCGACGGGGCGGACAAGCTGCGTTTCATCTACCTGCCCGCAGGCACACAGCTGGCTGCCGATGGAGAGGGGCTGCTGCAATTCCCCGTCGGCGCGGCGATCATCAAGACCTTTGCCTTCGGCGAGGGCGCTGCCCGGCGGTTGATCGAGACCCGCGTGCTGCTCCACCGTACCGATGGCTGGGTGGCGTTGCCCTATCGCTGGAACGCCGAGCAAACCGAGGCGACCCTCGCGCTGACAGGCGGGCGGATCGATCTGGTGACCCCGGCGGGGGAGGCCATTTCTTACGCTATCCCCAACAAGAACCAGTGCAAGACCTGCCATTCGAGCAGCAACAAGGTTGTGCCGATCGGCCCCAAGGCGCGCAATCTGACCACCGCGTGGCTCGGGCAGATGGTGAAGGCCGGCGCGCTTGACCGGGTGCCCGATGGCGCGGGGATCTTGCCCGACTGGCGCACCCACGCCAGCGGTCCCGCCGCGCCGCTGGCCCGCGCCTATCTCGATGTGAACTGCGCCCATTGCCACCAGCCGGGTGGGGGCGCGTCCAACTCCGGGCTCGATCTGCGCTGGGAGCAGGATGACCCTCAGGCGTTCGGCATCGGCAAGCGCCCGGTCGCGGCAGGGCGCGGGGCGGGGGAATACGAGTATTCGATCGTCGCCGGGCACCCGGACGAATCGATCCTGCTCTACCGGATGGCCAGCGCCGAACCCGGCATCGCCATGCCCGAACTCGGCAAGGCGAGCGTCGACAAGGATGGCGTGGCCGTGGTGCGGCGCTGGATTGCGGAGATGAAATGAAGAAATGGGCCCTTCGCGGGTTGCTGGCGCTGGTCGGGCTGCTGGTGATCGGCTTTCTCCTGCTGCGCACGCCGGACACGGACCCCGCTCAGATGCGCGCCAAATACGGCGCACCGCCTTCGCAATTCGTGCAAACCGGCGAAGGGGTGACGGTGCACCTGCGCGACGAGGGGCCGCGCGATGCCCCGGCGATCGTGCTACTCCACGGCTCCAACGCCGATCTGCACACCTGGGAGCCGTGGGTGCAGGCGCTCAAGGACCGCTATCGCGTGATCCGCTTCGATCAGGTCGGTCACGGCCTGACCGGGCCCGATCCGCGCGAGGATTACAGCCGCGATAATTATGTCGCCGATATCCTCGAAGTGGCCGATACCCTTGGCCTCAAGCAGTTCGTGCTGGGCGGCAATTCGATGGGGGCCAAGCATGCGCTGGCCTTCGCCGTGGCCCACCCCGGGCGGGTGACCGGGCTTGTGCTGGTCGATGGCAGCGGCGGGCCGATGCTCAAGCTGGACCGCAAGGACGCTGACAAGAAGTCCGGCGGCAACATCGGCTTCACCATCGCCCGCATGCCGGGCCTGAACCTGATCGCCGAGCAGATCACCCCGCGCAGCCTCATCCAGCAGAGCCTCGAACAATCGGTCTCGGTCAAATCGGTCGCGAGCCCGGCGGCGGTGGATCGTTACTGGGAGCTGCTGCGCTACCCCGGCAACCGCCGCGCCACGCTGGCGCGCTTCAGCATGCCCTATGATCCGCTGACCGAGGCCGAAATCGCCCGCGTGAATACGCCGACGCTGATCCTGTGGGGCGAGGAGGATCGCATCATCCCCGTAGAGGCCGGGCAGTGGCTGGCGAAAACCCTGCCCGACAACACCTTCAGGACCTATCCCGGCATCGGCCACCTGCCGCAGGAAGAAGCCGTATCGCAAACCCTCGGCGATCTCGAACCGTGGCTTGCGCAGCACGCCCCGAGCGCGGCCAAGGAGTAAGTTTGCAACCTGTCATGTGACCACTGGACGGAGGGCGCGCGCTGGCCCTAAGCCTTTCGCAATCGCACAAGCAACGAAAGGGCGCCCCTCTTGCGCAAACTCGGGATTATCGGCGGCATGAGCTGGGTGTCGACCGCCACATATTACGAAAGCATCAACCGCATCGTCCAGAAGCGCGCCGCCCCGATGGCGAGCGCCCCGCTTCTGATCGAAAGCCTCGATTTCTGCCAGCTTTATGCCCTGACCGCCGAGCGCGACTGGCAGCGCGCGGCGAGTGTTCTGATCGAAAGCGCGCGGCGGCTCGAAGGGGCCGGGGCAGGCGCGCTGATCATCGGCGCCAATTCGATGCATCGCCTTTACGATGATGTCGCCGCCAGCGTGAACATTCCGATCCTGCACATCGCCGAATATGTCGGCCTCGCCATGAAGCGCGCCGGCAAGACCAGCGCTGCCTTGCTGGGCACGCGTAACGTCATGACCGAGAGCTTCTATCGCAAGCGGCTGGTCGCTCACGGGATCGATCTGCTGCCGCCCAACCTCGATTATGTCGAGATGCTCGATCGGATCATCTATGACGAACTGATGGTCGGCAAGGTCACGCGCGAGGCGGAGCGAAGCCTCAAGACGATCATCACCAACACCGCCCAGGAAGGTGCCGAGGCCATTGTCCTGGCCTGCACCGAACTCGACATGGTGGTCGATGTCGATGCCAACGTCCTGCCGATCTTCGACAGCTGCCGGATCCACTGCGAGGCGGCGGCCAACTGGATCCTTGAACAGGAAGTCGTGCACTAGTGCTCCGTTCGTCCTTCTGTGGCCTCGTTTCGTCGTTTATGCGACATATACGGGGTGAATATTCAAAGCTTTGCACGTAACCGACTGAAGGATTTTGTCGCGATTTCGCAATGGCATGATCCGGGTCTTCGGGTCGCACCGCAGGCCCATGGGGCTGCTTCCCTCCCCCCAATCACCGGGAGGTAGCCCCATTTTTTTCACCCCGATTTCTGCCGGCTTTCACGGCCCGCGACCGGATCATTTTCCGGCAATTCTGCCACGTTCTCGCCCTGTTCCGGTTGAGGCGCGCCACCCTCTGGCCTAATCGCCACAGCCGTGATGACCCGCGCCCCCTATGCCGCCGACTCCGCCGCGGGCCCCAGCCGCGAATTTTCCCGCACCAGCGGCGGCGAACAGCGCGGACCGCGCAGCGCCTTCCAGCGCGACCGTGACCGCATTGTCCATTCGATGAGCTTTCGCAGGCTCAAGTCGAAGACGCAGGTGTTCATCGCCCCCGATGGCGATCACTATCGCACGCGCCTGACCCACAGCCTCGAAGTTGCGCAAATCGGCCGGGTGATCGCCCGCGCGCTGGGGCTGGACGAGGATCTGACCGAGGCGCTGTGCCTCGCCCATGATCTCGGCCACCCGCCGTTCGGCCATGCGGGCGAGGCGGCGCTCAGCGATGCGATGGAGCGCCACGGCGGGTTCGATCACAACGCGCAGGCGCTGCGCACGGTGATGCGGATCGAGTGCCCTTATCCCGAACATGATGGCCTCAACCTCACCTGGGACCTGTTGGAAGGCCTTGCCAAGCACAACGGCCCCGTCAGCGCGCCGAACTGGGCGCTGGCCGAACTGGACGCCGCCTTCCCGCTAAAACTGGACAGCTGGCCTTCGCTGGAGGCGCAGGTTGCGGCTGTGGCGGACGATATCGCCTATGACAATCACGACATCGATGATGGCCTGCGCGCCGGTTTTCTGAGCCTTGATGACCTGCTTTCGCTCGATTTCCTCGCAGATCAGTGGCGGGCGGTCGAAAAACGCTTTCCCCATGCCCCGCGTGAGCGTCTGCTGCGCGAGATGATACGTGACCAGATCGGGATGATGGTGAACGACGTGATCGCGCACACGGCGGAGATAGCGCGCGGGTGCGGTTCGGTTGCCGAGGTGCGTGCCGCCGGACGCCAGCTCGCTGGGTTCTCGCCTGCCATGGCAGCGCAGGAACGGCGTCTGAAGAGCTTCATGTACGAACGGCTTTACTACCACCCTGAACAGATTGCCGCCGCCGAGAAGGCGCGCGATGTCGTCGCGCGGCTGTTTGCGGCCTATGCGCAGGATGCATCGCTGATGCCCGATGACTGGCTGGCGCGCCTGCCGCAGCACGATCCCCAGCGGTCCCGCGTGATTGCCGATTTCATCGCCGGGATGAGCGATCGTTTCGCGATGCAGGCGGTGGGGCAGATCTATGGCGAAAAGCCGGTGGGGCTGATCAATGTATGAACCCCGCGCCAACGGCCCTGTGCGCATTGCGCTGGTGGGCGCAACGGGCCTTGTCGGGCGCCGCGTAATCGAGATCGCCAGCGCCGGCGATGATGTGCGCATCCTCGGCATTGCCCGGCGCGAGGCTCCGTTGCCGCCCGGCGCGCGGATGGAGATGTTCGTTGCCGAGCCCGACAAGTGGGGCGAGGTTCTGGATGCGGTACGCCCGCGCGCGCTGATATGTGCGCTGGGCACCACGTGGAAGAAGGCCGGGCGCGACGAGGCGGCATTCCGCGCGGTCGATCACGACCTGGTGCTCGCCACGGCTGAGGCGGCCAAGCGCGCGGGCGTGCCCAACATGGTCGTGGTCAGCGCCGCCGGGGCAGACAAGCGCGCCAAGGCGCTTTACATGCGGGTGAAGGGCGAGACCGAGGAGGCGCTGACCCGGATCGGCTTCAAGCGGCTCGATATCTTGCACCCCGGCCTGCTGCGGGGCGAGCGTGTGGACGATTTGCGCTTTGCCGAGCGGGCCGCGATCATTGCCGCGCCTCTCATCGATCCGCTGCTGTCGGGATCGTGGGAACGCTATCGCTCGATCGATGCCGGGTTGGTGGCCGAGGCCGCGCTCGGCCTTGCGCTGCGCCGCGCGGGCGGGCGCTTTACGCATGATAATGAAGCGATGCGCCGCGCCGCGCGCGAATGGCGCCGTGTGTGCGAGACAGGGGAGGCGGCATAATGGGCTGGGCGGCGGTGTTTGGCGCGGTCAATCTGCTGGCGCTGATCGCCTGGATTGCCCTGATCGCATTGCCACGGTGGCCGGCGTTGCTGTCAGCGATCCTGTACCTCGGCGTTGGCTTGTTGTGCCTTGTTTATGCCACGGGCCTGATCGGGGTGGTGAGCGGCCTGATCCCCAACGCGGGCGGGGGCGGGGCGGACTTCACCACCATCCCCGGCATCCGTGCGATCTTTGCCACCGATGCCGGGGTGACGATCGGCTGGACGCACTACCTCGCCTTCGATCTGTTCGTCGGCATCTGGATCGCGCGCGATGCCGATGCGAAGGGCATTTCCCGCTTTATCCAGGCACCGATCCTGCTCGCAACCTTCATGGCGGGGCCGCTGGGTCTGGGCATCTGGCTGCTCCTTCGCGAGCCGGCCGCGCGCCGGCAGGGGCGGTTCCGCTAAAAGGGTGCTGGACCGGCGCAGGGGCTTGCGCTTAACTCTCCCAAACGGCTTTTGGGAGAGAGCACGGCCATGGCGCGCAATGCCTATCACGCATTCCAGACCTTCGACGAGATCATGCGTTTCTGGGCGAAGGAGCGCCCGGAGGGACATGCCTTCGATCAGGAGGGGCGCGTTACGTCCTATGCCGAGGCGGACGTGCTCACCCGCCAGCTGATCGCGCTGATGCAGGCGCGCGGGATTGCGGCGGGGGACCGCGTGGCATGGCTCGGCAAGAACCGCGACAGCTACTTCCTGCTCTACATCGCAGCGGCGCGCATGGGGGCGGTCATGGTCCCGATTGGCTGGCGGCTCGCCCCGCGCGAGATCGCCTATATCCTCACCGATACCGAGGCGAAGCTGCTGTTTGCCGATGCCGATTTCGTCGCAACCGCGCACAGCGTCGCGGGAGAGGTTCCGGCTAATCCCGAGGTGATCGAGGCCGAGGCCGCGCGCACCGCCGCCGCCGGGTTTGAACCCGCCGACTACACCCCGCCGGGGCCGCATGATCCGGTGCTCCAGCTCTATACCTCGGGTACGACCGGCAACCCCAAGGGGGCGATGCTGTCCAACACCAACCTGCTCGGCCTGCGCAATGCGGGCAACGAGGCGGGGCTGGACTGGCAGTTCTACGAGGCGGATGATTGCATGCTCGTCGCCATGCCCTGCGCGCATATCGGCGGCACGGGGCTGGTCAACATCGCCATCGCCAACGGGGTGCGCAGCCTTGTGCAGGCGGAGTTCACCCCCGTCGGCGTGCTCGAGGCTATCGAAGCTGGGGCGACGCACATGTTCATCGTGCCGGCCGCGCTGCAAATGGTCGTCCAACACCCGCGCGCCGCGACTACGGACTTCAGCAACCTCAAATACCTGATGTATGGCGCTGCCCCGATGCCGCTGGAACTGCTCAAGGAAGCGGTGCGGACCATGCCGACGACGAAGTTCCTGCAAGCCTATGGCATGACCGAGACCAGTGGCACGATTTCGATCCTGCCGCCGGAAGATCACAGCCTTGAAGGCAACCAGCGCATGCGTTCGGCAGGCAAGGCGTGCCCGGGGGTGGAGATCGAGGTGCGCGGGCCCGATAACGCTGAGGTGCCGCGCGGCGATATCGGCGAGGTGTGCATCCGCTCGCCCTCCAATACCGCCGGATACTGGAAGCTGCCCGAGGCGACCGCCAAGACCATCGATGCCGATGGCTGGCTTCACACCGGGGACGCGGGCGTGATGGACGCGGATGGCTATGTCTACATCCAGGACCGCATCAAGGACATGATCATCTCCGGCGGTGAGAACGTCTATCCGGCGGAGGTTGAAAGCGCGATTTACGGTCACCCCGCCATCGCCGAGGTCGCGGTGATCGGCGTGCCGAGCGCCAAGTGGGGCGAGGAGGTCAAGGCCTGCGTCGTTGCCAAGCCCGGCATGGAGGTTGACGAGGCCGATGTGATCGCATGGACGCGCGAACGGATCGCCGCCTTCAAGGCACCCAAGAGCGTCGATGTCATCCCGCTCATGCCGCGCAACGCCAGCGGCAAGATCCTGCGGCGGGAACTGCGCGCGCCCTATTGGGAAGGGCAGGAACGGCAAGTTTCGTGACCGCCAAGCAGCACGCCCCCGCCACCCTGCGCAACCGCGATCCGATCGCGGAGGTCTTGGCGCGCGAATTGCCCGGCAGCGGCACGGTGCTCGAGATTGCGGCTGGAACAGGGGAGCACGCGGTGTTCTTCGCGGAACGCTTTCCCGCGCTGCAATGGCAACCGACCGACCCTTCGCCAGAGACACTGGCTTCGATTGCCGCTCACCGCGCGGACTATGCCGGAGCCAACCTCGCCGCGCCGCTGCTGCTCGACGCTGCCGATCCGGACCATTGGCCGGTGGACGCGGCCGATGCCATCGTCTGCATCAACATGGTTCATATCAGCCCGTGGCAGGCAACACTGGGACTGTTCGCGGGCGCTGGCCGCCTGTTGGCCGCTGGGGCACCGTTGGTCCTGTACGGCCCCTACATCGAAGACGGCGTGGAGACCGCGCCCTCCAATCTCGAATTCGATGCCAGCCTGAAGGCGCGCAATTCGCTGTGGGGCCTGCGCGAGGCGGCGGCGCTGGATGCGCTCGCCGCGCAGCACAGATTGGCCCGCAGCGCACGGTATGCGCTGCCGGCCAACAACATCGTGCTGGTGTACAGACGCGCTTAGTCGATCGCGCGCTTGCCGGCCTGGCCGACCGACTTGATGTCGTCGCCCAGACCGTCAACCGTGTTGCAAGCGGTGGCAGTCAGCGCGAGAGCGGCGAGGGCGGCGGCACTCAGAACATTGCGAATCATCAAACAGGTCCTTTTGTCGTCAATCTTGGTGGATCAACGCACAGACCTGCCGCAATATTCCTGACAATACGGTGAATCGCCGCCCTTGCGGGATGGACCGGTTCAGATTTCCTCCTTCACCTCGCGCGAGGCCGATTGCAGGTCCTCGCCGGCCCCTTCGACAGTGTTGCAGGCGGCGGTGCCGAGGGTGATCGTGGCGAGGGCGAAGGCAGCCATCAGAGTGCGGGTGGTCATGGCAGGGGTGCTCCTTGGTTGTGGTCCCTGCGAGGCGAACCGCAGCAGGCCCGCGCAAGGTCCATCCTATTCGCCGGACTGCACCCGGGATCGGGCGAGCTGCCGTTCGCGCCAGGCAATCAGCAGGCCCGCGCCGATAATCAGTGGCGCGCCGAGCCACAGGCTGGCAGGCGCGGCGCGGTCGAAGACGTAGGTGCCGTAGAAGCTCGCCCATAGCAGTGCGGTGTAATCCATCAGCAGGATCACCGCTGCCGATCCGAAGCGCAGCGCAGCGGTCAACAGAATCTGTGCCAGCACGCCCGCCAGTGCCATCGCGCCGATGATCAGCCATGTGGTCGTGTCATGCGGTCCGATAACGAAGGGCAGGATCGCACCCATCGCCGGAGTGCTGAGCGCGGCGAACCAGAACACTATGCTCCATGGATGTTCGGTCTTGTTGAGGTCCTGGATCTGGAAGCTGATGATCGAGACCATGAACGGCGCCATCAGCCCGACCGCAACGCCCGCCAGCGTGACCCCCTGATGATCGCCGCTAACCGGCTGCATCACCACGGCGACCCCGGCAAAGCCCATCACCACTGCGCCCCAGCGATAGGGCCCGATCTTTTCGCCGAACATGATCATCGCGATTAGCACGGCAAAGATCGGGGCGGTGAAGCCGAGGGTGGTCGCCTCGGCCAGCGGCAGCAGCAGCACCGCGCCATAGGTGAAGAACATCCCGAACAGGCCCGTAGCCGACCGGATGCCATGGGTTTTCATGCGCGTGGTGCGCAGCAGCGCGAGCCGCCCGGACAGGGCGAGGCCCGCAGCGATCAGCACCGCTGCGGTTGCCTGCCGCCAGAAGATCAGCTCGGCGAGATGCACGCCGCGGTCTCCGGCGAGCTTCACCAGCATGCCCATCGTCGCCAGCGCAAAGGCGGCGAGCAGGCGCAGGCCGAGCGCAAGCATCGGGCGGGGGCGGGCGATCGAGCCATCCATTGCATCATGCCTTGGCCGCAGGGCCAGCATTGCGCAAGCCGCGCCGCGTCTTACATGGGGCGGCGATGGAGATGATCGCGCAATTCGAGCTGATGAGCGATGCCGCGCAGCTGGCTTTACTGGGCGGTAGCCTGTGGGTGCTGGCGGCGGTGTTCACCCTGATGGAGCGCCGCCGCGCGAGGTTGCGCGATCTCGACCGGCTCGAAGCGGTGGGATGGGTGCCGTGGACCACGCTGTTCGTGCTTGCCGCGATGCTCGGCGCGGGGCTGCTGCTGCTGAGCCTGCCCGGTCTGCTCAAGGGCTGACTTGTCCCGCAGGGATGGGGAGGAGGACCACCCGCGCGAGCGGGGACTGCAAGGGGGTTCGTGTGCCTCGTTACCCCTCCGTCACCGCTGCACGGCGCCACCTCCCCATTCCTGCGGAGCGGGGAGAGACTTACAAATCTCCATGCCGATCCTCGACGCCGCAGGCGTCGCAAGCGCGAACGCGCGCCCGAGCCTTCGCGAGGAAAGCCAAGGCGGGCGGATGTCCCCGCCCGGCGATTGAGGGTGCCTGCCTTACAGGCAGGCCTCCAAATACGCCTGATCGAAGCCGAACTGACGCGCCTTTTCGAGCGTGTACGGGCGCAGGCCCGACGAGCGGAATTCGCCGAGGATCTTCCCGTCCTCGCTCTCGTCGAGATATTCGAACTTGAACAACTCCTGCGTCACGATCACGTCGCCTTCCATCCCGATCACCTCGGTAATGTTGGTGGTGCGGCGCGAACCGTCGCGCAGGCGCTTCACCTGCACGATGAGGTCGACCGATTCGGCGATCTGGCGGCTGATGGCTTCCTTCGGGATCTTGATGTCGCCCATCAGGATCATGTTTTCCATACGGCCAAGGCATTCGCGCGGGCTGTT
>JAIEOM010000007.1 GCA_019750455.1 Sphingomonadales bacterium | reverse complement strand
CGGGGGTGGAGGCGGCGGGGGCGGCGGAGGGGGCGGCGGGGGGGCGGCAACCGGCGCGGGCTCGGCCTGCGGGCGACCGCCGAAGTTGACAATCACGCTCGCCAGCACGGAATGAGCCGAATAATCCGCCTCCAGATTCGCGCCGTTCGCCGCGCGCAGGCTGAAGCCTTCCACATCGAAATAGCGGTACTTCAGCCCCAGATCGATGGTTTCGGTGACGGGGAAGCGCAGGCCGCCGATCAGCTGCCAGGCAAAATCGGTCTTCTTGTCGTCGATCACCGTGCCGACGCCCGCAACTGTCACCGGCAGTTCAAGCCGGGCGATACCCGCGCCGCCGCCGCCATAGATGCGAAGGCCGTCATCGGGCCCGAACTCGAACAGCGCATTGACCATCCCGCTCCAGATTTCGAGATCGCGCTCGTTCTCGACCACGGTGCCGGCCGGCACGGTCACACCGGCGGGAAGGATTGCCGGATTATCGACCGTCAGGCTGCGGTACTTGTTGTTCTTGTACCCGCCCTCGGCCTCGAGCCGGAACGCGCCGAAGTCATAGCCCAGGATGATATCGCCATCGACGCCCACCTTGGTGCGCGCAGTCGCGGCGCGATCAAAGGTGCCTTCGACCGTGGGCGTTTCGATGTCGACTGTCACCCTGTCCCTGAAGCTGACGCCGCCTTCGATCCCGAAATAGGGGCCATCGGCGTGGGCCGGCGCAGCAAAGGCAGCGGCGGCTGCTCCGACCATCAGTAACGTCGTCTTTTTCATGTCCTAGTCCCTTGCAATTCGCTGGTCCGCCGGATCCCGGAGAGGAGCCCCCGACCGCGCTTGCAGGCGCGGCGGTTCCCGGCGGGTAGGGGGCAAGCCCCGGCAGGCCTGAATTGTTCATTGCCGCGCGGCGGGACGTGCCGGCGATTGGCCGAAGCGATTGCCAAGCCGCGAGGGCCGAGGCATGAGAGACGATGTTACACCATGCCGCGCATGGTGCCGCGAACCATACCACCAGGAGAGAGACGAGACATGGCGACCACGCGCCTTGGGGCAATGCAGGACTGGACGATGCGGGTGACCGCGGTGATCGATCACGCCGCGCGCGAGGCGGGCGGGCGCGAGATCGTCAGCCGCTGGGCCGATGGCAGCGAAACCCGCACCGATTGGGCGGGCATCCGGCGCGATGCGCTCAAGATGGCGCAGGCATTGCAGCGGCTCGGCATCAAGCCGGGTGACAAGGTTGCGAGCCTGGCGATGAACCATTCGCGCCATCTCGTCAGCTGGTATGGCGTGGCCGGCATGGGCGGGGTGCTTCACACCGTGAACCCGCGCCTGTTTGACGACCAGCTCGAATACATCGTCACCCATGCCGAGGACCGGGTGCTGTGTTATGACGCGGCCTTCCAGCCGATCGTCGACCGGATGAAGAGCCGCTGGCCCACGGTCGAGCATTACATCTGCTACGATAGCGGCGCACACGCCCCCGCTTTCGAGGACTGGATCGGCGCGGAAGACGGCGATTTCGAGTGGGTCACGGGGCCGGAAACCGATCCCTGCATGATCTGCTACACGAGCGGAACCACCGGCAATCCCAAGGGCGTGCAATATGAACACCGCTCGACCGTGCTGCACGCGCTGGCGGGGCTGCAATCGGCAGCGTTCAACTTCTCGAGCGCCTCGGTGATGCTGCCCGTCGTGCCGATGTTTCACGCCGCAAGCTGGGGCCTGCCCTATGCGGGCGCGATGGCGGGGATCAAGTTCGTGTTCTCGGCGGTCAACGATCCGGCGGTGCTGCACGATCTGATGATCCGCGAAGGGGTGACCGACAGCGCGGGGGTGCCGACCGTGTGGCTGGCGCACTTCCAGTATTGCGATGCCAATGGCCTCGATCTGCCGCCGCTCAAGGCGGCCACGATCGGCGGCTCGGCGGCGCCCAAGTTCATGATCGAGCGGCTGATGCGGAACGGCACCCGCGTCCAGCATGCTTGGGGGATGACCGAGACCTCGCCCATCGGCACCGTCGGCGGGCCGACCTGGGACTGGGACCAGCTCTCCCTCGAAGAACGGATCGAGAAGACCGCGATGCAGGGACGCCCGATCTTCGGCGTGCAGCTGCGCACCGTGGACCTCTCCGACATGTCCACCGAACTGCCGCGTGACGGCAAGACCAGCGGCGCGCTCCAGATCCGCGGGCCGTGGATCATCAAGCGGTATTTCAAGGCGGAGAAGGACGCTGTTGGCAATGACGGCTGGTTCGACACCGGCGATGTCGGGATCATACACCCCGACGGCACGCTGCAACTCACCGACCGCACCAAGGATGTGATCAAGTCGGGCGGCGAGTGGATCAGCTCGGTCGAGCTCGAGAACGCTGCCTGCGGCCACCCTGCCGTGGCCGAGGCCGCGTGCATCGGCATCTTCCACCCCAAGTGGGACGAGCGGCCCGTGCTCTTCGTGGTCAAGAAGGCCGGAGCCGAGGTCACTGCCGACGACATCCTCGATCACCTGCGCCCGCAGATCGCCAAGTGGTGGATGCCCGATGCGGTCGAATTCGTCGACGACATCCCGCACACCGCCACCGGCAAGATCAGCAAGAAGGACCTGCGCGACCGCTTTGCGGACTACACGCTTGCCTGAAGTCGCGATCCGGCCTGCGCGTGAAAGTGACGCGCAGGCCGTTTGTACCATCTACGATTTTCACGTGGCCCATGGCACCGCCTCCTTCGATAGCGCGGGGCCGAGTGTGGCCGAATGGGCAGTGAAGATCGCCGACGTGCGTGCACAAGGCTGGCCCTTCCTCGTGGCGACACGCGGCGGTGCGGTGGTCGGCTATGCCTATGCCACGCAGTTCCGCCCGCGCGCGGCCTATGCGCACACTTGCGAGAACAGCATCTACATCGCCGATGACGCGCGCGGGGCGGGGATCGGCACACGCCTGCTCGGCGCGCTGGTCGATGCGGCGCGGGCGAGCGGTTTCGAACAGATGATCGCAGTGATCGGCGGGGGCGAGCCTGCTTCTGTGGCACTCCACGGAAAATGCGGCTTTGTCCACGCGGGCCGGATGCGCAATGTCGGCCGCAAGTTCGGACGGCTGCTCGATACCGTCTACATGCAATGCGATTTGCGGGAGGAGGACCCCACACCATGACCTGCGAGACCTATATCGACCCTTCGGCAGCGAACTTTCAGGCCTTCAAGGACCTGCCGCGCGACACGCCGATCAACATGCTCAACCTGCTGCTTTACAGGGATGTCGCGGAGTATCCCGAGGGCCACGAGCACGCCGGCAAGGGCTGGAGCGGGCGGCGCGCCTACGAGGAATACGGGGTGACCAGCGGCCCGATCTTTCGCAAGCTCGGCGGGCAGATCCTGTGGCGCGGGCGGTTCGAGACGGTCGTGACCGGACCCGAGGGCGAACGCTGGCACGACGGTTTCATCGCGCAATATCCCAATGCGGGGGCCTTCTTCGCGATGATCAAGGACCCGGAATACCAGATTGCCGTGGTCAACCGCACGGCGGCGCTGGTGGATAGCCGTCTGGTCCGTTTTGCGCCGGGCGAGGCGGGGACGGGGTTCGGCTAGATCAGCCGCAGCTGCCCGCCCACCTCGGGCGCTCTGAACCGCGAGCAATCGAGTTCGAACCGCGCCTTCCCTATGCCCGCCCGCTTGCACGCCACATTGAAGCGCGCGCGGATCAGATCGGCCCAGACGCCCTGCGGGTTGAAGCGGCTGTGGAAGTTGGGATCGTTGTCGCGGCCCCCTCGCATTTCGCGGACGGTCCCCATCACTTTCCCGGCGCGATCGGGGTAATGGACCGCCAGCCATTCGCGGAACAGCGGGGCGACTTCGTGGGGCAGGCGCAGGGGAATCCAGTTGACGCTGCGCACCCCCAGTTCCGCCACGCGGGCGATGATGCTCTCGATGAATTCGTCGGTGATCGCGGGGATGACGGGCGACAGCGAGCAGTGCACCGGAACGCCGCGTTCGACCAGTTTCCCCAGTGCCGCCAACCGTTTGGAAGGCGCAGCGCAGCGCGGCTCGAGCTTGGCGGACAGCACCGGATCGAGGCTTGTCACCGAGATTGACACCGCCACCAGCTTTTCGCGCGCCATCTCCTCCAGCAGATCGGCATCCGCCAGCACCCGGTCGGACTTGGTGGTGATCGTCACCGGATGGCGGGCCTCGAGGCACACTTCGAGGATCTGGCGGGTTATCCGCCAATCCCGCTCGATCGGCTGATAGGGATCGGTGTTGGTCCCCATCGCGATCGGCTTCGGAGAATAGCCCTTTTTCGCCAGTGTCTTGCGCAGCAGCGATGCCGCCTCGGGCTTGGCGAAAAGCTTCGTCTCGAAATCGAGGCCGGGGGAGAGATCGTGGTAGGCGTGGGTTGGCCGCGCAAAGCAATAGATGCAGCCGTGTTCGCACCCGCGATAGGCGTTGATCGAGCGGTCGAAGGGCACATCGGGGGACTGGTTGAAGGTCAGGATCGACTTCGGTCGTTCCTCGGTCACCGTGGTGCGCAGTTTGACCGGAGGACCATCCAGCGTCTGCACATGATCGCGCCAGTCGCCATCGACCTCCCGTTCGGCGAGCCCGAAGCGGGTGGGGACCAATCCGGATTGCGCTCCGCGACCTTTGACCGGCAAATGTTTCACGTGGAACATTTACGGAACAAAACGGCCTTTGCCAAGGCAAAATGCCGCGGCAAGTGGGGGGCGAGTCGGGGGCAAGCAGGGGTCTGGAGGGGGGCTAGGCGGGGTCTAACCCGGGTCTGGACCGCTCGGGGTGCAGCTGACGGGCTTATACTTCCTTGAGCCGCGGCATCAGCTCCACGAAGTTGCAGGGGCGATTGCGGCTGTCGAGCTGCTCGGCGAGGATCCCGTCCCAGCCATCCTTCACCGCGCCGTTCGATCCCGGGAGGGCGAAGATATACGTCCCCCGCGCCACCATGGCCATCGCGCGGCTTTGCACCGTGCTTGTCCCGATGGTCTTGAAGCTGAGCCAGCGGAACAGCTCGCCGAAGCCGGGGATTTCGCGCCCACCCTCGATCCGCGCCAGCGCCTCGGGTGTCACATCGCGGCCTGTAAGGCCGGTGCCGCCGGTTGAGACCACTGCATCGACCGCCGGATCATCAATCCACGCTTCGAACTGCGCGGCGAGAAGCGCGGCATCATCCCTTACGATCATCCGCGCCGCCAGATTGTGCCCGGCCCCGGTCACGCGGGCGGCGAGAATATCGCCCGAAGTGTCCGTTTCCGGCGTGCGGGTGTCGGAGACAGTCAGCACGGCAATGTTGATCGGCTTGAAGACCCGGCTCTCGTCAATCGCCACGCTGCGTCACTCCCCCGTTACGGCTCCAATCGTGCCGAACGGGTCGTAGCAGCGCGGGGAAACTCCGGCCAGCGCCCTTGCGCCAGCGCGCGGCGGCTGGGCGATTGCACCCCGGCGGCACGCTCGTACATCCAGTAATTGCGCATCACGATCGCCACATAGCCGCGCGTTTCCCAATAGGGGATGGACTCCATCCACAGCAGCGGATCTCCCTGATCGTTGATCTCGGAGTTCCAGCGCCCGATCGGGGTCAGGCCGGCGTTGTAGGCGGCCATGATCTTGGGCAGCGCGCCGCCCGTGGCAGGATGATCGCGCAGCATTTCCAGATGGCGCTGGCCATAGGCGAGGTTGACCTGCGGATCGTTGAGATCCTCGTAAGTCGCCCCGAGGCCGAGCCGGGCGGTATGATCGCGTGCCGCAGCGGGCATGATCTGCATCAGCCCGCGCGCATTGGCCGGGCTGACGGCGGCGGCGCGGAAGTTCGATTCCTGAAGCGCGTGGGCAAAGGCCAGCGCAGGGTCGACCTGCCACCCGCCAACCGGCTGCCAATAGGCGACCGGGAAGCGCAGCGAGGGATCGCTGCTCGTGCCGTAAGGCGCGTTGTGCGCCATGAACAATTGCGTGGAAGGCAGGCCCAGTTCGCGCGCCAGCCGGGCGAGCGCGCCGTATTGATAGGCCGGGCCGATCTTCGCTTCGTGCCGTAGTACCTCGTCAGCGAGCGACGGGCGGCCGATCTCGATCAGCGCGGCGGCAACGCGCACATTGGGGCGCTGTTGCAGCTGGCCCCAGTCATCGCGGCTCATCGGAGCGGGCGGGGCGTGCTGCGGCAGTTCCACCCCGAGCTGGTCGGCGGCGAGCATGCCGTAAAGCGTCTCGTCTAGCCGCGCGGCGGCAGAAAGGTGCTGCTGTGCCTGACCCGGTTCGCGGCAGCGCACCGCTGCGCGGCTGGCCCAGTAGTGCCCGGCAGCGGCAAGCTCGACATTCGAGGCGCGGTCCGCAACGCGGGCAAAGGCCTCGCCCGCCAGCGAGCAATAGCCCATCCGCCACGCGGCCAGCCCTTCGACCCATGCGCCTTCGGCCACCCATTCGCCCGAGCCTTCGCCAACCGTGCGCGCCAGTTCCAGCGCGGCGTTGTCATTGTTCTCGATATAGTGGCTCCACGCCACGCGCTGGCGCCATTCGGCACGGGCATCGCTGGACAGCATCGGATCGATTTCGGCCAGAAGGCGCTGCGCTTCGCCGGGATTGTCGGCCTTGATCGCGGCCTGAATGGCGCTCGCGGTGGCGGCGGGCATGGTGCCATCATTCACCGGGCGCGGCTGGATGCGCTTGGGGGCATAGGGCTGGCGCTGGAAACCCTGCCCGGTCGGCAGGGCGGGCAGGACGGTCAGCCCGCGCATGGCGCCCATCTTGGCGAGCTGTTCGGCCTGGGGCAGATCGGTCCCGGCGGCGAACCATGCGGCGATCTGCTCGGCGGAGACCTTGGGGCTGTTGGCGTGGGTGTAATATTCGGCAAGGGCGGCCTGGGTCAGCAGGCCATCGGGACGCTGGGCGATCAGGCCTTCGACAACGCCCCACTGCTGCGCATCGATCGCGGCGAAGAGCTGGCGATAGGTATTGCGGTCATCGGCGGAAAGCACGGCTGGCAGCGCGCGCTCTGCCGGGCTGGCGCCGTTCCAGCGGGCCACGAGGTCACCCGCCTGCGCCGAAGCAGGGGCGGGCAGGCCGATACAGGCCACCACCAGTGCCGCCAGCGCCGCGCCCGGACGCTTCAGTTTGTGGCCGACCATTCCATCCATCTCCGCCAGAACCGGGCTTTCAGCCGGGGCATTTCCATAAGGGCATCGAGCGTTTCGCTCAGGGTTGCGGGTATCTTGCGCCCGGCATGGTTGATTTCCCGTAAAGGATGATCGCCGACCGCGCCGAGCATGGGGGCAAGGCCGGTGCCGAAGGCAAGCACCCGTGCCGGCGCGACCAGCCCGATGTGGTGCAAGGTCACTGCGTCCATGCCACCTGCGGCAAGGGCCGGCAGATCAGCCATCAGCGTGTGCGAGGGCAGGGCGGCGGCAATGTAGACCGCGCTGTCATCCAGGCCCATCGCGGCGAGGATCGCAGCCAGCAGGCGGCCTTGCGGGCCGGACAGCAGGCGATCGGTGTCGGCAGCCTCGGGCTGGGGGACAAGCACCATCAGCGCCGCGCCCCGGCTGCCTCGCGGAGGAATGCGGGCAAAGCTGCGCGACGGGGCAAGATCGGGGGTTTCCATCCACCAGCTGTGGAAAGCGGCAAGATCGGCCGGCGGCGAATCGCCCAGCCAATCCCGGCGCGGTGTGGCGGTGAGGGTGCTGTCGGCTGGCACGGGTGCGCTGCGGCCCGCCGGCGGTGCGCCCGCCGGTCCGGCAGCCTGAGCCTTGCGCGCGGAGGGCATGCCGGCCTTTGCGGCATCATCCTGCGCGGCGGCTGCGGGCCGGTCTGCCAACCACGCCGTAGCGTCATCGTTGAAGTCACAGTCCACCCCGGCCATGTGCCACCAGGCCAGCGCCGCCTCGAATTCGTGCGCAAGGGAAGGGTCGTGCCGGCTCATCAGGGGGTCATGCTATCCAATGCGGGTCTTGACTGTCTGCCGAGCGCTTAGCAAGTGGACAGGCAAGGCATATCGTCAGGCTGTGCGGAGCGCGCGGCAAAACCAACAAGGATCAGGAAAGCCTCGATGAGCGAACGTGAATCAATGCCCTGCGACGTGGTGATCGTGGGCGGCGGCCCGGCGGGGCTTTCCGCGGCGATCAAGCTGAAGCAGATCAACGCCGATCTGGAAGTGATCGTGCTGGAAAAGGGCTCGGAGATCGGCGCGCACATCCTGTCGGGCGCGGTGGTTGATCCCAAGGCGCTCGACGAACTGCTCCCCGAATGGCGCGAGCAGGGGTGTCCGATGGCGCAGACCCCGGTGACCGATAACTGGCACTGGGTGCTCTCGAAGACCGGCAAGACCTCGATGCCGCACGCGATCATGCCGCCGCTGATGAGCAATCACGGCTGCTACACCGGCAGCCTCGGCAACCTCACCCGCTGGCTCGCCGAACAGGCCGAAGCGCTGGGCGTGATGGTTTTCCCCGGCTTCCCCGCCGCCGATGTGATGATCGACGATGAAGGCCGCGTCGCCGGCGTGATCACGCAGGACATGGGCGTTGCCGCCGATGGCAGCCACAAGGGTGATTACACGCCCGGCATGGAGATCCACGCCAAGTACACCCTGTTCGCCGAAGGTGCGCGCGGCAACCTGACCAAGCGTATGAAGGCCATGTTCGACCTTGAGGCAAACTGCCAGCCGCAGGTCTATGGCCTGGGCATCAAGGAGCTGTGGGACATCGATCCCAAGAAGCACAAGCCGGGCCGCGTGATCCACACGCAGGGCTGGCCGCTGACCGAGAGCGACAGCTGGGGCGGGGGCTTCCTCTACCATCAGGCGAACGGTCAGGTGGCGCTCGGCTTCGTCACCGCGCTCGATTACAAGAACCCCTGGGTCTCGCCCTATCAGGAATTCCAGCGCTGGAAGAACCACCCTGCGATCCGCGAGTATCTCGAAGGCGGCAAGCGGGTGAGCTACGGCGCTCGCGCCATCAATGAAGGCGGCTGGCAGTCCGTTCCCAAGCTTGCCTTCCCCGGCGGGGCGCTGATCGGCTGCGCGGCGGGCTTTGTGAACGTGCCGCGCATCAAGGGCAGCCACACCGCGATGAAGAGCGGGATGCTGGCCGCCGAAAGCATCGCGGCGGCGATCGCAGCGGGTCATGAAAAGACCGAGCTGATGGACTACGACACCGCCGTGCGCTCCAGCTGGATCGCGGACGAGTTGAAGCTCGTGCAGAACGCCCAGCCGGCGGTCGCCAAATACGGCGGCGATATCGGCACCGCGCTCGCCGGGATCGACATGTGGATGCGCACGCTGAAGATCGGCCTGCCGATCAGCATGAAGCACCACCGCGACTACGAAGCGACGGGCCGCGCCGATCTTTACCCGAAGATCGACTACCCCAAGCCCGATGGCGTGATCACCTTCGACCGCCTCACCAACGTCGCCTACAGCTACACCAACCACGCCGAGGATCAGCCCTGCCACCTGCAGGTGAAGGACATGGAACTCCAGAAGGTGAGCGAGCTCGGCGTCTACGGTGGCCCCTCGGCGCGCTACTGCCCGGCGGGGGTCTACGAATGGCTGGTGGACGAGAAGACCGGCGAGCCGAAATTCCAGATCAACTCGCAGAACTGCGTCCACTGCAAGACCTGCGACATCAAGGACCCCAACCAGAACATCAACTGGGTGACGCCTGAGGGTGGCGGCGGGCCGAACTATCCGAATATGTGAGGGTCAATGGGCTGGGAATTCGACCAATCTCCGGACACGGCCTGCTTCACCTGCAAGTCAATTCTTGCCGGGGCCGAAGTGCTTCTGGTTTCCCACTACGAAGAAGACCACTCGTGGGCCTTTCTCGACGGAAAGCCATTGGACATGGATGAGGCACTTCTCGTGTCCATGTCATCGGTGTTGTCTGCTCATCCGGATCTGCACGAGCTTGCCGATCTTCCTCCGGGTTGGACGGCGGAGCGAAAAGGGCGGGGGCTTCCATGGATAAAAGCTCAGGATGACTGACCCAGCCATGCCTATCTCGTTGTGTTGACCGAAACCGCCTACGCCAAGATCAACCTCGCGCTGCATGTTCGCAGGCGGCGGGAGGACGGGTATCACGAGCTTGAAACCCTGTTCGCCTTTGTCGATGCGGGCGATGTACTGACGGCAAAGCCGGCCACGCAGGACAGCGTCACCACGCTGGGCGAGTTTGCGGGCGGGCTGGACAATCCTTTCGATAACCTCGTCGCCCGCGCGCTGAACGCCCTCCCGCGCACGCAGGGCCTTGCGGTGACGCTGGAGAAGAACCTGCCCGTCGCGGCTGGTCTCGGCGGCGGGTCGGCGGATGCGGGGGCGGTGTTCCGGATGGTCGAGGCCTTGCACGGCCTGCCGGACGACTGGCAGGCGCGCGCGGCCAAGCTCGGCGCGGATGTGCCTGCCTGCGTGCTCAGCCGCACCCATATCGGCACCGGCACCGGCACCGAGCAGGAGAGCGTCGAGGACGACCTCGCCGGAACCCCCGTCCTGCTGGTCAACCCGCGCGTGCCGCTCTCGACCGGCCCCGTGTTCAAGGCGTGGGATGGCGAGGATCGCGGTGCGCTCCCCGAAGGCCCAGCCTCGAAGATTGCTAGGGAAGGGCGCAACGATCTCGAAGCCCCCGCCATTTCGCTCTGCCCGGTGATCGCCGAGGTGCTCGCGGCGCTGCAAGCCACCAACCCGTGGCTCGCCCGCATGTCCGGCTCCGGCGCGACCTGCTTTGCGCTCTACGATACGCCCGAGGCCCGCGATGCGGCGGCGGCTACCATGCCGTCCGCGTGGTGGACCATGGCGGGGCGGCTGCGGTGAACGAAGTCTTCCGCCAGATCGGCACGCCCACCCCCGGCGGGATCGTGCTGGTCGCCGATCACGCCTCCAACGCCGTACCCGCTGACATCGATCTCGGCATCCCCGAGTATCTGCTCCACGAGCACATCGCCCTCGACGTCGGCACCGAGGCGATCGCCGAATTGCTGGCGAAGGATCACGCCATCCCCGCCCACATCGCCGCCGTCAGCCGCCTCGTGTGCGACCTCAACCGCGAAGAAACCGCCCCCGGCCTCGTTCCGCCCGAGAGCGACGGGCACCCCATCCCCGGCAATTTCGGCGCGGACCGTGAGGCGCGGCTCGCCCGCTTCCACCGCCCCTATCACACTGCGCTTTCCAAATGGCTGGAAGCGGCCCCACCGGCGCTGATTCTCTCGCTTCACAGCTTCACCCCGCGCCTTGAAACCTCGGATGCCGCAAGGCCGTGGGAGGTGGGGGTGCTCTACAATCAGGACGATCGCGCCGCCCGCATCGCGATCCCGCTACTGGAGGCCGAGGGGCTGATGGTGGGCGACAATCTCCCCTATTCGGGGCGCGATCTCAATTACACCATGAACCGCCATGCCGAGGCTGCGGGTCGCGCCTATCTCGGCATCGAGCTGCGGCAGGACCTTGTGGCCACCCCCGCCGATAACTGCCGCTGGGCCGCAATATTGGCAGATATTGCGCAAAGGGTTGCGTCGGCGCTTGCCTGAAGGCAGGGGGCGTTTCACAAACCCGCTCCTTCAGGAAATCTTATGTCGTCCAAGTTTGACAAATCGAAGCTCCCCAGCCGCCACGTTTCGGTCGGCCCGGAGCGCGCGCCGCATCGCTCCTACTACTACGCGATGGGCATGACCGAGGAAGAGATCGCCGCGCCCTTCGTGGGTGTGGTCAGCGCGGGCAATGATTCGGCCCCGTGCAACACCACCCTGAACGCGCAGGCCGATATCTGCCGCGAGGGCGTGATCGCGGGCGGCGGCACCCCGCGCCGGTTCAACACCATCACCGTGACTGACGGCATCGCGATGGGCCATCAGGGGATGAAGAGCTCGCTGATCAGCCGCGAGATCATTGCGGATTCGGTTGAAGTATCGGTCCGAGGCCATTGTTATGACGCACTTGTCGGCTTTGCGGGCTGCGACAAGAGCCTGCCCGGGATGATGATGGCGATGCTGCGGCTGAACGTGCCGAGCATCTTCGTCTATGGCGGCTCGATCCTTCCCGGCACCCACCGGGGGAACGACGTGACCGTGGTCGACGTGTTCGAGGCCGTGGGCCAGTTCGCCGCCGGCAATTGCCCGCTGACCGAGCTGATTGCGCTCGAAAAGGTCGCCTGTCCGGGCCACGGCGCCTGCGGCGGCCAGTTCACTGCCAACACCATGGCCTGCGTGGGCGAGGCGATCGGCCTCAGCCTGCCCAACAGCAACATGGCCCCAGCGCCCTATCGCTCGCGCGATGATATCGCCGTGGCGGCAGGCAAGCAGGTGATGGAGCTCGTCGCCCGCAACCTGCGCCCGCGCGACATCTGCACCCGCGCCGCTTTCGAGAACGCCGCGCGCGTGGTTGCGGCCACCGGCGGATCGACCAATGCGGCGCTGCACCTGCCTGCCATGGCGAGCGAAGCGGGGATCGACTTCGACCTGTTCGATGTCGCCGAAATCTTCAAATCAACGCCTTACATCGCGGACCTCAAGCCCGGCGGCAAGTATGTCGCCAAGGACATGCATGAAGCGGGCGGTGTCTATATGGCGATGAAGACGCTGCTCGACGGCGGGTTCATCGACCCCAACCCGATCACCGTCACCGGCAAGACCATCGGCGAAAACCTCGAAGAGATCACCTGGAACCCTGATCAGAAGGTGTTCTATGATGTGAAGACCCCGATCACGCCGACCGGCGGCGTCGTGGGCCTCAAAGGCAGCCTCGCCCCCGATGGTGCGATCGTGAAGGTCGCCGGGATGGCACGGCTCCAGTTCTCCGGCCCCGCGCGGGTGTTCGACTGCGAGGAGGACGCCTTCGCCGCGGTCGAAAGCCGTGACATCGCCGAGGGCTGCGTGATCGTGATCCGCTACGAAGGCCCCAAGGGCGGCCCCGGCATGCGCGAGATGCTCTCCACCACCGCCGCGCTCTACGGGCAGGGCATGGGCGAGAAGGTCGCGCTGATCACCGACGGGCGCTTTTCGGGCGCGACGCGCGGCTTTTGCATCGGCCATGTCGGCCCGGAAGCGGCAGACTGCGGCCCGATCGCGCTGGTCGAGGATGGCGACATCATTTCCATCGATGCCGTCGCGGGTACAATCGACCTCGAAGTGCCCGAGGATGTGCTCGCAGAGCGACGCGCGCAATGGCAGCCGCGCACAAACGACTACCAGTCGGGTGCGTTGTGGCGCTATCAACAGGTTGTCGGCAAGGCGCGTTACGGCGCGCTCACGCATCCGGGAGCGAAGTCTGAAACCCATGTCTTTGCGGACATCTAGCGCGCTCGCTGCGATTGCTGCGCTGGCGGGATGCGGCGCGGGAAGCCCCGCGCCTGCGGGCGATACCATCGCCTGCGCCATCGGCGGCGATGCCGATTTTGCCGAGGTCTGCACGCTTGAGCGTGTGGCGGGTTCGACCGAGGTGGTTCTGCATCACCCCGATGGCGGCTTCCGGCGCGTCAGCATCGATCCGGCCTCCGGCGCGGTCACCCCGCTTGACGGGGCCGAACCGCTGGTAATCGAGGAGGGACAGGGCGCGGGCGCGGTGCAGTTCGCTATCGGTCCGGACCGCTACCGCATCTCGCGCGAACCGCCCGCCCCGCCCGCACCGTGACCCTCGCTCAGGTCCTCACCGCCGGACAGATGCGCGCTGCCGAGCAGGCGCTGTTCGACATGGGGACCACGGTTGGCGCGCTGATGGAAATTGCCGCGGGCGGCGCGGCTGAGTGGATTCGCCGCGTCGCGGCGGGACGGGCGGTCACCGTCCTGTGCGGCCCCGGCAATAATGGCGGGGATGGCTATGTCATCGCCCGTGCCTTGCGCGAGGCAGGCAACGCGGTGACGGTCATCGCCCCGCTCGCCCCGAAGACCGAGGCGGCGAAGGATGCCCGCGCACGGTGGAATGGCCCTGTCGGCACAGCGGCCGGGGCGAGCGGGGAGGTCTTCGTCGATTGCCTGTTCGGCTCTGGTCTTGCCCGACCGCTGATCCCCGAACACGCGCTGCTGCTGCGCGATCTGGCGGCGCGGCACCGCTTGTCCGTGGCGGTGGATCTGCCCTCCGGAATCGCGACAGACAGTAGCGTGGTGCTGAACGAGCGCCTGCCCGCCTTTGATCTGACGCTGGCGCTGGGGGCATGGAAATATGCCCATTGGAGCCTGCCGGGCCGCGCCTTGATGGGGCAGATGCGGCTCGTGCCGATCGGGATTGGCCCGGTCGAGAGGGCGGCACAGCTCATCGCGCGCCCCCGCATCCCCGCGCCTGCTGCGGACAGCCACAAGTATCGGCGCGGGCTGCTCGGTATCGTCGGCGGCGCCATGCCGGGGGCGAGCCTGCTGGCGGCCGCCGCAGCCCAGCATGCGGGGGCGGGCTATGTGAAGCTCCTCGTGCCCACCGCCGACCCGCGCACGCCCCCCGACGTGGTGACCGACACGGCGCCGCTGCCCGAGGCTCTGGCCGACACCCGCCTCGCCGCGGTGCTGGTCGGTCCCGGCCTCGGACGCGGGGAGGGCGCGCAAATGACGCTGACCGAGGCGCTCGCCCAATCCCGCGCAGTGGTGATCGACGCTGACGCGCTGATGCTGCTCGCGCCCGGGATGCTGCCCGAGGGCCGGCCTGTGCTGGCGACGCCGCACGATGGCGAGCTGGAGGCCCTGTGCCGCAGTTTCGGCATCATTGCTGAAGGGCGCCGCGCCCGCACACTGGCACTGGCGAAGGTCAGTGGCATGGTGGTCCTCGCCAAGGGGCCGGATACCTGCATTGCCGCGCCTGATGGCAGGCTCGCGCTGGCACCGCCCGCGCCGTCCTGGCTGTCGGTCGCCGGAACGGGCGATGTGCTGGCCGGAATTGCCGCGAGCCGGATGGCGACAGGCCGCGATCCCTTCACCGCTGCCTGCGAGGCCGTGTGGCTCCACGCAGAGGCGGCGCGGCGGGCTGGCCCGGCTTTCACGCCATCGGCCCTTGCGCAAGCAGTGTCTGCGGCGCTAGCGGCCTGTGTGTGAGCCTTTCCGAACAGATTATCCGCATTGCCGCCAAGGGTGACGGCGTAACCCCCTCGGGCCGCCATGTCGCGCGCGCCGTGCCGGGGGACAGGGTGGACGAGGCGGGCAACGTCACGCCCGGGCCGAACCATCAGGCGGCACCCTGTCGGCACTTCACCAATTGTGGCGGGTGCCAGCTGCAAAATGCTGACGATAATGCAGTTTCTGATTTTGTCCGCGACCGGGTTGTGAACGCCGCGAGCGGGCAAGGGCTGGAGCCTGCCGAACTGCTCCCCGTCCACCTCTCGCCCCCCCACAGCCGCCGCCGCGCGGGGTTGCACGGGCTGCGGACTGCCAAGGGTGCAGTGCTGGGCTATCGCGAGGGCGGATCGCACCGCGTAGTCGATCTGGCCGAGTGTCCGGTGCTGCATCCCGCGCTGACCACGCTGATCGCGCCGCTGCGGGCGTTTGTGGCCGCCCATGGACCCAAGGCAATGGTCGGCATTGATCTGACGCTGGCCGATCAGGGTGTGGAGGCCAGCCTTTCGCACTTCCCGATGGAGGGGCTTGGGCCGACCGAGGCGGCACTGGATTTCGCCCGGGAACAAGGGCTTGCGCGCCTTTCCTTCGATCAGGGCTACGGCCCGGAAACGGTGTGGGAGCCGGTGCCCGTGACCGTGACGCTAGCGGGCGTGCCAGTCGGCCTGCCGCCCGGTGCCTTCCTTCAGGCGACGCAGGATGCGGAAAGCCGGATGCTCGCCGATGCCGCCGCCTGGCTGGAGGGATCGCGGATGGTGGCGGATCTCTTCGCCGGGCTTGGCACCTTCGCTTTCGGGCTGCGCGTGGGGGAGACGGTCGGGCGCAAGGTGCTTGCGGTCGAGGCCGATCAGGCCGCGCACCTCGCTTGCAAGGCTGCCGGAGCGCGAAGCGGCGGGCAGGTGCTGGCGCTGCACCGCGATCTGTTCCGCTCGCCCTTGCAACCGGCCGAGCTCAACCGCTTCGATGCGGTGCTGCTCGATCCGCCGCGGGCCGGAGCGCGGGCGCAGGTCGCTGAAATCGCGGCGAGCAAGCTCTCTCGCGTGGTCTATGTCAGCTGCAATCCCGCCAGCTGGGCGCGTGATGCTGCGGCCCTGCGGGAGGCCGGTTTCCGGCTGACCCAACTCCGCCCCGTGGGCCAGTTCCGCTGGTCGACCCATGTCGAGCTGGTAAGCCTTTTCGAGCGTTAAGTGCGCAGCATTTCAAGCAGTTGCGCTTCCAGCCAGGTGCGGTGTTCGGGCTCGACATAGGCGTGGCCCGCGCCCTCGCAGCGGCGGATGCGGGGATCGTTCCTGTCCCATGCCGCTTCAAAGACCTGCGCGGTGCGATCTGCTGTGGCGAGGAGGATCGCGACCTTCCCGCCGAATTCCGCCAGACCCGCGGCCATGTCCTGCGCGAGGCTGGAGGGCGGCGGGGGCGGCTTCAGCGCATGGATCACCCCGCGACCGAGTTTGCGCAGATCGACACCTCCGCCAATCAATCGCATGATTTCGCGCGGATTCGTCAGCTTCTCGAGATAGCGGGAACGGATCGCGGCGGGGGGAGGGGTACTGTGCGCGCCGCTATGGTCTGGCCCGCCTTCGCCCTGTTCGATGGTCCACGGGTTGGACAGCACCAGCGCATCGACCCCTGCACCCTTCGCCAACATCAGGGCCGAGGCCGCATCGCAATTGCCGAAAGCGACCACCCGCGACAGCTGCGGAACCATCGCACGGAAGGCCTCAATCGCGGCGCTCAAGTCCTTGGCTGAATGACGAAACCCGCGGTTCTCGCCTTCGCTGTCACCGACGCCGCGACGGTCGAAGCGGAACACCGGAAACCCCGCGGCGGCGATCCGCGCGGCCATGTCGGCCTGACCGCCGAAGGCACCGGCGCGGATCTCGTTCCCGCCGCTGACGATCAGCAATCCCGTGGTACCGGGCGCGGTATCGAGCGTGCCTGCCAGCAACAGGCTGCCGCAGCCGAAGGTGTGCGAAAGACGGGTCACGGTGCTGGATTCCCGACACTTTCGTCGATCAGCGCGGCGAGCCGTCCGGCCTGACCTGCATCCTCGCCTGGTTCGGCACGCAGCCACGGGCCGGGGCCGCCCACCGTGCTCTGGGCGATGTCGGACTGGCCGGGGCCGAGGGCGGGCTCGGCGCTTTCCAGCGCGGCGAACATGGCACCGCCGATGGACCAGCCGCCAAGGACAAGGCCGGCGGCCCGGCCCTGCGCCATAAGGTCCTCGGAAGTCTCGAAAATTCCAGCCTCGCGCGCGGCGATGGTGCGGGCGCGGATCATGCCGCGCAGGAGTTTCGGCCCGCTTTGGGCGGCATAGTGCCAGCCGGGCAGCCCCTCGGGCGCAACCAGAGCTCCGGCGCGGATGGCGAGAACATGGGTCGCGCGCAAGGCTCCCGCAGCTGCGGCCATGGTTGAACGCCACCCCTCAAGCGTCTGTTCCGCAAGCGGAACCATGCTCTCGTTGCAGCCGGGTAGATCTGGCAAAAGGCTGTCGATCCCGGCGCTGTCCAGCCGCCGCATCACCTCTACGGTGAAGCGTCGCAGCTTGTTTGCTTCGTCGAACCATGCCGGGCACACGAGCACCCTGACCGGCCGCCCGCGATCAAAGGCGAGCAGCATTTCCTCGCTGCCGTCCTTCCCGTCACGGGCCGGTGTGTTCCACGTGAAAATCACTCTGGAGGATACCCTGAGGGGGGTCTGGGCCGGGTCTGGAGGGGTCTGGAAGGGGGCTAGCGGGGGTCTAGCTTGGCCTTGGCGAAGGCCAGCAGCCCGCCATAGGTTTCAAGCATCTCGCCATCGACATCGTCATCCTCGATAACGATGCCCAGCCGGTCTTCCATCTCGGTCAGCAGCCCGGCGACTGCCATCGAATCCAGTTCGGGCAGGTGACCGAACAGGCCCGACTCCGGCCCGAAAGCCTCCGCCTGCGCCGGATCGAGGCCCAGCACATCGGCGATCAAGCCCTTGAGTTCGCGGTCAAGGCCAGCTTCGTCCAGGTCGTGCGAAATGGTCATCGGCTGTGCAAAAGTCCCTGTTGTCGTGCCGTGGCGGCGGGGCTTAGCCATGCGCGGGGCGAGGTGCAAGTTTTGCAGCCCTCATGCCCGGGCGCGGCCGGTCAGCGCCAGGGCCGCAAAATCCGCTTGGCAAGCGGCAACCACGCGCGGGGCGAGGCGGCATCGAGGCAATCGATGCGGAACCGCTTGCGCACCCCGTCCATCCAGTCAGCCTTGTAGCTCTGGTCGCCAGTGCCGAAATCGACCAGCGCCACGCCGTCCACATCGATCACATGGCGGAACAGTTCGGCGGTCAGCGTGGTCCCCGCAGACAGCGCCTTGTGGCTTTCCAGATAGGCGAGCTTGTGGATGTAGGCCGTGCCGTTCTCCACCGTCCATGCCTGCGCGGCGACCGCCAACCCTTCGGCGCGGGCGATGCCGAGGCGCAGACGCCCCGCCGCGCCCTCGGCCTCGGCGAAGGCGCGCAGCATCGCGGGCTGATCCTCTGCGGGCTTCCAGCTGGCGGCGTAGATCGTCTCGTAATCGGCCCAGACGCCCGCATCGAAGCGGGTGAGCACTTCCACCTCGACCTTCTTGGCCTTGCGCTTCAGCGTGGTCCGCAGGGGGCCGGGGCGGCTTTCCCAGTATTCGGCAAAGCTGCGCCCCCTGACGTTGAGCACGTGGTTGATGTCGCAAGGCTCCACCGCGACCTGCCACCCGGCAGCGCGAAAGGCGCGGGCGAGGCGGTCTGCCGAGCCATCCTCCCCCGGCACGGGTTCCAGCGTGACGCGGTGCCCGCGCCTCTTCAACTGTCGGGCGATGGCTTCCAGCAGCCGGTCACCGGCGGGGCCGGCAGGCGCCAGCTCGCGCCAGGTGAAGCTGTACCAGTTGCGCAGGGGCGTGATGTGCCCGTTCGCCTCGGTCAGGGCGAGGGCGGCGGTCTCGCCCGCGTCACTCGCGATGGCGACCAGCGGGACAAGCCCGGTCTCTGCCAGCAGCGCAAACCACTCCGCGCGGTCGAAGGGCGCAGCGGCCTGCGCACCACACAGGGCTTGCAAGACGTTAACGCTATCGTGATACCGCGCTTCGATCACAGGATAGAATGCTCCCAACCATGCACCCGCGCGCCGATCCCCCTGCCTTTCCGCTCGACCACATCGCCGAACGGGCGGTGGCGGCGGGGCGGGGCGAGGACCCGGCGCTGGTGCTTCGGGACGGGACCCTTAACCACAATCAGTTAAGACAGCGTGTCGCGCGGCTTGCCGCTTGGCTGGCGCAGATGGTGCCTGCCAAGGGCGCGCGCATCGCCAGCTGGGCGGCCAAGGGCGAGCTGACCTGCCTGCTGCCGCTCGCCGCCGCGCGGGCCGGGCTGGTGCATGTGCCGGTCAACCCGCTGCTGAAACGCGCGCAGGTCGCGCACATCCTTGCCGACAGCGCCACGCGGCTGCTGATCGGCACGGGATCGCGCCTCGCCTCGCTGGAGCCGGGCGATCTGCCCGCGGGCTGTGCTGCCCTGGGCGAGGCCGAGGCGCTGGCGGCAGCGGACGACGCGGGGCTGGCGCTGGAGCCATCGCAGGCTGATCCGGACGAACTTGCGGCGATCCTTTACACGTCCGGCTCCACGGGGCGTCCCAAGGGCGTGATGCTCAGCCATGCCAACATGTGGCTGGGCGCGGTGAGCGTGGCGGATTACCTCGGGCTGGAGCGCGATGATGTGACGCTGGCCGTGCTGCCGTTGTCCTTCGATTACGGGCAGAACCAGCTGCTGAGCACGTGGTACGCGGGCGGGAGCGTGGTGCCGCTCGATTTTCTGTTCCCCAAGGATGTCGCCAAGGCCTGCGCGAAGCACGGGGTGACAACACTCGCCGCCGTGCCGCCACTGTGGGTGCAATTGGTCGAGGCGGAATGGCCCGAGGACGCGCGCGCGCCCTTGCGGCGGCTGACCAATAGCGGCGGCGCGCTGACAGTGGATCTGGTTCGCAGCCTTCGGGGCATGTTCCCGCAGGCGCGGCTGTTCCCGATGTATGGTCTGACCGAGGCGTTCCGTTCGACCTATCTCGATCCCTCGCTGGTCGATACGCACCCCACCTCGATGGGCACAGCGATCCCCTTTGCGGAGATTCTCGTTGTGAACGATGCGGGCGAGGTTGCCGCCGATGGCGAGGAGGGCGAGCTGGTCCATTGCGGCCCGCTGGTCGCGCAGGGATACTGGCAGGACCCGGAGCGCACCGCGGAACGCTTCAAGCCCGCGCCTGCGGCTTCGCATTATGGCGGGATGGCGGTGTGGTCGGGCGACCGGGTCAGGCGCGATACGGACGGCCTGCTCTATTTCGCGGGGCGGCGCGATGCGATGATCAAGAGCGCGGGCAACCGCATCTCCCCGCAGGAGATCGAGGAGGCCGCGCTGGCCACGGGCCTTGCCGCCGAGGCGGTGGCGCTGGGTGTGCCTCACGCGCGATTGGGGCAGGCGGTGCATCTGGTGGTGCGCGGAGACGAGAGCCACGGCGATGAGCTGGCCAAGCGGCTCCAGCGCGACCTGCCCAATTTCATGCAGCCGCAGATGATCCACTGGCGTGGGGCGATGCCCCTCAACCCCAATGGCAAGATCGATCGCACCGCGCTCCAGAGCGAACTCAACAAGGAATTTGGCGCATGAAGCCCGTCGGCCCGATCCCTCCCGGCTTCGAAGCCATCGATGGCGAACTTGCCATCGCCGGACGCCGCGCGAGCGAGTTGGTGGCCGAAGCGGGGCGCACCCCGCTATTCGTCTATTCGAAAGCGATGCTCGATGCCCGGATGGCGGAATTGCGCGCGGCGCTTCCGGCGCGGGTGGGCGTGAACTTTGCGGTCAAGGCCAATCCGCACCCCGCTGTCATCGCCCACATGGCGCCGCTGGTAGACGGGTTCGACATTGCCTCTGCGGGCGAATTGCAGCTCTGCGTCGCGGCGGGGATTGACCCGCGCCGCATCAGCTTTGCGGGGCCGGGCAAGCGCGATGACGAGCTGGAGGCTGCCATTGCCGCAGGCGTCACCCTCAATTGCGAGAGCGAAGGGGAGGGGCTGCGCGCGCTTGCCATCGGTCAGGGGCTCGGCATCGCGCCGCGCATCGCGATCCGGGTGAATCCGTCTTTCGTGATGACCGGATCGGGTATGAAGATGGGCGGCGGGGCCAAGCAGTTCGGGGTCGATGCCGAGAAGGTCCCCGCGCTGGCAAAGCGTCTGATCGCCGAGGGGGCCGAGTGGCGGGGACTGCATATCTTCACCGGCAGCCAGACCCTGGGGGCGGACGCGATCATCGAGGCGCAGGCCAACGTGCTGGCGCTGGCCGCCGAACTGGCCGAGGCGATCGGCCACGGCTGCCCCAAACTCAATATGGGCGGAGGGCTGGGGATTCCCTATTTCCCCGGCGATACTCCGGTGGATCTGCCCAAGGTCGGCGCGGCGCTGGCCGAGCGGGTCGCGAACCTGCCGCCGGTGCTGGCGGAGACCGAACTGTGCATGGAACTCGGGCGCTATCTCGTCGGCGAGGCGGGGGTCTATCTGTGCCGCGTCATCGACCGCAAGGAGAGCCACGGGGTGACCTTCCTCGTAACTGACGGGGGCCTGCACCACCAGCTGGCGGCCTCGGGCAATTTCGGCACCGTGGTGCGGCGCAATTATCCTTCCGCGATTGCAACGCGTTACGGGGCGCAAGGCGAGGAGGAGGTCAACATCGTCGGCTGCCTGTGCACCCCGCTCGACCGGCTTGCCGACAATGCCATGATGCCGCGCGCGGAGGTGGGCGATCTGGTCGCGGTGTTCTGCGCCGGGGCTTATGGTGCGACTGCCAGCCCGAGCGCCTTTCTCGGCCATGGCCCGGCAGCAGAGATGCTCGTCTGAGCATGCGTTAACCGCCTGCGTTAAGGGCTGCCGCGCCGCTGTCCCGATCCGGGATAGGGCGGGATTCGTCCCTGTATAACTAACAATATGTTCACCATTTCCGGCCACAAGAACCCCGATATCCGGGCGTTTTTCGTGGTGCAGGTCGCTCCTGCGCGGTCACGGGACGCCCGAACGAAATGGCCAAGGATCCACCACCAATGTCGCACCGTCTCCGTCTTTCGCGCCTTGCTCTCGCCAGCGGTCTGGCAGCTCTGCTGGCTGCCTGCGCAAGCGGCGGGAAGGAATTGCCTTCGGCCAGCTATGGCGACGGCAGCGTCGCGCCGTCCGAGGAATACACCATCGGCCCGCTCGACGAGATCACCATCCACGTCTGGCGCAACCCCGAACTCAGCGCCGACAAGGTGCGCGTGCGCCCCGATGGCCGGCTCACGATCCCCCTGGTGCAGGACATCCCGGCCGTGGGCAAGACCGCGACCGAGCTGCAGAACTACATCGCCGGCGAGCTGTCGAAGTATATCGAACAGCCGATCGTCTCGGTGATCGTCAACACGCCGGAAGGCAATTTCACGCAGCAGGTGCGTATCATCGGCGCGACGCCGCAGCCGGCTTCGCTGCCGTTCCGCGCCAACATGACGGCCCTCGACGCGATGATCGCGGTTGGCGGGCTGGGCGAATTCGCCGCGGGCAATCGCGCCAAGCTGATCCGCCTTGATCGCGAAAAGGGCACCCAGACAGAATACCGCCTGCGTCTCGCCGATCTGATCCGCAAGGGCGACGCCAGCGCCAATGTCATGCTCAAGCCCGGTGACACGATCATCATCCCCGAGAGCCGGTTCTAAGGGAGCGCGAGGGGGATGAGCGAGATCTTCGACGAACTGCGCGCGGCACTGTGGTCGGTATGGCACCGGCGCTGGATCGCGATTGCCGTTGCCTGGGCAGTGTGCCTTGCCGGGTGGCTGGTGGTCAGCATGATCCCCAATTCCTACGAATCCAAGGCCCGCGTCTATGTCGATGTCGAGGATTATCTGTCCAAGCAGCTCGGCATTGCCGGTGACAGCAAAGAACAGATTGCGCAGGTCCGCCAGACGCTTTCGAGCGCCAAGCATCTCGAAAAGGTCGTCACCACCACGCGGTTGGGCGAGGGCCTGACCAGCCGCGGCGCGATCGATGCCGCAGTGGCCGATCTGGAAAAGCGGGTGAAGGTGACGAGCGAGCAGGAAACCCTGTTCGAAATCACTGCCGAAATCGCCAAGAGCGATCTCAGCGATGCCGAAAACGCCGTGCTGGCGCGCGATGTGGTGCAGAAGCTGCTCGACATCATGCGCGAGCAATATGTGATCGGCAACCGCGTCGGCATCAGCACCGCGATCGAAGACCTCGATCGCCAGCTCGATGAACGCAAGGCCGAGCTGGAGCAGGCCGAACAGCGCCGCCTGACGTTCGAAGCACAATATCCCGATCTGGTCGGCGGTTCGGACAGCCTGTCGAGCAAGGTCCAGCAGGCACGCGCCGAAGTGCGCAATGTCGAGGCCGATCTGGCCGCCGCCGAAAGCGGGCTCGCGGCCATTTCCGGCCAGATTGCCAGCACGCCGCGCACGATTGCGGGCGGGCGCGATGCCACCGGTCCGCGTGCGGCGCTGCTCCAGGCACAGACCCAGCTGGCCGAACTGCGCGCACGCGGGCTGACCGACAGCCACCCCGATGTCGTCGCCACCACGAAGCAGGTCGCCCTGCTCGCCAAGCAGGCAGCCGCGGCCGGCGATGATGCCGGCGGTGCGCCGAACCCGGCCTATGCCTCGCTGGTCGCGATCAAGAGCGAGCGGCAGGCCAGCGTCGAGGCGTTGCAAGCCCGCCGCGCCGCATTGCAGAGCAACTTCGCCGCACTGATGGCGAGCCAGGCGAGCGAGCCTGCGGTCGCTGCCGAGGCCAACCGCATCAGCCGCGATTATGACGTGCTGCGCAAGAACTACGAAAAGCTGCTCGAAGACCGCGAGGCGCTCAAGACTCGCGGCAAGGTCGAGGACAAGGCGGGCCAGTTCCGCTTCGACGTGATCCAGCAACCCGCCGTGCCGCAAAAGCCTGCCGCTCCCAACCGGCCGCTGCTGCTGCTGGGCGTACTGTTCGTGGGCATCGGTGCGGGCGTGGCTGCTGCCTATGCGCTCAGCCAGCTCAAATCGAGCTTCGCCACGCCGCAGAAGCTGGAACGCGCCTTTGATCTGCCGGTCATCGGCGCGATCTCGCTGACCGTCTCCGAAGCCGCGCGGGCGGTGGAGCAGCGGCGGCTGAAGCAGTTTGCCGGGGCCTGCGCGGGCCTTGGCGCAATCTTCGTGATCCTGCTTGCGATCGAGTTCGTCTCGGTCGGGGCGATGGCCTGAGGACGGGGCCGGTAAATGACCGAACAGGGCAAGATCAATCGCGAGGGCGCAAGGCCGGCATCGCTGTTCGAGCGGGCGGATGCGGCCTACGGGCTCGATCCGCGGGCCGGTGCGCCGAAGTTTCCGCCAGTGCCGCTGGATATTCCGCCGGTGCCGCAGGCGGTGCGCCGCGCCCCTGCGCCGCAGCCTGCCGCCCGGCCTGCCGTGCACACCGCTCCTGCCGCGACCCCGTATGCGCCCGAGCCCGCACCCGCGCCCGAAGCGCCCCGCGCGGTCGCTTTCAGCGGGCCCTATGTCGCTATCGACCGCGAGCATCTGCGCGAACAGGGCCTGATCGTCCCCGAAGACCCGGTGACGGGGCTTCTGGAAGAGTTCCGCATCGTCAAGCGCGAGCTGCTCGCCGATGCCCGCAGCGGTGCATCGGCCCGTGCGCGCCGCATTCTGGTGTGTTCGCCCCATTCGGGCGAGGGCAAGACCTATTGCGCCACCAACCTCGCCATCGCGCTCGCCGCCGAGCGCGGGTTGGAGGTGCTGCTGGTTGATGCCGATGTGGTCCAGCCGAGCATCACCGACCGCTTCGGGATCGAAGCGGAGCAGGGCCTGATGGATGCACTCGCTGACCCCGCGCTGCTGCCGGAAAGCCTTGTGATCCGCACCGATATCGAAGGCCTGTTCGTGCTGCCCGCCGGGACTGCATCCTCGCTGGATGCCGAATATCTCGCCAGCACCCGCACTGCCGAGGTGCTCGACCGGCTGACCGAGGGCGCGCCCGACCGGATCCTGATCTTCGACACGCCGCCCGCGCTCGCCGCATCGGCGGCTGCCGAGCTTGCCAAGCATGTCGGGCAGGCGCTGCTCGTGGTCCGCGCCGACGAAACGTCTCGCGCGGCGCTGGATGATGCGCAGCAACTGCTTTCAGCATGCCCGGATATCAAACTGCTTCTCAACGCCGCGCGCTACAGCCCCTCGGGCCGGCGCTTTGGTTCCTATTATGGCGCGAAGGGGAAATGACCATGCGTGCCCGCACCATCACTTGCGCGATGCTGACCGCCGGCCTTGCCGCCATTTCCGCCGCGCCCGCTTTCGCACAGGCTCAGGGTTTCGGTCAGGGTCAGGGACAGGGGCAGGGGCAAGGCGACACCGGGGGCGGCCAGCGCACCCAGCGCATCGTCCAGCCCTATATCGAGGTCGGTCAGGTCGTCTCTGCCGAACTGAGCCCGGGCGATGACGTGCTGACCTTCACGCAGATCGCCGCCGGGGTCGATATCAATGTGCAGGGGCGCAACAGCGGCGCGGCGGTCTCGCTGCGTTACGAACGCAATATCGCCTATGATGACAACGCGCTCGATACGGACACGGTGAGCGGGATCGCGCGCGGTACGCTGGGGGTGATCCCCGGCGCGCTGAGCCTTGAGGCAGGGGCGCTCGCTTCGCGCACGCGGGCCGACGGCGGCGGCGCGGTAACGTCCAACCCGCTGGTCCGCGAGGATGCCGAGGCGCGCATCTACAGCGCCTATGCCGGGCCGAGTCTCAACACCCGCGTTGGCGATGTCGGCGTGCAGGGCGTGGCGCGTGTAGGCTACAACCGCTTTGAAACCGATAACGCGCTGGTCAACCAGCAGGGCAATGTCGTCGATGCCTTCGATGACAGCGTGACCTATATGGGCCAGCTGCGCGCCGCGACGCGTCCGGGCGAACCGCTGCCGGTGGGCCTTGCCGTCACGGCGGGCGGATTCCAGGAAGACATCGCCAATCTCGACCAGCGGGTGCGCGATCTTTACGTGCGCGGCGATGTGACCGTGCCGCTGACCGAAAGCCTCGCGCTGGTGGCGGGTGCCGGTTACGAGGATGTGGAGATTTCCAGCCGCGATGCGCTGCGCGATGCCAATGGCGCGCCGGTGATCGGCACCGATGGACGCTTCGTCACCGACAGCAGCGCCCCGCGCCAGATTGCCTTTGCCGTCGATGGTCTGCTGTGGGATGTCGGCGTGCTGTGGCGCCCGTCCTCGCGCACCAGCCTTCAGGCGGCGGTGGGCCGGCGTTACGATTCGACCACCTATTACGGCACCTTCACCTACGTCCCCAACGAGCGCAGTGCCTTTGCGCTGGCCGCCTATGACGGGGTGAGCGGCTTCGGCGGCGTGCTGAACAATGGCCTTGCGCGGCTCGACAGCGATTTCGAGGCGATCCGCAACCCGGTGACCGGCGATTTCGGCGGGCTGGTGAGCGGCACGCAGGGGCAGGCGCTGGTCGGCGCGCTCGGCTCGGTCCGTTCGGCAGCCTTCCGCGGGCGCGGGGTCAACGCGTCCTACCAGCGACAGATGGGCCGGACCACCGCGGCTTTCGGCGCGGGTTACGACAGGCGCACCTTCATCGCCGCGGCGGGCTCCGTGCTCGCTCCGCTCAACGGGGTGACCGACGAGGCCTATTACATCACCGGCGGCCTGAGCCGGAACATCGGCCCCAACGCCAACATCGCCACCAACGCTTACGTCAACTGGTTCGACGGGGCCGGCGTAAACAATGATGCAACGGCTGCCGGCGTATCCGCGGCCTACAGCCAGTCGATCACCCAGCGCCTGACGGGCCGGGCCGCGATCTCCGTCGACTATGTCGACAGCGAGTTCACCGCCCAGGACTTCGCCTTCGCCACGGCGCTGGTCGGCCTGCGCTACGATTTCTGAGGGGAGTGCAAGAGCACATGTACGAACAGTTCTACGGCTTCAGCGGGCGCCCCTTCCAGCTGACTCCCGATCCGCAATTCTATTTCGAGAGCGTCAGCCACAAGAAGGCGATGAGCTACCTCGGCTATGGCCTGTCGCAGGGTGAGGGCTTCATCGTCATCACCGGCGAGGTCGGCGCGGGCAAATCGACGCTGGTCGCGCACCTGATGGAACGGATCGATCCCGCCGCGCTGACTGCGGCGCAGGTCGTCACCTCGGCGCTGGACGGGGCCGAGATCGTCCACGTGATCGCGCAGGCGTTCGGCCTTTCGGTCGAGGGGCACGACAAGGCCACCGCACTCGGCGTGATCGAGCGGTTCCTTCAGGACGAGGCGCGCGCCGGGCGGCGCTGCCTGCTGATCGTGGACGAATGCCAGTCCCTTGATCTGACCGCGCTGGAAGAGCTGCGGATGCTCTCCAACTTCCAGCTCGGCTCGCACCCGCTGCTGCAAAGCCTGCTGCTCGGGCAGCCGGAATTCCGCACCATGCTGGCCCAGCATCCGGGGCTGGAACAGCTGCGCCAGCGGATCATCGCCTCTCACCACCTTGAGGCGCTGGATGCCGGCGAGGTCGAGCAATACGTGCGCCACCGCCTTGCCCATGTCGGGTGGGACGGACGGCCGGAGTTCGAGCCGGGCCTGCTTGATGCGCTCTATCGCCACACCGGCGGCATTCCGCGCCGGGTCAACCAGGTGATGAACCGCCTGCTGCTGCTCGGCGCGATCGAGGAGCGCGAGACGCTGGCGCTGGCCATGCTGGGCGATGTCATCGCCGAGATGGCGGCCGACCAGAACCGCGGCGCGCGTTCGGCAAGCGACCTGCGCAGCGCGCCCGTCGCGGCATCCGCAGCCCCGGCAGCGCCCGCCGCGCCGGGCAGCGTGCCGGCCACCGAAGTTGCCGCACTGCTCGCCACCCGCGACGCTCGCACCGCCGAACTGGAAGCGGCGATCGGCGAATTGCAGGCCGCCGGCATGGGCCGCCGTGCCGCCGGTGACGAGACCGCCTCGCCCGAAGATGCCGCCCGCCTCGCCGCCGCACTGGAGCGGATCGAAGCGCGGCTCGAGGAGCAGGAGCAATCCTTCCGCCATGTGCTGACCATGTTGATCGAATGGCTCGAGGAAGATCCGTCGCGCAGGGCCGCGTAAGGCCATGAACGCACCCTTTTCCGACCCTGCGGGCCACGGCCCCGCCTCCGCGATCGTCAATGGCCTGTCGGTCGATGTCGAGGACTGGTTCCAGGTCGGCGCCTTCGAAAACGTGATTGCGCGCGGTGACTGGGATTCGATCCGGACCCGCGTCGAAGACAATGTCTACCGCGTGATCGACCTGTTTGCCGAGGCCGATGTCAGCGCGACCTTTTTCACGCTGGGCTGGGTGGCGAAACGCCATCCCAACATGATCCGCCGCATCGTCGATGCCGGGCACGAGATCGCCAGCCACGGCTATGACCATGCACGGGTGTTCACCTTCACGCGCAAGGAATTCGCCGAGGATATGCGCAAGGCGCGCGAAATCATCGAGGATTGCAGCGGCGTGCGCGTCACCGGCTACCGCGCGCCGAGCTTTTCGATCGACCAGCGCACCCCCTGGGCTTTCGCCGAACTGGCCGAGCAGGGCTATGCCTATTCCTCCAGCGTCGCGCCGGTGGTGCACGATCACTATGGCTGGCCCGAAGCGCCGCGCTTTGCCTTCCGCCCATTGCCGTGGTCGTCGATGATCGAGATTCCGGTGACCACCGCTATGCTCGGCAAGCGGCGCGTGGCGGCGGGTGGCGGCGGGTTCTTCCGGGTGCTGCCCTATGCCTTTTCGCGCTGGGCGATCCGGCAGGTGAACCGCACTGATGGCCGCCCGGCGGTGTTCTATTTTCACCCGTGGGAAGTCGATCCGCAGCAGCCGCGCGTGGGCCATGCGCCGCTGCGCTCGCGATTCCGGCATTACACGGGCCTATCGAAGATGGCGGGCAAGCTGCGCGATCTGGTGCATGATTTCCGCTGGGGCCGGATGGATCTTGTCGCCCACCGCGAGGCGGCACGGGCCGGTGATCTGGTGCTGGGCGCACCGGAGGAAGAGGTCGCGGCATGAACGCGCCGGTCAAGGCCGCCACCACGCTGCGCGCTCCCGATTTGCGTGACGCAGGCGAGGTTCGCCGCATCGAGGCTTTCGTGGCCGAAGCTGGCGGCAGCCTGTTCCACTGCCCGGCATGGCTGCTGGGCATCGAGGCCGGAACAGGCCAGCGCGCCGCCGGGCTGGTGACCGAACGGCTCGGCACGATCACGGGCTGGCTGCCACTCACCGAAGTGCGTTCCGCGCTGTTCGGGAAGGCACTGGTATCGAGCGGATTCGGCGTAGGCGGCGGTGTGCTGGCTGAAGGTGACGCGGCCGCGCGCTGCCTTGCCGAGGGCGCTCAGGCCCATGCGACAAGCGGCGGATTTTCAAGCATCGAACTGCGCGGCGGTGCGGTTCCTGAAGGTTGGGAAAGCTGGTCGGACAAGCACTGCGCCTTCGAACGGATGCTGGCCGCCGATGACGAAGCGGAATTGCTCGCCATCCCGCGCAAGGCCCGCGCCGAGGTGCGCAAGGGCCTCGGTTTCGGGCACCGCGTGACCATCGGGCGCAGCGCCGCCGATCTGGCCGCGCATTATGCCTGCTATAGCGAAAGCGTGCGCAATCTCGGCACGCCGGTCTTCCCGCGCGCGCTGTTCCGCGCGATGCTGGCAGCCTTCCCGGACAGCGGCGACATCCTCACCGTGTGGGCGGGCGAGACCCCTTTGGCCAGCGTGCTCAGCTTCTACCATGATGGCGCGGTGCTGCCCTTCTGGGGCGGCGGCGTGTTCGCCGCACGCGCAGCGCGGGCCAACGAGGTCATGTATTACGAACTGATGCTCCACGCGCGGCGGCAGGGCATGCAGCGCTTCGATTTCGGGCGTTCCAAGACAGGCAGCGGACCGTTTGCCTTCAAGAAGAACTGGGGCTTCGAGCCGCAGCCGCTGACCTATGCGGCGTGGACCGCGCCGGGGGCACGCCAGCGCAACATCGATCCGACCGACACCAGTTACAGCCGCAAGATCGAGCTCTGGAAAAAGCTGCCGCTGCCTGTCGCCAACGCATTGGGGCCGTGGATCGCACGCGGGCTCGCGTAATGGCGGGCGTGCTGTTCCTTGCCCACCGCGTGCCTTTTCCGCCGGATCGCGGCGACCGCATCCGTTCGCACCATCTGCTAAAGGCGCTCGCGCGGTCGGGGCCGGTGCATGTCGGCTGCTTCGCCTCGGAAGACGGGACGGGAGAGGAGGCGCTGGCCGCTGTCGCTGCTTCGGCCTGTGTGGTGGCGCGGTCGAAACCGCTCGCGCTGGCCGGGGTCGAGGCGGTGCTGGCGGGCAAGCCGGTCAGCCTCACCGCCTTCCACTCCCGCCGACTGGCCGCTTGGGTGCGCGAGACCATCGCGCGCGAGCGGATCGAGGCGATCGTCGTCTTCTCCGGCCAGATGGGGCAATATGTCCCCGGTGACTTTGCCGGGCCGGTGGTGATCGACCTGTGCGATGTCGACAGCGCAAAGTTCGAATCCTACGCTGCGGCGGGCGAACGCGTGTGGCTGAACGCCCGCGAGGGGCGCCTGCTGGCGGGCGAGGAGGAACGGCTCGGCCAGCGCGCGGATGCGACGATCCTGATTTCAGAAGCCGAAGCGGCGCTTTACCGCAGCCGGCTCAGCGCGCCCGACAAGGTCCGCGTGGAGGTGATCGGCAACGGGATCGATGCCGCCTTCTTCGATCCTTCCGCTGTCTCGCCCCATCCCGATCTGGCGGGTGCAGCGGGGGCGCATTTCGTCTTCACCGGGCAGATGGATTACCGCCCCAACGAACAGGCCGCTCTGTGGGTGATCGAGGCGCTGCTGCCGCACCTGCGCGCGCGGGTACCGGAGGCGACGTTCCATGTCGTCGGCCGCAACCCTACGCCCCGCCTGATGGCGCATGACGGCGCGCCGGGCGTGCGGGTGTGGGGGGCTGTGCCTGACGTGCGCCCCTTCATCGTCGCCGCCGACGCGGTGCTCGCCCCACTGCTGATCGCGCGCGGGGTGCAGAACAAGGTGCTGGAGGCGATGGCGATGGCGCGGCCCGTGGTCCTCACCCCCGAAGCCGCGACCGGGATCGCCGCCGTGGATGGAGAGCATTGGCTGGTCTGCCCGCCCGATCCGGCAGCGATGGCGGATCGGATTGCCGGCCTGATCGCCGCGCCCGAGACCGCCGCCCGCATCGGCAGCGCGGCGCGGCGCTTCGTTCTCGATCACCACGGGTGGGAAGCGATGCTGGCCCCGCTCGCCGGATTGCTGGGCAAGGGCCGCGAGGGCCGGCGCGATGCCGCCTGAAACCGCCACCATGGACACTCCGCGCCGCAACGCGCACCTGCCCGCAGCGTGGCGCGTTCCGCTTGCGATGCTGGGCGCGGCGTCGCTTGCTCTTATCGCCGTCACCGGACAGGCATGGGGCGCGATGGCCCACCAGTGGTGGAATATCGACACCTACAACCACCTGCTGCTGGTTCCCTTCATCGTCGCTTGGCTCGTCGGACTGAAAGAGGACGAGCTTGCCCGCATCGCGCCGCAACCGTTCCTCCCCGGCCTTGCCGGCGTGGCGGCCGGGCTGATGCTATGGCGTGTGGGCGAGGGCGCCGGGATCAACCTCGTTGCGCAGGCCGGTGCAGTGGGCGCGCTGCAGGCGGCGGCGGTGACGATGCTGGGCTTGCGGGCGAGCCTTGTGCTGGCCCTGCCGATCGCCTTTGCCGCCTTCATGGTGCCCTTCGGCGACGAGATCATCCCGCCGCTCCAGCACATCACCGCCGAAATCGCCATCGCGCTGACCCATGCCAGCGGCGTGCCCGCGAAGATCGAGGGCATCCATATCGATACCCCCGCCGGCCTGTTCATCGTTGCCGAGGCCTGTTCGGGGGTGAAGTTCCTCGTCGCGATGGTGACGCTGGGCGTTCTGGTATGCGCCACGCGCTTCCGGCGCTGGACGACGCGCGCCGCTTTCATGGCCGCCTGCATCATCGTCCCCGTCCTCGCCAACGGGGTGCGCGCCTGGGCGACGATCTATGTCGCGCAATATGTCGGTGCCGAAAAGGCCACGGGCTTCGACCACATCGTCTATGGCTGGGTGTTCTTTGCGATCATCGTTGCGGTGTTGCTGAGCGCGGCCTGGCGCTTCGTCGAGCGCGAGCCGGAGAACTATGGCTGGCCGCTTTCCACCATCGACCGCTGGGGCTGGACCGTGCGGGCCGAAACCCTGACAATTGCGCCGAAGAGCGCCGGCCTCGCGATCATCGCCCTTGCGGGCGTTGCCGCGCTGTCGCTGCTGCTCTAGGCGCGACACACGATGTGCGGGATTGCCGGGATATTCCATGCCGAAACGCCCAAGCCGGTCGATCCGGCGCGGGTGGTGCGCATGTGCGATGCGATCGCGCACCGCGGGCCTGACGGGTCGGGCGTATGGACCGATCATGGCGTGGGGCTGGGCCACCGCCGCCTCTCGATCATCGACCTCGCTGGCTCGCCGCAGCCGATGCACGCCGCCGATGGCCGCGCGGTGATCGTCTTCAACGGCGAGATCTACAATTTCCGCGAGCTGCGCCGCGAGCTGGAACAGGCGGGTTTCACCTTCCGCACCAATGGCGATACCGAGGTGATTCTCGCCGCATGGCAGAAGTGGGGCCCCGATTGCCTCAAGCGCCTCGACGGGATGTTCGCCTTCGCGATCTTCGATCTGGCCACGCGCCGGCTGTTCCTCGCCCGCGACCGTTTCGGGGTGAAGCCGCTGTTCGTGGCGCATCTGTCTGACGGCAGCATCGCCTTTGCCTCGGAACTGAAGGGGCTGCTGGCGCATCCGCTGCTGCGCCGCCGGGTGAACCCGCAGGCGATCGAGGCCTATATGGCCTGGGGCTATGTCCCCGATAGCCACTCGATCCTCGCCGGGGTGGAGAAGCTGCCCGCCGGGCACTTCTGGCTGCTGGAGCAAGGCCGCGCGCCGGGCCGTCCGCAGCGGTGGTGGGATATCGACTTCTCGAACCGCGAGCGCGGGAGCGAGGCGGACCTTTCCGCGCAGCTCGTCCATCATCTGCGCGAAGGCGTGCGCTCGCGCATGGTTGCGGATGTGCCGCTGGGGGCGTTCCTGTCGGGCGGCGTCGACAGTTCGGGCGTGGTCGCGCTGATGGCAGAGGCAAGCGCCTCGCCGGTGCAGACCTGCTCGATCGGCTTCGATGCCGCCGCCTATGACGAGACGAGTTACGCGCGTCAGGTCGCGGCCAAATTCGGCGCGGACCATCAGGAGCGGATTGTCGCCACTGACGATTTCGCCGCCATCGACCAGCTTGCCGCGATGTTCGATGAACCCTTCGCCGATGCCTCGGCCCTGCCGACATGGCGGGTGTGCCAGCTGGCGCGCGAGCGGGTGACGGTTGCCCTGTCAGGCGACGGGGCGGACGAGGCCTTTGCGGGCTATCGCCGTCAGGTGTTCCATCACCATGAGGAACGCGCCCGTTCGGTGCTGCCTGCAGGGCTGCGCGCGCCGCTGTTCGGTGCGCTGGGCCGGGCTTGGCCCAAGGCCGACTGGGCGCCGCGTCCCCTGCGCGCCAAGGCGACCCTGCTGGCGCTCGCGGAAAGCGGCGAGGAAGGTTATGTGCGCGGCCTGTCGGTGACTCTGCCGGGCGCGCGCCGCGCGCTCTATACCGATGCCTTTGCTGCCAGCCTCGACGGGTTCCGCGCCGAGGACGAGTTGATCGCGATTATGCGTGCGGCGCCGGGACGCAGCGGTCTGGACCGTGCGCAATATGCTGATCTCACTTTCTGGATGCCCGGCGACATTCTGACCAAGGTCGACCGCACCAGCATGGCGGTCAGCCTCGAAGCGCGCGAGCCGTTGCTTGATCACCGTCTGGTGGAATTCGCGGCACGCTTGCCCGAAGGGATGCGGGTCAAGGGTGGCACCGGCAAATACCTGCTCAAGAAGACGCTCGAACGCTATCTGCCGCACGACATTCTGTACCGCCCCAAGCAGGGCTTCGTCACGCCGATTGCCGAATGGTTGAGGGGACCGCTGGCCGATGCATCGCGGGGGATCGCAACCGGCGGCCTAGCGCAGACAGGGTTCTTTGACCCCAGGGCCATGGCGGGGCTGGCCGAAGCACATATCGCAGGCCGTGCCGATCATTCGCGCACGCTGTGGCAGCTGTTGATGCTGGAAAAGTCGCTGGGGCAGCTGGGGGTGAGCGCCTAGTTCTCCACCCCGTGGCCGAGCGCCATGTATTCCTCGCTCTGCATCTCGTTCAGCCGGCTTACCGTGCGTTCGAATTCGAAGGCTCCATCACCCGACTGGTAAAGGTCTTCGGGAGCCGCCGCCGCGGTGACGAACAGCTTCACGCGGTGTTCGTAGAGCGCGTCGATCAGCTTGGTGAAGCGGATCGCCTCGTTGCGGTTTTCCGGCCCCATCCTCGGGATGCCGACGAGGATCACCGTGTGGAACGTCTGCGCGATGGCGAGGTAATCGGCCGCGCCGCGGTTCTCCCCGCACAGCTTCCTGAAACTGAACACGCCCACGCCCTTGAGGCTTTTGGGCACGTAGAGCGTCCGTCCGCCGCCCAGATCCAGCTCGCCCGAGGGCACGTGGGCGGCATCCTCCGGCTCGAAGTCGGTAAGGCGGAAGAAGGCCTCGCGCACCTGCGCGGTTGCCGCATCGCCCAGCGGTGCGTGCCACATGGCCAGCCCGCCGATCCGGTCGAGCCGGTAGTCGGTCGGCCCGTTGAGGCTCAGCACGTCCATCCGTCGCTCGACCAGATCGATGAAAGGCAGGAACAGCGAACGGTTGAGCCCGTCCTTGTAGAGATCGCGCGGGGGCCGGTTGCTGGTGGTGACGATCACCGTCCCGGCTTCCATCAGCGCGGTGAAGAAGCGGCCCATGATCGCGGCATCGGCGGTGTTGGTGACCACCATTTCGTCGAAGGCGAGGCACTTCAGGCCCGCCGCCATGTCCTGCGCTACGGCGACCAGCGGGTCCTTCAGCTGGGCCTTGCGCGCTTCGGCAATGCGGCGGTCGACCTCAAGCATGAAGGCATGGAAGTGGACGCGGCGCTTTTCGGAAAGGGCGAGCGTGTCGACGAACAGGTCCATCAGCATCGACTTGCCGCGCCCGACACCGCCCCACAGATAGACCCCGCGCGGGTCCGGCGCGGTCGGCCCGCTGCCGAGGATCGCGGCATACCAGCGTCTGGGTGGGGGCGGGGCCTCAAGCTCGTCCTGCAAGCGTGCCAACCGCTCGGCCGCCGCGCGTTGGTCGGGGTCGGCGCGCAACTCGCCGCTGGCGATCAGCGCGTCGTAGCGGGCGAGGAGACCGGGCACGCCGCGCCTTAAGCTGAAGGGGCGCGGGGCAGCATCTTGCGCACGATGCCCGAGAAGCTGGCGACCACATCCTCGTCCTGCACCACCATGCCGCGGATGAAGACCAGCTTGCCAGTTTCGCGCACGATCTCGGTGACAGCGTCCAAGGGCCGGTCCACATCACCGCCGCCCACGAACTGCGTGGAAAGCTCCAGCGTCACCGAAGGCCCGGCATTGCCGGTGCCGATCCGGTGCATGGTCACGAACAGCGCAATGTCGATCAGCGACAGAGTGACCGCGCCGTGGATCACGCCTTGCAGGTTCATGTGGCGCCGTTCGGGGAACATGCGCAGGCGCGCCTTCCCGTCTGCATCGACGCGTGTGATGAGCTTGCCCATCACCGCGCCGTTGAACAGCGTCTCGTCCTTCAGATCCCAGCGATTCCAGCCGGGATTATCCGGGCATGGCCCGTGTTCGAACACGTCGTCCTTGAAACTCACCGGATCAGACCGCCAAAAAGTCAGATAGCACGTTCGGCCATCATCTTCTTGGTCTCGGCAATTGCCTTGGCCGGCGAGAGGCCCTTGGGGCACACGTTCGCGCAGTTCATGATGGTGTGGCAGCGATAGAGGCGGAACGGATCTTCAAGATCGTCCAGACGCTCGCCGGTCATCTCGTCGCGGCTGTCAGCCAGCCAGCGATAGGCTTGCAGGAGGATCGCCGGGCCGAGGAACTTGTCGGAGTTCCACCAGTAGGACGGGCACGAGGTCGAGCAGCAGGCGCACAGGATGCACTCGTAAAGGCCGTCCAGCTTCTCGCGCTGTTCGGGCGATTGCAGACGCTCCTTGCCGCTCGGGGTGGGGGAGACAGTTTGCAGCCAGGGGCGGATGCTGGCGTACTGCGCATAGAAATGCGTGAAATCGGGCACGAGGTCCTTGATCACGTCCATGTGCGGCAGCGGCGTGATGCGGATTTCGCCCTTCAGGTCCTCGATCGCGGTGGTGCAGGCGAGGCCGTTCTTGCCGTTCATGTTCATCGAGCACGAACCGCAGATACCTTCGCGGCACGAACGGCGGAAGGTCAGGGTGGGATCGATCTCGTTCTTGATCTTGAACAGCGCGTCGAGGACCATCGGGCCGCATTCGTCGAGATTGATCTCGAACTTGTCGTAACGCGGGTTCTCGCCGCTGTCGGGATCGTAGCGGTAGATCTTGAACGCCTTCACGCGCCCGCCGGATGCCTTGTGGGTCTTGCCGGCATTGTTGATCTTGGAATTCTTGGGGAGAGTGAAGGTCGCCATTACGTGATCCCGGTTGCGATGTGCCCCCTATCTAGCGGCATCGCGCGCGCACGCAAGCGGGCGGTGTTGCAGCCTTTTGCACAGGGGTTGAGCCAGCCTCACCGGTCGGAACCGTCGGGGCACTCATGCGCTTTGAGCATCAATGGAACGGATCGAACAAGTATCGGAATTGCCAGCATCCTGGCCGCTCACGGCAGCGGTGTTCGGGGCGAGTGGCGGGATCGGTGCGGCGCTGTGCGCGGCACTGGCGGCGGGCGGCACGCAGGTCATTCATGCCGGATCGCGGCGAGGGGAGGGACCTTCACTCGCAGGCGTACGTCCCTTCGCTTTCGATCTGGCTGACGAGGCCAGCATCGCCGCCGCCGCCAAAGCGATGCGCGATGCGCCTCCCGAGTGGGTGATCGTGGCCACTGGCGTATTGACGCTGGCTGATGGAACAGGGCCGGAGCGCACCTACAAGCGGCTCGATCCGGCGGCGATGGCCGAAGTTTTCGCACTCAACACCATCGGGCCAGCCCTGATTGCCAAGCACGTGCTGCCGCTGATGCCGCGCGGCAAGCCCTTCACCTTCGCGGCGCTTTCGGCGCGGGTCGGTTCGATCTCCGACAACCGGCTCGGCGGGTGGCATTCCTACCGGGCGAGCAAGGCGGCGCTCAACATGCTGCTGAGGAACTTCGCGCTGGAAATGGCACGCACCCATCCGGACAGCGTGATTGTCGGCCTGCATCCGGGCACGGTCGACAGCACATTGTCGGCGCCCTTCCAGTCGGGCCTGCCGGATGGTCAGCTGACCATGCCGGGCGATGCGGCGGCGAGCCTGCTCGGCGTGCTGTCACGCCTCACGCCCGCCCAATCGGGCCGGGTGTTCGATTACCGGGGCGAGGAAGTGCCAGCCTAGAGCGTTCCTCGCGGGAAACGCGGACACAGGATCAGTCGAACAGCCCCACGGCAAGGTGCGCCCAGACCGTCAGGAACAGCAGCACCGCCAGCATGATTCCGCCGATCCGCCATCGCGGTGCATCGAGAAAGTGGATCGCCGCCTCGATTGCGCCGCACAGCAGGGCGAGCAGCAGGCCCATGGCCGCGAAATCTTCCCGCCCCCAGTTGACCTCGGGGCTCATCGCCGTGCCCACCGCGGGAAAGGCGAACAGCATCGCCGCGCCGATCCAAAGCTTCGGATGGAAGCGGAAACCCGCTTTGGGCGCAGCGGCGCCGGGGTTGGTGGTGGTCATGGCTGGCATCCCTCCCAGAAAGCCGGTTTGGCAATTGGGGCATATCGTGCCACGCATTGCTGCGTCGGGGAAGAGGCCGCGCGAAGGAGAACGGGGATGGGGATTGCAGGCTGGTACGAAGCGAACATCATGCCGCGCCTAATCACCTGCGCGTGCTCGCAGGGACAGGTCATGAAGCGCCGCGCCGCGGTGGTGCCACGCGCGCGGGGCGATGTGTTCGAACTGGGCTGCGGGGGCGGGATCAACCACCAGTTCTATGATCCGGCGGCGATCACGTCCTATGCCGGGGTCGACCCGCATTCAGGGCTGCTTGATGGCGCACGGGCGGCGGCGCGCGAGAAGGGCTGGGCGGCGGACCTGCGGCAGGGGCGGGGCGAGGCAATTCCCTTCGCAGACGCCAGCTTCGACTGTGTGGTGTGCACCTTCACCCTATGCTCGGTGGAGGACCCGGCGCAGGTCATGCGCGAGTTGCGGCGTATCCTGCGCCCTGACGGCGAGGCCCTGTTTCTGGAGCATGGCCGCGCACCCGATGCGTCGGTGCGCGGGTGGCAGGAGCGGATCGAGCCGGTGTGGCAGCGCCTTGCAGGTGGCTGCCATCTGACCCGGCCCATCGCCAGCGCCCTTGCCGGAGCGGGCTTCACGGTCGAGAAGCTGGGGGAGGGCTATACCCCCAAGGCGCCCCGCTTTGCCGGATGGATGGAGTGGGGGGTGGCGCGCAAGACCGGTTGAGAGCTGGCGCAGACGCCCGAGAAAAAGGCGGGAAAGATCGCTCTTCCCCGCCCTTTTCTGTTTTCGTTCTGAACCCGGCTTACTCGCCGAAGGTCCGCTGCCACCAGCCGCGACGCGGCTTGGCTTCGGTTTCGGGCGCTTCGGGCGCCGGATCCGCTGCCGGAGCAGAAGCCGGTTCGCTCACCTCGGCAGTTTCCGCAGGCTGGGCTTCGGCAACCTTGGCCTTGCGGGGCGCGCGCTTGCGCTTGGGCTTGTCGGCCGGAGCCTCTTCCGCAGCAGGCGCGGCATCTACGGCTGCATCGGCGGCTTCGGCAGCAATTTCCGGAGCGAGTTCTGCGGGAACTTCTTCCGCGACCGGTTCTGCCACCTTCTTCTTGCGCGGTGCACGCACGCGCTTGGGCTTTTCGGCGGGCGCTTCTTCCACAACCGCTTCGGCTTCCGGTTCTGCGGCCGGGGCCTCGGCTTCGGCGTCCGCCGGGGCTTCCCCGTCGGTCACGGCCTCGGCATCGGTGTCCTGCGCATCCGCTTCGTTGCCTTCACCGCCATCGCTGCCATCGCGGCGCTTGCGACCAC
>JAIEOM010000197.1 GCA_019750455.1 Sphingomonadales bacterium | reverse complement strand
CTAGGGCTGGGCCTCGACCATCAGGATGTTCATCACCGCGGTCGCAATCGGACGGCTGCGGTCGGCCTGCCACGCTTCGACCGTGACATTGGCATTGCGCCGCCCCAGCCGGGTGATGCGCCCCACGGCAAAGCTCGCCTGCGATTTGCCCGCGGCGAGGTACTGCACGGTGATGTTGATCGGCTTCAGCAGCGGATCGCGTCCGGCTGCCAGCAGCGCGGTGCGCAGCGCGGCATAGCCCGCGTTCTCCAGCAGTCCGGCGGTCGCACCGCCGTGGAAGTGCTGCGGGCGGCCTTCGACCATCGGGCCGAAATCGACCGTCAGCACGGGCATCCCGCCCTCGGCCTCGCCGGTCAGGCTCAACCCCAGCGAGCGGGCATAGGCGGGGAGTTCAAGCGCCTCACTCATGGCCGAGCGCCCCTTTGAGCGCCGGATTTCCCTCGCGCGGGTCGGCGCCGATGGTCATGAAGCAGCCCGCGACATGGGCGACCGGATCGGCGATGTCGTCATCATAGGCAACGCCGCGCACGAAGGCGGCAGAGCGCGTGATGCGGTAACATTCGACCCGTCCCCTGACACTTGCCCGTTCGCGCGCGGGGCGCTGGTAATCGACGCGCAGATCCAGCGTGGCGACCGGCTGGAAGTTGCCGCGCGTCTGCCAGATCGCCATCCCGCTCGCCATGTCCATCAGGCTGATGATCGGGCCGGAGGCGAGCACCGGGCGGCTGGCATCGCCCAGCAAATCCTCGCGCCATGGCAGTTCCAGTTCGACCCAGTTGTCGCCCTGATCTGTGAAGCGCAGGCCCAGCCAGCCGGTGTGGCCGTGGCGGAAGAACCACTTGGACGCCTCGCGCGCGTCGAACCGGGGGGTGACGGGGGTGTTCATGGGCGAGGCCATAGGGGCGGGGGCGGGAGAGTGGCAACGCCCATTTTGCGAGGGATGGATCGCGCCCTGTCTGGCGGCGGTTACAGCACGCCCCCCGCCAGCCGGTCGATTGCGCCTTGCAGGATCACCGCTGCGGCATGGCTGTCGATTGCGGCGGCGCGTTTGGCGCGGCTCATGTCCTGACCGATCATTGCGGCTTCGGCGGCCTGTGTGGACCAGCGTTCGTCCCACAGCAGAACCGGGAGCGCGAAGGCCTCGGCGCAATTGCGGGCATAGGCACGGGAGGCCTGCGCGCGGGGGCCTTCGGAACCGTCCATGTTGCGCGGCAGGCCGAGGACGATGCCTTTGACGCTGCGGCTGCGGATCAGCGCTGCCAGCGTCTCGCGGTCCTTGCCCCACTTGCCGCGCTGGATCGTGGTGCCGTTGGTGGCAAAGCGCCAGCCCGCATCGCAGGTGGCGGTGCCGAGCGTCTTGGTGCCGAGATCAAGGCCCAGCAGCACGCCGCCCGCCTCGCCCACTGCCGCGCCGAAGCCGCGTGCGTCCTCGAAGATCAGTTGGCCGGTTTCCATGCATCCGCCCTGCGGTTCACGTCGGCCTTGGTGTTCGCCCAGAACAGCGGCAGATCGTAGACGTGGTAGTTGTTGCCCGGCAGCACGTAGCTTCCCATCTCCGGCGGCGGCCCGATCAGCAGGAGGCCGCGCTTGTCGCAGCGGGCGGGGACAAGGCCGGGCTGGAGCGTGCCTTTCTCCATCGAATCCTCGGGCACCAGCGTGCCGAGGTTGGCGCTGGCCGGCGCAGCGCCGCCCGGCGTGCCGGTCAGCGGGTTGGTGCACAGCATCGGGTCAGTGCCCGGGGCTTGCCCGTCCAGCGCAAGCGTTGCGGCATAGGCATCGAGCACCAGCGAGGGGGCCGCAGGCTCGGCAAAGCTCGACCACGACAGGACGCAGCCCGTCTGGTCGGGCGCGGCGCAGGCGGACAGGCCCATTACCGGCAGATCATGCAGGGTCGAGACTGGCCAGCCGACCACATAGGCCGCCACCAGCCGTGCGGCGACAGGCGAGCCCTTCACCTCTTCGGCCAGCAGGCGCTTCAGGTGCAGCGCCCCTTGCGAATGGCCGGCGAGCACGATCGGGGTCGCGGGATCGACGCTGGACAGGAAAAACCGGAACGCCTCGCGCACATCGGCATAGGCGGCGTTCACCGCCTGCCTGCCTTCGGGCGCTTCGGTCAGGAAGGCGCCCATCGTCGCCTGCCGGTAACGCGGCGCCCAGATTTCGGACGCGGCGTTGAAGGGGCTGGCCATGCCGCGCAGGTAGATGCGGGCAATGCGTTCGGCATCAGGATCGCCGCCGTTTTCGAGCGGGGCGTTCCAGCTGGTGCGGCTGAGGTAGCTGGTCGGGTGGACGAAGAAGACGGCGAACCGCGCCTTGGGCTCGGCAGGGGTGGGCAACACGCCGCGGTCCCCGGCATAGGCGGGCTGCCAGCGGGCCGGATCGCTCACCCCGATCCCGGGGCGCGAATACCACAGGGCCGGGTCCTCATAGGCGTTGGCCTCCAGCGGCTCGACCGGCGCGAAGGCCACCGAAGGCACGCTCGCCCATTTGGTGAGCTGGTTAGGAAACAGCGCCAGCGCAAAAGCGCCCGCGATCACCAGAATGATGCAGAGGGCAACGAAATACAGGAACTTGCGGGCCATGCTTCACGCGCCCCTTTCAAAGGATTTGGCCTTTCAACTCACTTGGCGGGCTTGCTCTCGGCAATCGCGGGGCGCAGTGTCGTCCATGCACGGTCGCCGCGCAGGCTGGAGAACCACGTGGCCGGGTTCCAGGTGGTCGAGCCATCAAGGCTGAAGGTGATGAACTCCGCCCGGCCGCCGATATTGGCAAGCGGCACCGCGCCGCCAAGGCCGCGCGGCAGCGGCGCGCGGCTGTCGGCGGACAGATCGCGGTTGTCGCCCATCACGAACACCGAATCCGCCGGCACTTCGTAAGGCCCGAAATTGTCGAGCTCCTGGTTCATGTAGTCGATGGTCAGGAAGGTCGCGCCATTGGGGAAGGTCTCGCGCCAGGTCGGCGGGTCGAAATAGTCCTTCCCGTCCGGACCGGTCCGGCGGAACTGTTCATAGGCATCAAGGCACGGGTGCTCGCCCGCGGTGTCCTGACACATCAGTTCCGGCTCGAAGGGAAGGCGCACCTGCGGCACCACCTCGCGCTTCACCGGTGTGCCATTGAGGATGATCTGCCCGGCCCGCACCTCGATGGTGTCGCCCGGCAGCGCGACCACGCGCTTGATGTAATCCTCGTCCCGCTCCGGATGGACGGGGATGACGATGTCGCCATACTCGGGATTTGCGGGCCAGATGCGGGTGCTGCTGCGCGGGAGCAGGTGGAAGCTCGCCGAGGCCCATGACCAGCCATAGGGATACTTGCTCACCACCAGCCGGTCACCCACCCACAGGGTCGGCATCATCGAGGTGGAGGGGATGTAAAACGGCTTGGCCACCAGGCTGTGGAACGCCAGCACAGCCAGCAGCATCAGCGCAAGGCCGCGGATCTCGGCGAACCAGTTGATCTTGTCCGGGGTCTCGCTGTCGGTCACTTGCGGGCTTTCGAGTGTCGCCATTTTCGGGGCCTAGCGCAGGGGGATGGCTTCGATGATCACGAAGGCCTGCGCCCATGGATGATCGTCGGTGAGAGTAAGATGAATGCGCGCCTCATGCCCGTGCGGCGTCATTTCTTCAAGCCGCAAAGCCGCTCCGCCGGTCAGCGCGAGGGTGGGCGCGCCCGAGGCTGCATTGACCACGCCGATGTCCTTCATGAACACCCCGCGCTTGAACCCGGTGCCGACCGCCTTGGAAAACGCCTCCTTGGCGGCGAAGCGCTTGGCGTAGGTGCCGGCAATGGTGAAAGGGCGGCGGCGGGCCTTGGCGATCTCGATATCGGTGAACACGCGGTTCTCGAACCGCTCGCCATAACGGGCGAGCGAATTGGCGATCCGCTCGATATTGCACAGGTCACTGCCCATGCCGATGATCACGCCGCGCCCCCCGGTGCGTCGCCACGGACTTGATTCGGGGTTCGGCTGTTCCTCTTCGTCATCCCTTAAACGCCCTTACAATCACAGCCACCAGCAGGCCCACCGCAACCACGTGCAGCATCACCTGCGCCTTGAACAGCGGGTGCGCGAAGTCGCCCTTGGCGACCCGGCCTGCGCCGACAAAGCCGAAGATCATCAGCGCGATCCAGCCGACCGCGAAGACCCGCATCACGCCGGTGTTGAGCGCAAAGCCGAGAAACCCGATGCCGAGCAGGAACAGCGCAGCCGCGCCAAAGGCCCAGCGCTTCTGTTCGCCGGTGAGGGCGGGGAGGTCGGGATCGGTCATTGGGCTCCAACCCTTGGCAAGCGGGCCAACGGACGTTGTTTGCGTTTCAAAGTATATTCATCCTACCCATCCGCTCCCTTTCATCAATTGCCAGCCCCCGGCCACCAGAAAGATCAGCATCATGGGACCGATCACTGCAAGCCAGAGGCCAAGGCTTGTCCGGTTCGATGCCGCGGCGACCACGCTTCCCGCAGCCGCAAGACCGGCAAGCAGTACAGGCCAGAAGGCGAAGAACACGTCGATAGGCTCACCGCTTTTCGACATTCCAAAGGTCAAGAATGCACCGAAGAAGAAGATCGCAACCAAACCACAGGTCAGGCATGATATAGCCATCACCAAACATGACAGCGAGCGATCTGGCCCGTTGTTCGAATTCAGGGCGCTCACTTCAACGCGCCTCATCCATCAGTTCGCGCATCCGGCGGATGGCGTTTTCGAGGCCGACGAACACCGCCTCGCCGATCAGGTAGTGGCCGATATTCAGTTCGGCGATCTGCGGGATGGCGGCGATCGGCTGGACGTTTTCGAAGGTGAGGCCGTGGCCGGCGTGCGGCTCGATCCCGTTCTTGGCGGCGAGGGCTGCCATGTCGGTGATGCGGCGCAGCTCGCGCGTCACCCGCTCGGCGTCGCCATCGAGGAAGGCGTGGGCATATTCGCCGGTGTGGAATTCCACCACCGGCGCGCCGAGGCGCAGGGCGGCGTCGAGCTGGCGCTCGTCCGCCTCGATGAACAGCGAGACGCGGATGCCGGCGGCGCGCAGTTCCTCGCAGATCGGCACCAGCGTGTTGTGCATCCCCGCCGCGTCCAGCCCGCCCTCGGTGGTGCGCTCCTCGCGCTTTTCGGGGACGATGCAGGCGGCGTGGGGCTTGTGGCGCAGAGCGATGTCCAGCATCTCGCGGGTCGCCGCCATTTCGAGGTTGAGCGGCAGGTTGGTCGCTGCCTGGATGCGCGCCAGATCCTCGTCGCGGATATGGCGGCGGTCTTCGCGCAGGTGCGCCGTGATCCCGTCGCCGCCCACCGCCGCGACGATCTCGGCCGCGCGCACCGGATCGGGATGATCCCCCCCGCGCGCGTTCCTGATGGTGGCGACGTGATCGATGTTCACGCCTAATCTGAGGTGGGAAGGGGTCATGGGGTTCCTTGCGGGCAGGCGGCGAGGCTCAGCATCTCGTGCGAGAAGCCCGCGCCCTGCCAGATTTCACCGAAGTCGAATTCGGCGCTGTCGGTGAACATGGCGAGCGCCATTTCGGTTTCGGGCAGGATGAAATTGCGCACCTGCACCCCGCCGATAGCACCGCGGCGCTCGATAATGCGGACCGGGGCGGGGCAGCCTTTCAGCGGTGCCTCGAACGCCCATTGGCCCAGCGCGAGGTAGCCGAGTTCGGGCTGGCCGTCCCACAGTTCGGCCATCGCTTCGGGCGGCAGCAGCTTGCCTGCGGCGAGGTAAATGTCGAACCACAGCAGATCGCTCACCGGGGCCGAAAGCCCACCGGCGGCGCCATAGCTGGCTGGATCAAACGCGGGTTCGGGCTTTCCGGCGACCGTGCCGGGCCACACTTCGCTGGCTGGCGGGCTCGCGGTGATGTTGTTCATGCCGATCAATCTGGAAGACCGGAACGACTGGCCGAGTTCCTCGAAGGGTATATTGAGGCGCTGGCTCGCCAGATCCTGCCAGCTTTTCCCCGTCACCGCCTCCAGCAATGCGCCTGCGACCATGTAATCGCAATTGTTGTAGGCCCAATCCTTGCCCGCCTCGCCCTTGACCGGTCCGGCGCAATAGCCCGTCAGCGGATCGCGGCTGCCAGTGAAGCCCGGTGTGTAGAAGGCGGGCACGCCCTCGGCATTGGCGGGGGTGTCGTCGGGGTTGGGCAGGCCGGTCTGGTGGCGTAGCAACTGGCGCACGGTGATGCGTTGCGCATTGGGCGAGGCCAAAGCCGGCAGATAGCGCGCCACGGGTTGGTCGAGGTTGATCGTGCCGCGCGCAGCTTCCTGCATCACCAGCACGGCTATCACCTGTTTGGTTACAGAGGCCCAGCGCCACGGCTCGCCCGCCTTGCGGACATTGCCTTGGGCATCCTGTGCCATCAGCACCGAATTGGGAAAGAACTCGTCGGCGCGCTGGCGGTGGGGATAGTGGCGATAGGCGAAGGCGATGCCGACCTCGCCGCTGAAGCGCGCGGCTTTCATCCGTTCCCGCGCCCCTTTCATGAAGGCTACGACCTGCGCGCCCCCGGCTTCCGATTTCGCGCGCTGCGTCGCCTGCTCGGGCGTCAGCGGTGCGGCATTGGTCCGGGTCTGCGGCGGGAGATCGGATGCGTCTTGCGCGCCCGCAGGCACGGCTCCCAGCGTCAGCAGCGCCGCGCAAGCAAGGAGCCTTTTCATGCGTGTCTATTCCTTCCGGCTGCCGGGTTTCGTCACCGGTACGGCCGCCAGAGCTTCGGGGATGCTGTTTTCGTCATAGGTGGGAAAATCGATGGCGAGCAGGGGGTAGAACGGCACGCCCAGATCGACCGACCCGCAGGAACGGTCGATGATTGCGCATTCCGCGATCACCTCGCCGCCCTCGCGCGCGACGGCGGCGATGGCTTCGCGACTGGAAAGGCCGGTGGTGACCACGTCCTCTACCATCAGCACTTTCGCGCCGGGGGCGAGAGCGAAGCCGCGGCGCAGGTGGAACGTGCCTTCCGGGCGTTCAAGGAACAGCGCGTCGAGGCCCAGCGCACGGCCAACTTCGTGGCCGATGATGATCCCGCCCATCGCCGGGGAGACCACCACATCGACCTTCGCGCGCACCTCTGCGGGGATGCCGGCGACCACCGCCTCGGCCAGCCGCGCGGCGCGGGCAGGGTTCATCAGCACCCGCGCGCATTGCAGATAATGCCCGCTGTGGCGGCCCGAGGACAGCTTGAAATGACCCTCCAGCAGCGCCCCCGATTGCCGGAACTCGGCCAGAACTTGCTCCTGATTCATGGACGAACTCCTTGGAAGGCTTAGGGATTGGCACAGACTTGCGCGCGCGGCACGCCCCCGTGCATAATTTTCTCCCTAGAAGCGCTTGAGGCCCTCGGCAAGCATCGCTAAGGGCGACGATGAGGCAGGCCCCCGGGCCGGCCAAACGCTGTCTGTAGCAGGTCCTGAGGGGGCCGGCCGCATGGGCAGTATGGGATCAGATTCGAACCACTTGGACACATTGTCATGGGTCAGAGGGACACCCGTATGAAAAATGCTTTCCTGGCAGTCGTTGCTGCCGGGCTCGCGGCGTTTGCGCCGCTGAGCGTTGCGGCGCAGGATGCCGCTCCCGCTGCGCCCGTCGCGGCTGAAGCGGCGCCCGCTGCTGCGCCTGCTGCCGCTGTCGATGCCGCCGCTCCGGCTGCCGGTGCTGCTGCGGAAGCGAGCGCCTACACCCCGATGGCCCCGACCAAGGGCAAGGGCATGCCGACCTCTTATCAGGACGATCCGGCCAAGAGCCTGACCTTCCAGGACCAGTATTCGGCCAATGGCGAATATGCGCTGTGGATGCACGACATGATCCTGCTGCCGGTCATCACCGTCATCAGCCTGTTCGTGCTCGGCCTGCTGCTGTGGGTTGTGGTGCGCTTCAACCGCCGCGCCAATCCGGTGGCTTCGAAGACCACGCACAACACCATGATCGAAGTGGTGTGGACGATCGTTCCGGTGATCATCCTCGTGATCATCGCCGTCCCCTCGATCACGCTGCTGGCGCGCCAGTACGAAACCCCGCCCGCCGATGCGGTCACCATCAAGGCGACCGGCTATCAGTGGTACTGGGGCTACACCTATCCCGACCACGGCGAGATTGAAGTGATCTCGAACATGCTCGATGAGGCCGAGGCGCTGAAGCGTGGCGAGCCCGGGCAGCTGGCGGTCGATAACCGCATGGTCGTGCCCGCAGGCGTGCCGCTGCGTATCCAGACCACCGCTTCGGACGTGATCCACGCCTTCGCGGTGCCTTCGCTGTGGTTCAAGATGGACGCGGTGCCGGGCCGGCTCAACGAAAAGCTGCTGACCATCAAGGAGCCGGGCGTATATTACGGCCAGTGTTCCGAGCTGTGCGGCGCGCGTCACGCCTACATGCCGATCGTCGTCGAGGCGCTGCCTCCCGCCGAATTCGCCGCATGGGTGAAGGCGCAGGGCGGCTCGATGCCCGGCGAAGAGGCGGCCGCTCCGGCTGCTGCCCCCGCCGCCGAGGCTGCCGCTCCGGCCACCGCTGGCTGAACCGAACAAAACGAACTGAAGCAGAAGAGTAGCTGATCATGGCAACCACCGCAGAAGGCTTCGACATTCATCACGATCACGGGCATGATGCCCACGATCATGCGGACCACAAGCCGGGCTTCTTCGCCCGCTGGTTCATGTCGACCAACCACAAGGACATCGGCACGATGTATCTGATCTTCGCGATTATCGCGGGGATCGTTGGGGGTGCCATTTCGGGCATCATGCGTGTCGAGCTGGCCGAGCCCGGCATCCAGTACCTCCAGTGGTGGGCCCAGTTCATGGGCGGCGCCAATGATGTGAACACCGCGCTCCACATGTGGAACGTGTTCATCACCGCGCACGGCCTGATCATGGTGTTCTTCATGGTCATGCCGGCGATGATCGGCGGCTTCGGCAACTGGTTCGTGCCGCTTATGATCGGCGCGCCGGACATGGCTTTCCCGCGCATGAACAACGTCAGCTTCTGGCTGACGGTGGCGGGCTTCTTCAGCCTGCTGTTCTCGCTGTTCGTCCCCGGCGGCACCGGCCCCGGCGCGGGCACCGGCTGGACGGTCTATGCCCCGCTTTCGACGACCGGTTCGGTCGGCCCGGCGGTCGACTTCGCGATCTTCTCGCTGCACCTTTCGGGTGCCGGCTCGATCCTGGGTGCGACCAACTTCATCACCACCATCTTCAACATGCGCGCGCCGGGCATGACCCTGCACAAGATGCCGCTGTTCGTGTGGTCGGTGCTGGTCACTGCCTTCCTGCTGCTGCTGGCACTGCCCGTCCTCGCCGCTGCCATCACCATGCTGCTGACCGACCGCAATTTCGGCACCACCTTCTTCACCCCCGCTGGCGGCGGTGATCCGGTGCTCTACCAGCACCTGTTCTGGTTCTTCGGTCACCCGGAAGTGTACATCATGATCCTGCCGGGCTTCGGCATGATCTCGCAGATCATCGCCACCTTCTCGAAGAAGCCGGTGTTCGGCTACCTTGGCATGGCCTACGCCATGGTCGCGATCGGCGTCGTCGGCTTCATCGTGTGGGCGCACCACATGTACACCGTGGGCCTCGACGTGAACACGAAGATGTACTTCACGGCGGCCACCATGGTGATCGCGGTGCCGACCGGCGTGAAGATCTTCAGCTGGATCGCGACGATGTGGGGCGGCAGCCTCAGCTTCAAGTCGCCGATGGTGTGGTCGATGGGCTTCATCTTCCTGTTCACCGTGGGCGGCGTCACCGGCGTGGTGCTGGCCAACGGCGGGATCGACGACAACCTGCATGACACCTACTACGTCGTGGCGCACTTCCACTATGTGCTGTCGATGGGTGCGGTGTTCTCGATGTTCGCCGGGTTCTACTACTGGTTCCCGAAGATGAGCGGCCGGATGCATTCCGAACTGCTGTCGCACATCCACTTCTGGACCTTCTTCGTCGGCGTGAACGTGATCTTCTTCCCGCAGCACTTCCTGGGGATGCAGGGCATGCCGCGCCGCTATCCGGACTACAACGTTGCCTACCAGTTCTGGCACGAAGTCAGCACCTTCGGGTACTACATCATGGCCGGTTCGATGGTGTTCTTCTTCGTCAACATTCTCTACGCGCTGGTCGCGGGCAAGAAGGCCGAAGCGAACCCCTGGGGTGAAGGCGCGACGACGCTCGAATGGACCCTGCCGAGCCCGCCGCCCTACCACCAGTTCGAAACGCTCCCCGTGATCACGGATGCGCACGACTACCACGATCACCGTCCGGTGACGGCCTGATCGGCTCCTGACCGGAGCATAGGCACAAGGGGGAGCGCGGGCAGGGGCCCGCGCTCCTTCGCAATGGAACCGACCTGACAATGGCAAGCACACCGTCACAGACAGCAGCCATGATGCCCACGGAGTGGCGCGATTTCTTCGCGCTGACCAAGCCGCGGGTCATGACGCTGGTGATCTTCACCGCGATCTGCGGCGTGCTGGCTGCGCCCGGCTCGATCCACCCCGTCATCGGCTTCACCGCGATCCTCGCCATCGCCATGGGCGCGGGCGGATCGGCGGTGCTCAACATGTGGTGGGAAGCCGATATCGACGCCGGGATGAAGCGCACCATGAGCCGTCCACTGCCGGGTGGCAGGATGCGGCGCGAGGATGCGCGCGATTTCGGCATCTTCCTGTCGGCGGTGTCGATCGTGCTGATGGGCCTTGCCGTGGGTTGGCTCGCGGCGGCGCTGCTGCTCGGCGCGATCATCTATTACGCCGTGATCTACACCATGTGGCTGAAGCCGCGCACCCCGCAGAACATCGTCATCGGTGGCGGCGCGGGCGCGTTTCCGCCGCTGATCGGCTGGGTCGCGGTGACTGGCGACATCACCGCCATGCCGCTGTTGCTGTTCGCGATCATCTTCTTCTGGACGCCCCCGCATTTCTGGGCGCTCGCGCTGTTCGTGCAGTCGGATTACGCCAAGGTCGGCATCCCGATGCTCCCCGTGGTCGCGGGCGAGAAGGCGACGCGCAACCAGATCATGGGCTACACCCTGCTGCTTGCCCCCATCGCCATCGCCCCCTGGGCCATCGGCGGGACGAGCTGGATCTACGGTTCGGTCGCGGTGGTGCTGTCGGCGCTGTTCGTGGTGCTGGCGGTGCCGGTCTTCACCCGTATGCGCGCCGAGACCGATGCGATGACGCCGGAAAAGACGCTCTTCAAGTTCTCGATCGTCTACCTCTTCGTGCTGTTCGCCGCGCTGGTGGCGGACCGCGTGGCGGCCTATCAGGGGTGGATCGCATGACCCCGGAAGAAGAGCGCGAATTCCTCCGCCGCCGCAAGGCGCGCAACTGGGTCGTCGCGGGCACGCTGGTGTTCTTCGTGGTGCTGTTCTACGCGATCACCATCGTGCGGATCGGCGGGCAGGGCGGCTGATGGCGAGCCTTGCGCCCCCTTCGCCGGACACCTCGCGGCGCAACCTGCGCACGGGCGCCTTCGCCTTTGCGGGCGCACTGGCCATGCTCGGGCTGGGCTATGCCTCGGTGCCGCTCTACCGGTTGTTCTGCCAGGTCACCGGCTTCGGCGGGACGACGATGAACGCAACCGAGAGCGATGCGGTGCGTGCCGCTGCCGCCGCGACCGGCCAGAAAATCTCGATCCGCTTCGATGCGACGACCGCGATGGGCATGCCCTGGACCTTCCGTCCGGCGCAGGCGACCGACACCGTCACCATCGGCGAGCGCGATATTGCCACCTACATCGCCCGCAACGACAGCGACCAGCCGATCACCGGCGTCGCCAGCTTCAATGTCGAGCCGGAGCAGGCAGGCAAGTATTTCAACAAGATCCAGTGCTTCTGCTTCACCGAGCAAACGCTGCAGCCCGGGCAGGAAGTGACCATGCCCGTGCTCTATTTCGTCGATCCGGCGGCGCTGGACGATCCGAACATGCAGGGCGTGGAACAGATCACGCTCAGCTACACTTTCCACCGCGCCGAGGACCCGGTAAATCCGGCTCCGGAGCGTAACAACTGATCCGCTAAACCCAGGGACGGGAACGACCACATGGCTGGCAAGGCAAACCACGATTACCACATTCTCGAACCCGATATCTGGCCGCTGGTCGGCTCGATCTCGGCGCTCACCTTCACCAGCGGGCTGGTGCTGCGGCTGTATCCCGATGTGTTCGGCGCTTCGGCCGGCATCGTGATGTGGGCGGGCCTCGCCGGCCTGATCGCGACCTTCTTCATGTGGTTCAAGAACATCGTGGTCGAAGCCGAACGCGGCGACCACACCCCCGTGGTGCAGCTCCACATGCGTTACGGCATGATCCTGTTCATCGCTTCGGAAGTGATGTTCTTCGTCGGCTGGTTCTGGAGCTTCTTCGATTTCGCGCTGTTCCCGACCGCGCTCGAATTCGATCCGGCGACCGGCGCGACCACCAGCCTGTTCGGCACCGAGGGTGCGATTGCGACCTTCATTCCCGAAGGCATGGAAGTGCTGGATCCCTTCGCGCTGCCGCTGCTCAACACGCTGATTCTGCTGTGTTCGGGCACCACGGTGACCTGGGCCCACCACGCGCTGATCCACGGCGACCGTGATGGCCTAAAGCAGGGCCTGTGGGCCACCATCGCTCTGGGCGTGCTGTTCAGCTGCATCCAGGCCTACGAATATGCTGCGGCGCCCTTCGGCTTCGGCGGCAACACCTATTCGAGCGCCTTCTACATGGCGACCGGCTTCCACGGCTTCCACGTGCTGGTGGGGACCATCTTCCTCGCCGTGTGCCTGTTCCGCGCCTACAAGGGCCACTTCACCCCGCGCCAGCACTTCGGCTTCGAAGCGGCAGCGTGGTACTGGCACTTCGTCGATGTGGTGTGGCTGTTCCTGTTCGTCGCCGTCTACGTCTGGGGCGGCTGGGGCGCCGAATTCCACTGATGACTTCGGGGCCTTCCGGTCCGAGTGAACAGAAGGGGCAGCCGGGATTAGTCTCGGCTGCCCTTTCCGGTTTGTGCCCCCGTTGCGGCGCGAAGACCCTGTTCGCCGCGCCTGCGGGTCTCGCGGACGAATGCGCCAAGTGCGGGTTGGATTTTCTGGCGCTGGAGCGGGGCGGGCGGTTTGTCGGCATCCTTACGATGCTGCTGGCGCTGGTGCTGATCCTCGCCGCGCTGGGCGTGGACGAGTGGCTGCGCCCGCCGCTGTGGGCGAGCTTCCTGTTCTGGGGGCCGGTGACGGTGGCGAGCGTGATCGGCGCGCTCAGGTTCTACAAGACCATGTGGGTCTATCATCAATACGAGGAAGGCCAGCAGCCATGACCGCCCGCCGTGTCCCGATCTTTTCGACCATCGTGGTGATCGCCGCCGCGCTCACCATGGTGGGGCTGGGCATCTGGCAGCTCCAGCGCAAGCAGGAGAAAGAGGCGCTGATTGCGTTGTATTCTCGTTCCATTGGCAACAGCGCGGTTATCGATAAGTGGGGTAGCGATCCATTCACTGCGGACCCGTCGTTCGCATATCGCCGGGTCGCAGGCGATTGTATGCCAATTGGTGAACCCCAGCTTGTCTCCGGTCGCAGCGCGTCGGGCCTACCCGGTCTTGTCGCGGCAGTGCCTTGCCGGATTGTTCATGGCTTCGATCTTGCCGGAAGCTATGTTCTGGTTCTCGGCTGGACTGACAGCGTTGAAAAGATGAAGTGGGATGGCGGCAAGTTCACAGGTACGCTGGTGCCGACCATCAAGATGAATGTGATTCAGCCAGACGAAAGTGACAAAGTGTATGATCGCTTCGTCCACGCTGAATATCATATCGTCGCTGACCCGCCGCTGGCTGGCTTGCAGCCGATGGCCAAGCCCGATCCCGGCAGCTTGCCCAACAACCATCTCGCCTATGCCGGGCAGTGGTTCTTCTTCGCACTGACCGCGCTCGTCATCTACGTGCTGGCATTAAGGCGGCGAGGGCGCTAGTCCGCGCCCCCATGCAATACGTCTCGACACGCGGCAGCGCACCGGCGCTCGATTTCGAAGGGGTGACGCTCGCAGGGCTCGCCAGCGACGGGGGCCTTTATGTGCCCGCCGAATGGCCGCATTTCAGCCACGCCGAAATCAAGGCAATGCGCGGGCTTGCCTATCCCGATCTTGCCGCACGCATCATGGCGCCCTTTGTTACGGGCAGCCTGACCGAGGATGAACTGCTCGCCCTGACCCACAAGGTCTATGGCGATTTCGGCCATGCCGCGGTCACCCCGCTGGTGCAGCTCGATAGCCAGCACTGGCTGCTGGAGCTGTTTCACGGCCCGACGCTCGCCTTCAAGGACGTGGCGCTGCAATTGCTCGGCCGCCTGTTCGAAACCTTCCTCGAACGCCGTGACGAACGCCTGACCATCGTCGGCGCGACCAGCGGGGATACCGGCTCGGCGGCGATCCATGCGGTTGCGGGGCTGGAGCGCGTGGAGATCTTCATGCTCCACCCCAAGGGCCGCGTCAGCGACGTGCAGCGCCGCCAGATGACCACGGTGCGCGCGCCCAATGTCCACAACCTCGCAATCGAGGGCAGCTTCGATGACGCGCAGGCGCATGTGAAGCGGATGTTCACCGATGGCGACGTGATCCACACATTGAACCTCGGCGCGGTCAATTCGATCAACTGGGCGCGGCTGATGGCGCAGGTCGTCTATTACTTCGCCAGCGCCCTGCAACTGGGCGCGCCCGAGCGGACCGTCGCCTATTCGGTGCCGACTGGCAATTTCGGCGATGTCTTCGCGGGCTATGTCGCGGCCAGGATGGGCCTGCCGATTGAGCGCCTGATCGTTGCCACCAACATCAACGACATTCTCCACCGCGCGCTGTCAGCGGGGGATTATTCTGCAGGCGGCGTGACGCCGACCATCACCCCTTCGATGGACATCCAGGTCTCCAGCAACTTCGAACGTCTGCTGTTCGATGCGGGCGGGCGTGACGGGGCGGCGCTGGCCGAACAGATGCGCGCATTCGAGCAAGCCCGCGCGATGCAGCTTACCAACGCGCAGGCGCAAGGCGCCTCGGCCCTCTTCGCCAGCGCGCGGGCCGATCAGGTCGAAACCGCCCGTGCGTTGCAATGGGCTTACCGCGCCGCCGGGCAGGTGATCGATCCGCACACCGGTGTGGGCCTCCACGCCGCTCGCGTTCTGGCCGAAAGCGGCAGCGTGCCTGCGAATGTCCCGCTCGTCACGCTTGCCACCGCGCACCCGGCCAAGTTCCCCGACGCGGTGGAGCGCGCCATTGGCATGCGTCCCGCACTCCCCGCCCGCGTGGGCGATCTGTTCGGGCGCGCCGAGAGCTTCGTCGAGCTGGCGGGCGATTACGCCACCACCCGCGATTACGTGCTCGGTCACGCCGGGAACGCCTGATGGCGCGACTGGTCCAGCAACCGCTGGTGATGGCGTGCGAGGGGTGGGATTCCTACCGCCTGCTCGACAGCGGGGCAGGGCGCAAGTGGGAGAGCTTCGGTCCCCATTCCTTCGTCCGCCCCGAACCCCAGGCCATGTGGCAGCCGCGGATCGCCGATTGGCAGGCGGATGGCGAGTTCATCCCCGGATCGGACGAGGATGGCGGCGGGCGTTGGCAGTTTACGGGCCAGTTCACCGGGCGCCTGCCCGATGAAGGCTGGGAATTGTCGTGGAACGAGGTGCGCTTCACCGCGCGGCCCACGCCCTTCCGCCACCTGCAATTCTTCCCCGACATGGCCCCGGTGTGGGACTGGATGCGCGGCCAGCTGGAAGGCTTGGACGCGGCCGAGACCATGAACCTGTTCGGTTACACCGGCCTCGGCACGCTGGCACTGTCGCGGCACGGCAAGGTCACCCATGTCGATGCGTCGAAGAAGTCCGTGGCGCAGGCGCGCGAGAACGCCGCGCTGTCGGGCATGAGCGACCGTCCGATCCGCTGGTTGACCGACGATGCCGCCAAGTTCACCGCGCGCGAGGTGCGGCGCGGGCGGCGTAATGACGGGATTATCCTCGATCCGCCGAAGTTCGGGCGCGGGCCGGAGGGCGAGGTGTGGCGGCTGGAGGAACATCTCCCCGGCCTCGTCACCGATTGTGCGAGGCTGCTCGATAGCGACAGCCGCTTCCTGTTCCTCACCGTCTATGCCGTGCGCATGAGCAGCCTTGCGATTGCGGGCCTGCTGGAAGAGGCGCTCGGCCACCTGCCCGGCACAATCGAACACGGCGACCTCGCCGTGCGCGAGGAAGGCGAGGGGGGGCGGCTGCTACCGACCGCGATTTTCGCCCGCTGGTCCAATTCGTGAGGTAAGGGCCGGGCCATGAGTGATTCGCTTACCCTTGAAGTCAACGATCTCGTCGTCGATGTCCTGACCGGCATCTATTCGGAAGAGACCGGCAAACCCCAGCCGCTGCGCATATCGATCGCGGCGGACTATGCCGTGGCGGATCGCTATGAGCCGGATACGCCGCTGGAAGCCTCCAAGAACTACATGGACCTGAAGTTTGCCGCTTCTGAAGGCCTGCCCAAGGGCGTGCACTTCAAACTGATCGAGGCGGTGGCGGATCATATCTGCGAAACGCTGTTCGTGCAGGATGCGCGGGTGGCGGCGGTGACGGTCAAGATCGTCAAGCTCGCCATTGCCGAAGCGGGCGAGCAGATCGGCATCACCTTGCACCGCCAGCGTCGCCCCGAACACGGAGGCTGACCGGGTGCAGCGCCAGATCGAGATCGGCCTGCTTCCGGCAAGCGCGCTCGATGCGGGCGTCGCCTTCATGGCGCTCCATCTCGAAGCCGCCCGTGCGCTGCTGGCCGATCCCGAAACCACCGCGCTCGCCATCATCCTGCCGCCCGCCGGGCACGATCACCGCGACTGGCGCCTTGCGCTCGCCCGCGATCTGGCGCGCGAGGCCGCGCCCAAGCGGGTCAATGTCGTCGCCGGCCTGCCGGGCGACGCGCGCGAGGCGACCTTAGGATTTTTGGCAAATGCGCCCGGGGTGACAGGGCAGTATTGCGTGTGTCATGAATGATGCCGTGCCGCAGCCAGCCCCCCGCAAACCGGACCTGATCCTCGTCGGCGACCGGCCGCGTCCGCTGGTCGATGGCTTCATGCGCCGCATCACCTACCTGCGCCTGTCGGTCACGGACCGCTGCGACCTCAGATGCTCCTATTGCATGCCCGAACGCATGACCTTCCTGCCCAAGAAGGATGTGCTCAGTCTTGAGGAGCTTTATGATCTCGCCACGGGGTTCATCGCGCGCGGGGTGACGAAGATCCGCATCACCGGTGGCGAGCCGCTGGTGCGGCGCGATATCATCGACCTGTTCAGCGCGCTCGGCCGCAGGCTGGGGCATGATCTTCAGGAACTGACGCTGACCACCAACGGCACCCAGCTCGCCACCCATGCCGAGGCGCTGGCCAAGGCGGGGGTGCGGCGCGTCAACGTCTCGCTCGACACGCTCGACAGGGGGCGGTTTGCCGAGCTGACCCGCCGCGACAGTCTGCCGCAGGTGCTCGAAGGGATCGCGGCGGCCAAAGCGGCCGGGCTTAAGGTGAAGCTCAACGCCGTGGCGCTGAAGGGCGTGAACGAGGACGAGCTGCCCGATCTGATCGCATGGGGCCACGCCGAAGGGCACGATGTGACCCTGATCGAGGTGATGCCTCTCGGCGATGTCGAGGAGGAGCGGCTCGATCAATACCTGCCGCTCGATGATGTGCGCCGCCAGCTGGAAGCGCGCTGGACGCTCAAGGACATTGCCTACTCCACCGGCGGCCCGGCGCGCTATGTCGAGGTGGCCGAGACCGGTGGCAGGCTCGGCTTCATCACGCCGCACACGGGCAATTTCTGTTCGGGCTGCAACCGGCTGCGGGTGACGGCGACGGGGCAGCTCTACCCCTGCCTTGGCGGGGGCGAGCGGGTGGACCTGCGCGCCGCGCTGCGGTCTGACGCGCCGGAGGCAAACCTCGCCGCCGCGCTGGACGAGGCGCTGCGGATAAAGCCCGAAAAGCACCATTTCCGCATGGACAGGCGCGGGGCCGATCCGGCACTGCCGCGGCATATGTCGATGACGGGGGGATAGGGCCTGTGCGTCGTCATTGCGAGCGTAGCGAAGCAATCCATAGACTTGGGCCCTCGTCCTGGCGCGCCGACAGTTCATGGATTGCCGCGTCGCCTCCGGCTCCTCGCAATGACGAGGGAGGGTGCTGGTGATCCGCGTCGTATACTTGGGCAAGCTTGCCGATGTCGCAGGTAAGTCCGAAAGTCAGTTCGCTTCGAGTTCCGGTGACCTCGACTGGCCTGACATTCTTGCTTTGCTGGACAGCCATGTCGCGGAGGGACTTGCCGAAGCGGTGAGGGATCAACGCGTCAAGGTCGCGCTCAACGGAGAGGTGTTGGCGGACAAGACATTCCTCGTTGCGAAGGACGGGGACGAGATCGCGCTGCTCCCGCCGGTCTCCGGGGGCTGACCATGCCGATGCGCGATATCCGCCTGCTGACCCAGATGTTCATCCCCGGCACGCTGATCGGGCCGTTCACGCAGGCCAATCCGGGGCTGGGCGGGGTGTGCACCTTTGTCGGCGAAGTGCGCTTCGATGACGGGGTCGAGGCGCTGGAGCTCACCCATTACGAGCCGCTGACCCTGCCGGGCATGCACGAGCTTGCCGACCGCGCGTTCGGACGCTTCGATCTGATGGGCTTGCTGATGGTCCACCGCGTCGGCCAGATGCGCCCGGGCGAGCCGATCGTCTGCGTGTCTGCCGCCGCGCTCCACCGCCGCGATGCCATCGACGCGGTGGATTTCTGCATGGACCACCTCAAAAGCGCCGCATGGTTCTGGAAGCGGGAGAAGCGCGCAGGCCAGTGGCACTGGATCGAGCCGCGCGAACAGGACCACAGCGATCTGGCGCGCTGGCAGGCGTGATTTGATCGCCGTCAAAGCACGGGTGGCCACAGCGGGATAATTCCCTTTCCAACACAGGAAAGGATCATCCCATGAGCCACATCGTCCATGACCTTATCGCCCGCGGCGACGCGCGGATCGTCAACCAGCCCGAACAGGCGCCGGTCCGCCATCAGGTCGAATCCGACCGCAATTTCGGCCTGCCCACCGCGCTCTACGGTGTGACGATCGCCTGCTATCTCGGCTTCCTGCTGGTGGTCGGCAGCGCCTTTGCCAATCCGGTCCTTGCCATCCCCATGGCGATCATCGTGTTGCTGATTGCTGCCTTCTTCGGCGTGCCGGCGATCTGGACGCGGCTGGCGGGCAATGTGTCCGAACCGGCCACCCTCGGCGAGTTCGAGACCAAGGGTATCATGACCAACACCGGCCGCCTCAGCGCAGGCGAGGCGAGCGCGCAGGTGCTGGTTCTGCCCGTGCTGCTGGTGTGCTGGGGTCTGGCAATTGCGGTGATCGCCGCCGTGGTGGCGTAAACCGCTCTACTCCCGGGGCGGCGGCCCCTCTCCCCCGCTGCCGCCCCGAAACCCCTATCGTCCCGAGATGTCCTGAAGCAGCCCCGCATCGAGCAGCGCGATGCCGCGCTTCCCCTCGCGCTGGATCGCGCCCATGTCTTCCAGCTCGCCGAGCTTGCGGCTGACGGTTTCGATGGTCAGGCCGAGCATGTTGGCAATCTCGCCGCGGGTCAGCGGCAGTTCGAAATGCTTGGCGAGATGGCAGGAACTCTCGCTCGCGGCGGCGGCGAAATCGTGGAGCAGCGCAGCCAACCGCGCCTCGGCACTGGCATGGCCGGTGAGTTCCAGCAGGTTGCGCGTCGCCAGCAGATCCGCCTGACTGCGGCGCAGCAGTGCGCGGGCGAGGGCGGGGTAATCCTCGATCGCGCGTTCGATGTCGCGCCGCGCAAAGGTGCACAGGCGGCTTTCGGTCAGGGCCACCACATCGTGATGCGCAAAGGGCGCGAAAAGTTCGCCGATGAAGCCCGCAGGGTGGACGAGGGCGAGAATCTGCTCGTTGCCGTCCTGATCGATCGCCGACACCTTGAGTGCGCCGGTCAGCAGGGTCGCGCAGGCGGCCTCCTCGTCACCGGCGGCAAACAGCATCTCGCCGCGCTTCAATGTGCGGGTGCGCCCGGCGGCGGCCATCGCGTCGCGTTCTTCGGGGGTCAGCACCGCACAGGCGGCGGTATCCTTGACCGGACAGGTGCTGCACGCGAGGTTCATGATCCCATTGCCTCCCACAATCGCGCAATGGCCGAATCCTCGCGCGCGAGCGTCGCGGCGACTTCGGTCTGGGCGGCGGACAGCGCCGGATCGGGGCTGAGCGCACCGGCGGCCTCGGCAGCGAGCGCATCGAGTTTGGCGAGCGCGCCCGCAGTCTTGCCGCGCTGGGCATCAAGATCGGCAAGCGCCACCAGGGCGGCAGCGCGTGCATTGCTTTCGATGGGCAATCCGGCAGCGGCACGGGCGAGTCGGGCGGCGCGCTCCTCGCCCGCCACGAAGGCGGAATGGGCAGCGGCGGCATCGGCCATGATCCCGGCAAGGCGATCGGCGGTGATGACAGGGCGATTCGCGGGTGCGGGGGCGGGCGGGGGAGCAGGCGCATCACTGGTCTCGAACGGACGCATCGCCAGCGAGGGATAGGCATCGCTCCCGCCCGCACAGGCGGAAAGGCCCGCCAGCAGCGCGGCAAGAATCGCGGATTTGGTCAGTTCACGGCGCATAAGGATCCCATGTCCTGTTATCATGACGCATGGTAGCGGCAAAGCGTCCTCACACTTCGGCTCGTCCTACTTTTTGGTGACGGGAGAGTATCGAGAGGCGTTGACTTGGGGTGGCCTTTCCCCTAACGGCACGCATCCTTTACGGGGCTGCATCTGCGCAAGCCCCGCATTGCCGTTCGGTCGGGGAAGCGCAAGCTCGCTGGTCGGACACTGCACAGACAAGAGAGTTTAGAGCCATGTTCGCTGTAGTGCGCACGGGCGGCAAACAGTACCGCGTTGCCGCCGGAGACAAGATTGCCGTTGAAAAGCTCGCAGGCGAAGCCGGCGACACGATCACGCTGGGCGATGTCCTGCTGGCCGGTGAAGGCGATAGCCTTGCCGATGCCAAGTCGGTGACCGTCTCGGCCGAGATCATCGCCCAGGCCAAGAGCGAAAAGGTGGTCGTCTTCAAGAAGCGCCGCCGCCACAACTATCGCCGGAAGAACGGCCACCGCCAGCAGATGACCCTGCTGCGCATCACCGCCGTGGGCGCTGGCGAAGCCGCCAAGCCGGCCAAGAAGGCCGCCGCCAAGAAGACCAAGACCGAAGCCGCCGAAGCGGCTGCCTCGGCCGAATAAGGAGCGCTGAACCATGGCACATAAGAAAGCAGGCGGTTCGTCGCGTAACGGTCGTGATTCGGCCGGTCGTCGCCTTGGCGTGAAGAAGTTCGGCGGTCAGGAAGTGATCGGCGGCAACATTATTATCCGTCAGCGCGGCACCCGCGTGTACCCGGGCGTGAACGTGGGCATGGGCAAGGACCACACCCTCTATTCGCTGACCGAAGGTGTCGTGCGATTCCACGCGGGCAAGCTCGGCCGTAAATACGTCTCCGTAGACGCGATGGCCGAAGCCGCCGAATAAGCGGACGATTCGATAAAGGGATCGTCCGGCAAGGATGGTCCCGGCAGGTACAAGACCTGCCACATGAGGGAGACAGGACCGTCCTCTAACCGAGGGGGTCCGTCTCCCTTTTTGCATTCTCCCTCGAAGTCTGCGGAATCATAAAGTTTCGCGGCCTTAAAATTGTCATGCGCCCGTCCTACAGGCGGCGCGGGGCGAGGTAGGGAGAACTCTCGTGTTCCATCGTAGCGAAAGACTGTTCCTGAGGCCCGCTTTCCCCGAGGACTGCGGCGCGATTCTGGCCGGCATTGGCGAGGAGAGCATCGTGCGCAACCTCGCCCGCGCGCCGTGGCCCTACACGATGGATGATGCCCGCAACTTCGCCGCGCTGCCGCAGGACCAGCGCCTGCCGCACTTCGTCGTAACCGTCCCCGGCAATGGGGTGATCGGCAGCGCCGGGATGGGCGAGCATGAGGGCGAGCCTGAACTCGGCTACTGGATCGCGCGCGAACACTGGGGCCGCGGCTATGCCACCGAGGCGGCAGGCGCGGTGCTGAGGATCGCCCGCACGCTTGGTCACCGCCGGGTGGTCGCAGGGCACTTCACCGATAACCCCGCTTCGGGCAGGGTGTTGCGGAAGCTCGGGTTCATTCCCACGGGGCGGCCGGGCAAGCGGTTCAGCCTTGCGCGTGGGCAGATGGTCGAATCGGTCGAATATGCCCTCGATCTGGAGGCCGACATGGACCCCGCGCCGTTTGCGCGCGCCGCCTGACCGCAGGGCGGGGCGGGTTGTCCGTATCTGCAAAAAGCCCTAGGGCTTTGGCCTATGGTCGCCAGAAAGAGGTTAACTCCGGAGGAATCGCGCAGCACCGCGCTTGAAGCCGCGCGCGCGCTGCTGATCGAAACGGGGCCGCAATCGGTCACCCTCAAGGCGGTCTCGGGCCGCATCGGGCGCACTCACGCGAACCTGCTGCACCACTTCGGCTCGGCCTCGGGCTTGCAGAAGGCGCTGGCCGAACACCTTGCGCGCTCGGTGTGCGAGACGATCATTCAGGCGGTCCACGCCAGCCGCGCCGGGCTTGGCTCGGCGCGCGAGGTGGTGGATCTGGCCTTCGACGCCTTTGACCGCGAGGGCGCGGGCGCGCTGACGAGCTGGATGCTGCTGACGGGGAACGAGGACGCGCTCGACCCGATCATCTCGACGATCCATGATCTGGTCGATGAACTCGCCCCTGCCGAAGCGGGGCACAGCGGCGGGGCGCAGGCGATCCATCAGGAAACGCTGACGCTGGTGCTGATGGCGCTGGGAGACGCGCTGATCGGCGGGGCGCTGGCAAAGTCACTCGGCCTGCCGCGTGATGCCGCGCGCGAACGCGCGACCGCCATGCTCGAAGCGAACTTCGCCGAGACCCAGACCGCCTAGCTTTCGGGCGCGGCTAGGCCTGCTGCCTGCCAGGCGGGCAGGGCGGCAGGATCGAGGTTTTCCACCCGCAGGTGATCCACCGCAAGGCCAAGGCCCTCATAGGCAGCCACGCGCCGCGCCTCGTCCGAGTGGTCCAGCGGCACCACCACCACCCTGCGGTTGACCTTCTGCCGCCAGTTCATCCGCGCGGTGTTCTCCTGCCCGACATAGCAGCCCTTGGTGAAGCTGACGCCGTTCAGTTCGACCGCGTTGGTTTCCAGCCACAGGATATCGCCCAGCTCCCCGCGCCCTTCGGGCACGCCAAGGGACAGGCGGTGGGCGAGCCATGCGGCATCCGCGCTCTCACCCCCCGGTGTGCCGATCCAGCGGTAGCCGAGTGCGGGCAAGCGCGGATCGGACGCGGCGCCCTCATGCGGTTGCAGGCTCCAGTGGACGGCGAGGCTATCGTCCCGCGCGATTCCGATCTTGCGGCGCAGGCGGTAAAGCGTGAGGCGCTTCGCCAGCTCATCGGCATGCGCGGCCTCGCAATCGAGCAGCAGCGACGGACCGTCACCCCAGACGAGGAAATCGAACAGGTGCTTGCCCTGTGCCGAAAGCAGCGCGGCATAGCAGGGCAGTGGTCCCGTCACGTCATTTGTGACGAGGCCTTGCAGGAAGGCGGCGACATTTTCGGTCTCGTCCAGCGGGGACAGGCGGATCAGCGCGCGGGTTGTGAGCAGGGTTGCCATCATGCGTGACAGATAGGCACGGCCGAAGCTAAGGGGAAGCCATGACTGACCGCCTCACAATCCGCCGCCCCGATGACTGGCATCTGCACTTCCGCGATGGCGATATCATGCGCGAAGTGGTGCCCTATACCGCGCGCCAGTTTGCCCGGGCGATCGTGATGCCCAACCTCACCCCGCCGGTGACGACCACCGAACTGGGTGCAGCCTATCGCGAGCGTATTCTGGCGGCAGTACCGGCGGGCGTGAACTTCACCCCGCTGATGACCTGCTACCTCACCGACAACACCGATGCCGACGATCTGGCGCGCGGGGCGGCGACAGGCGTGTTCACCGCAGCCAAGATGTATCCCGCCAACGCCACCACCAATTCGGCGGCGGGGGTGACGAATGTCGAGAAGCTCTACCCCGTCCTCGCGCGGATGGAGGCCGAGGACATCGTGCTGTGCATCCACGGCGAGGTGACCGACCATAACGTTGACGTGTTCGACCGCGAAAAAGAGTTTATCGAGCGGCACTTGCGGGCGATTGTTGCCGCCTTTCCGAAGCTGCGGGTGGTCTTCGAACACATAACCACCAGCGATGCGGTGGACTTCGTGATGGAATCCGGCCCGCAGGTCGCCGCGACGATCACGCCCCAGCATCTCCACATCAACCGAAACGCGATGCTGGTCGGCGGCATCCAGCCGCACAATTACTGCCTGCCCGTCGCCAAGCGCGAGAGCCACAGGCTGGCCCTGCGCCGCGCGGCGACCAGCGGCAGCGCCAAGTTCTTCCTCGGCACCGACAGCGCGCCGCATCTGCGCAGCGCCAAGGAATCCGCCTGCGGCTGCGCGGGCATCTTCGGCGCGCCCTATGCGCTGGAAAGCTATGTCACCGTGTTCGACGAAGAAGGTGCGCTGGAGCAGTTCGAAGGCTTCGCCTCGCTCCACGGCCCGGCCTTCTACAAGCTTCCGGTGAACGAGGACGAGGTCACGCTGGAACGCGCCGAAGTGGCGGTGCCCGCCTGCCTGCATGTGACGGGCGAGGAAATCGTGCCATGGCACGGCGGGCAAACGCTGGGGTGGCGCTTCCTAGGCTGAAGCAGCCTTGCGCTTTGCCCACAAGTCCCACACGAAGATCGCCACGGCCACCCAGATCAGCACGAAGCTCCCCAGTTTGGCGGGCGCGAGCGGCTGGTGGAACACGAACAGGCCGAGGAAGAACACGATGGTGGGCGAGAGATACTGGATGAAGCCCAGCGTCGAATAATCCATCCGGCGCGCGGCGATAGCGAACATCAGCAGCGGCACGGCGGTGACCACGCCCGAGAAGATGATGAGGCCGCTCATCCACGCATCCTGCCCGAAGGCCGATCCTTGCGGGCTTATCGCATACCACGCCGCAATGGCGACGGCGACCGGCAGCAGGATCGCGCTCTCGATGGTGAGGCCCGGCAACGATCCCACGGCAACCTGTTTGCGAACAAGGCCATAGAGGCCGAAGCTGAAACCGAGCGAAAGGCTGATCCACAGGCTCGTCACCGCTCCTGCGGCGAGCAATGCCACTGCCACTGCGGCAATCGCGACAGCCAGCCACTGGCGCTTTGACAGTTTCTCGCCCAGCACCAGCGTGCCGAGCAGGACGTTAAGCAGCGGGTTTAGGTAATAGCCGATCGAGGTTGCATAGACCTCGCCCTCCATGATCGCCCAGATGTAGACGAACCAGTTGATCCCGATCAGCACCGAACTCGCCAGCAGGGCGAGCAGGCTTTTCGGCGACTTGAGCGCCGCCAGCAGTTCGGGGAACTGGCGGCGCCAGGCGACGATGGCCAGACACAGCGGCAGCGTCCAGATGATCCGCCAGCCGACGAATTCGAACGGCGGCACCGTCTCCACCAGCATCAGGTAGAGCGGCAGGAAGCCCCAGATGAGGTAGGCCCCCAGCGCCGGAGCCAGGCCCGATGCGACGGGGCCGTGATGATTGGGGGCGGTCATGGTGCGCCGGCGTTAGGGGCGGCGCGCGTGCGGCGCAAGCGGCGGTGTGGGTGAACGGCGGCTTTCAGTGGCCATGCCGATTCGTTCAGATTGAACTCTCTATAGATGAATGAAATCGCACTTGCAGTCGCTCCCACCAAGCGGCTGCCGGCGCGCAGGGCACCTTTGCTCCTGCGCGGAAGGCGCCTCCGGAGCCCCTGCTCCGGGGGCGTTTTCATGCCCGCTTGTCAGCGCCAAATTAACCATCCGCATGGCAGGGTGCCGGGATGGTCCGCGCCTTTGTCTTGCTGCCGCTGATTGCCCTTGCCGCTTGCGGTGATGCGGGCGACGAAAGCGCGCGCGATGCCGCGCTGATTGCGATGGACCCTGTGATCGCCCGCGCGCTCCACGATCCGCTAATGACCGATCCCGATCTGGCCAGCCGGAACGAGGCCAATGCGGCCATCGGCTTTGCGGATTCGGGCGCGCTGCCGGTGATCGCCGCCACTGCGGAGGAGACCCGCGCCTCGCAGGAGGCGATGCGGATGGCGCTGCTGGAGGGCGGACCGCTTTCCGATCTTCCCCCGCCCGGTCCGGCGAAGGGCGGCGCGGTGCTGGGGCCTACGACGGGTCCGGCCGAATTGCTTGCCGCCGTCGGCGCGCCGCCCACCTGCGCCGCCGCACTCGGGGAAGACTTCGCGCTTGCCGCCGATCTTCCCGCGCCCGCCGCGATCCCGCCGCGCGCGATGGTGGTGCAGGCCGGAGGCAGCGACCGCGCGGGATGCCGCTTGCGCATCGTGCGCTACCTGTCCGCCGCGCCGAGCGAGGATGTGCTGCAATTTCACTACGTCACCGCCCGCCGCGCCGGCCTTGCGCCGAGGCGTTATGCCGCGCCGGGGGACGCGATTGCCGGAGCGATCACGAAGACAGAGCGGATCGCAGTCCATGTCCGCCGTGCCGCCAACGGGCTGACGGGGGTAACGCTGGTCTACCGCCGCGATTAGCTGCGCACGCCGATCATGACTGCGGCGCGCGGCTGCTCCAGTTCGGTGCTGGCGACCGGATAGGCGCAGTAATCGGCAGCATAATAGGCCGCCGGGCGGTTGTTCCCGCTGAGACCGATGCCCCCGAACGGCGCCTTGGACGAGGCCCCGTTTGTGGGCGAGTTCCAGTTGATCACGCCGGCGCGGATATTCGCCCAGAACCGACCGTAATCATCCGGGCTGCCGCCGATCAGCGAGGCGCACAGGCCGAAGCGGGTGTTGTTCGCCTCGGTGATGGCGGTGTCGAAATCGGGGACGCGGATCACTTGCAGCAACGGGCCGAACAGCTCGATATCGGGGCGTTCCGGCACGTCGGTGACATCGATGATCCCGGGGCTGAGATACGGCAGATCGGGCATCGAGCGGCGCATGTGCAGCAGCGGGCGGCCCCCGGCGGTCAGCAGCGCTACGAAGCTTTCCATCAGCAGATCGGCGGTGTGGTTGTCGATCACCGGACCCATGAAGGGCTGCGGTTCCCCGAGGGGATCGCCGACCATCAGCCGCCGTGCGAGCGGGACGAGTTCGGCCATCAGCGCATCATAGACACTCTCGACCACGATCAGCCGCCGCGCCGAGGTGCAGCGTTGGCCCGCAGTGGCAAAGGCGCTCTGCACGATCAGCGCGGCGGCATCGGCCAGCTTGGGCGTATCGGTGACGACGATCGGATTGTTGCCCCCCATCTCCAGCGCAACGATCTTGCCCGGATTGGCGGCGAGCTTGCGGTTGATGGCGATGCCGGTCTGTGCCGATCCGGTGAACAGCACCCCGTCCACCCCCGGATGGGCAACCAGCGCCTTGCCCTGTTCCGGCCCGCCGATCACGCACTGGACCACGTCCTCGGGAACGCCGGCACGGTGGAAGGCGGCGACCAGCGCCTCGCCCACGGCCGGGGTCTTTTCCGATGGCTTGAAGACCACCGCGTTGCCCGCGATCAGCGCAGGCACGATGTGGCCGTTGGGAAGGTGCGCGGGGAAGTTGAACGGCCCGATCACCGCCATCACCCCGTGCGGCTTGTGGCGCAGCGCGGCGCTGCCGCCCACGCCTGCATCGAGCTTCTTCTTCCCGGTGCGTTCGGCATAGGCGCCGACCGAAACATCGACCTTGGCGATCACCGCGTCGATTTCCTTGTGGGCCTCCCACAGGGGCTTGCCCGCTTCACGCGCGATCATGTCGGCAAGCACATCGGCATCGCGGCGGACGATGTTGGCGAAGGCGCGCAGGACCTCGATCCGTTCGATCAGCGCCCGTGCGGCCCACGGTGCCCAGGCGCGCCGCGCGGCAGAGACCGCCGCATCGACATCGCTCACCGGCCCGCGCCACAATTCCTCGCCGCTGGCCGGTTGGTGGGAGATGAGGATGTTGTCGGTCACGCTAGCGATATTCGCCTGTCTGGTTTGCCTCGTAATCGAGCCATGCCCCTATAGCGGAAAGGCCTGAAAAGATAGGGGCAACCCGCTACGCATGTCCCGCAGGTGGCGGGGGCGGGCCGTGCGCTTCGCCCATGCGCCGCAGCATCGCGAGCTTGGCGTGGAGCGGGCCCCAGTCGTCGCCTTCGTCGATCGCGGCCCAGATGCTTTCGACCTCGTCGATCAGCATGGATTGCGGGGCGGGGTCGGACCAATAGGGGTGGGTGTCGGCGACCGGCGTGTAATCGGCCAGAGCCTCGGCAAAGGCGCCTTGCGGTGCGCCGCGCCCGCCGCGGTGGGCGAAGAAGAAGGCATCGGGCTGGGCGCGGCTTTCCCGCATGGCTGCCTCGCAGGCGGCGACGAGCTGCGTGTCGGCCTCAAGCCCGCGGCTTTCGACCCCCAGTCGCCAGCACCACCGCCGCGCGACCGCTTCCATGTAGAGCGGCCCGAAGCGTTCCAGCGCGGCCACCAGCGGCGCGGTGTCGGCATGCAGCCGCAGCGCCACCGCCAGCTGCCCGCAATTCCAGTGCAGCGCCTCGGGCTGGCGGCCGAAGGCGTAGAGCCCGGCGTGATCGAAATAGGCGGCGGTGAAGCCCGGCTCCCACTCCGGCAGCCAGCGCCACGGGCCGTAATCGAAGCTTTCGCCGGTCACGTTCATGTTATCGGTGTTGAGCACCCCGTGGACGAAGCCTGCCACCATGTAGCTCGCGGCAAGATCGGCCATGCGTTCGACCACCGCGTGCATCAGGCGGATCGCCGGATTGTCGCGATCGGGCGCGTCTTCGGGCGGGGGCGGGGCCGGGAAGTGGTCGAGGCAGTAATCGATCAGCGCCTCCATCTCGTCCGCTGCCTCCAGCGCCAGCAGCCGCTGGAAGGTGCCGAAGCGGATGTGCGAGTGGCTGAGCCTCACCAGCACGGCGGAGCGGGTGGGGGAAGGCTCGTCATTGCGCCACAGATTCTCGCCCGTCTCGATCACGCTGAAGGTCTTCGAGGTGTTGACCCCCAGCGCTTCCAGCATGGTGGTGGCGAGGATCTCGCGCACCGCGCCCTTCAGCGTCAGCCGCCCGTCCCCGCTGCGGCTCCACGGGGTGGTGCCCGAACCCTTGGTGCCAAGGTCCATCAGCCGCCCCGCGCCGTCCCGCATCTGCGCGAACAGGAAACCGCGCCCGTCGCCGATTTCGGGATTGTACACGCGGAACTGGTGCCCGTGATAGCGCAGGGCGAGGGGGTGGGCCAGGTTGCCTTCCAGCGGTTGGAAGCGTCCGAAATGCGCGAGCCACGCGTCATCGGACAGGCCCGCCAGGCCCACACTCGCCGCCGCCGCATCGTTGCGGTAGCGCAGGCGTGTCTCGGGGAAGTCCGCCGCCGCCACCGGATCGCCCAGCCATTCGGCCAGCGACAGGATCGCCGGATCGGGGCGATAGGTGACAGGATCATCGGGATGTTGCATGGCCACGCTCATCCCGCGATAGTGGGGGCAAGCGCGCGCCCCTGCAAGCCGCGCAACCTGGACCAAAGGGAATATCGTTCGTTCATGGCCGCAGCATATGAAGACCGCTTCTGGACCAGCAGTGACGGGCTGAACCTCCATTACCGCAACTATCCCGGTCCCGAAGCCGGCGAGAAGCTGCCGGTGCTGTGCATGCACGGCCTTACCCGCAACGCCCGCGATTTCGCAGCGCTGGCGGAATCGCTGGCGCCCACGCGCCGCGTGATCGTGACCGAGATGCGCGGGCGGGGGATGAGCGATTATGCGCCGGATTCGGATACCTACACGCCGCTCGTCTATGTGCAGGATGTCGAAAAGCTGCTGGAAGAGCAGGGCATCACCCGCTTCGCCGTGATCGGCACCTCGATGGGCGGGTTGATGGCCATGCTGATGGCAGCGGGCAAGCCGGGCCGGATGAGCGCCGTGGTGATGAACGACATCGGCCCGGTGGTGGAGACGGAAGGTCTCTCGCGCATTTCGGGCTATGTCGGGCAGGGGCGCAGCTATCCCACGTGGGTCCACGCCGCACGCGGGCTGCAAGAGGCGCACGGGGCGGCCTTCCCCGGCTATGATCTCGACCAGTGGCTGGAAATGGCCAAGCGCACCATGGTGGTCAGCCAGAACGGGCGGATCGTGTTCGATTACGACATGGCGATCGCCGAACCATTCGCCAAACCGGGCAATGCCGCGCCTGCCAACCTGTGGGCGGCGTTCGCCGCGCTGGCGGGCGTGCCGATGCTGCTGGTGCGGGGCGGGCTGTCCGACCTGATCAGCGCCGATACCGTCCGGCAGATGGGCGAGGCCAATCCGGCCATGCGCACCGTCACCGTTCCCGGCGTGGGCCACGCGCCGACGCTGGACGAGCCCGAGGTGCGCGCGGCGATCCACGCCCTGCTGGACGCGGCGGAGTGAGCACTGCGGCGGGGCGAAGCCCACGCATCCTGCATTGCCATTCCACCTTCGCTGCCGGCGGCAAAGAGGTGCGTTGCACGCGGCTGATGAACGCCTGGGGACCGCGCCTTCATCACACCATCGTGTCTGCCGAACCGGCGGCGATGGCGGCCGCAGCGCTGGTCGCGCCGGGGGTGGCGGTGGATTACCCGCAGGACTTCCCCTCGCTGAAGGGGCGTCCCACCCCTGCACGGCTGGCGGGGCTGGCCGGGGCAATGCGCGGTTATGACCTCGTGTGCACCTACAACTGGGGGGCGATGGATGCCGTCATGGCCCACCGCACCTATGCGCGCTCGCTGGGCCTGCCGCCGCTCGTGCACCATGAAGACGGCTTCAACGAGGACGAGGCCGTGCGCCTCGATCCCAAGCGCAACATCTACCGCCGCGCCGCGCTGGGACGGGCGGCGGCGCTGGTCGTGCCATCGACCGGGCTGGAGACGATCGCCCGCGAGGTGTGGCGCCAGCCGGCGCGGCGGGTGCGACGCATCCCGAACGGGATCGACACCGCCGCCTTTGCCGGTCCGCCCGATCCGTTGGCCCTGCCGATCCGCAAGGGTGCGGGCGAGTTCTGGGTCGGCACGCTGGCGGGGCTGCGCGCGGTCAAGCGCTTGCCCGATCTGGCCGCGGCGTTCGAAAGCCTGCCGCCCGAATGGCATCTCCTGATCTGCGGCGAAGGGCCGGAACGCGCCGCGATCCTGAGCGAGGCGGAGGCGCTGGGTATCGCCGCGCGCGTCCATCTGCCGGGCGCGGTCGATCCGGCCAAGGTCGTTGGCCTGTTCGACATTTTCGCGCTCTCCTCGGCGTCAGAGCAGTTCCCGCTCTCGGTGGTCGAGGCGATGGCAGCGGGCGTGCCGGTGGCGGCGACCGATGTGGGGGATATCCGCGCGATCCTCACGCCCGAAAACGCCGCGTTGCTGACGCCGCCGAACGATCCGCACGCATTGGGGCAGAGCCTCGCCGCGCTGGCCGCCGATCCCGCGCTGCGTGCAAGGCTGGGGCAGGCCAATCAGACCCGCGCCCGCGAGCAGTTCGACTTCGCGGTGATGCGGGCGGCCTATGAACAGGTCTACAGCACCGCCATGGGCTGCACCTTCTGAGCCGCGCTTCATCCGCCGTTCAAGCACGCAGCGGCATCTCCCCCGCCATGGCCGCCGGTGCCATTGCGCGAGAGGCTCCACCTGCCTAAAGAGCGCGCGACAGTTTCAAGGACATCCGAAGGCCCATCATGGCGCGCACGCCCACCACCCCTCTCGATAGCCCCGCCCCTTCGCGCGAGGACGAAGTCATCATCCGCGAGATCGACGAGGCGGTGCGCGAGGATGAGCTCTACACCTTCCTGCGCAATCACGGGCTGAAGGTGCTGGGCGTGATCACGCTCGGCATCGCGGGCCTTGGCGGCTATCTGGTGTGGAACCACTTTGCCGAACAGAAGCTCGAAGGGCAGTCGGAAGCGGTGATTGCGGCGATGGATTACGCCGCGCAGCGCGATTTCGCGACCGCGGCGAGCAAGGCGGAACCGCTGCTGGCTGACGGCAATTCTCCCGGTGCCCGCACCGCGGCGCGTTTCATCCAGGCGGCGGCTGCGCTGCAAAGCGGGGACACCGCCAAGGCGACCGGGCTGTTCAAGGCGATTGCCGCCGATGATGATGCGCCGCCTGCGCTGCGCGATCTGGCCCGCGTCCGCGAAGTGACGATCAATTACGACCAGATGAAACCGGCCGATGTGATCGCGCGCCTTTCTCCGCTCGCCCAGCCCGGCAATGCCTGGTTCGGATCGGCGGGCGAATTGGTGGCGATGGCCCATCTCGAAGCGGGCAACCGCGCGGCGGCGGGCAAGCTGTTCGCCGCGATTTCCAAGGATGAAAGCCAGCCCGAACCCCTGCGCAGCCGCGCCCGCCAGATGGCAGGGCTGATGGGGGTCGATGCGGTGGTCGATGTGAAGAAGCTGCTCAAGGACGAAGGGATTTCGACCGACGAGGAAGCGCCTGCCGATGGGGCGGCTGGCCAGCCGATTGCGGCTGAATAATTGAGGGATGGGAAGTTCAGGCTCATGACGAATTCGAAAATCCTGCGCGCAGCGCTGCTCGCCGGCGTGCTGGCGGCGGGACTGACCGGCTGCAAGGGCGGCCTGTTCGGCGGCGGCAAGGACAAGACCACGCCCACCGTGGGCAACCGCGTGCCGATCCTCTCGCGCATCGAAAGCGGGGCGGAGGTCGATCCGGCGCTGGCTTCTATTTCGGTCGTGCTGCCGCCCCAGCGCGCCAACAGCGAATGGGCGCAGGCCGGCGGCGCGGCGGGCAAGTCCTACGGGCACCTTACCCTCGCCGAAAACCCCACGAAAATCTGGACCGCGCGGGTTGCAGGTTCGACCAACCGCATGCGTCTGGCCGCAGCGCCGGTGATCGGCGGCGGCAAGCTGTTCGCCGAAGGCACCGATGGCGTGATCGTCGCCTTTGACAAGACGACCGGTGCCAAGCTGTGGGAACGCGGCGATGGCGACATGACCAAGGATCAGGCCCCGGCCGCGTTCGGCGGCGGGGTCAGCTTTGAAGCGGGCAAGCTCTACGCCACCAACGGAGTGGGCGAGGTCAAGGCGCTGAACGCCGACACGGGCGAGGTGCTGTGGAAGGTCAAGCCCGCTGGCCCGCTGCGCGGTTCGCCGACCATCGCTTTTGGTCAGCTGTTCGTGATGACGCAGGACAACCAGCTCATCTCGCTCAACATCAACGATGGCTCGCTGGTGTGGGACGAAAGCGGTTCCAACACCCAGTCGGGCGTGTTCGGCGTGGCCGCGCCTGCCGCCGGGCAGGGCACCATCGTCGCGGGCTATTCCTCGGGCGAGCTGACCGCCTACCGCTATGAAAACGGCCGCTCGCTGTGGTCGGACGCGCTGGCGCGCACCAATATCTCGACCACGGTCGGTTCGATCACCGACATCGATGCCGATCCGATCATCGATTCGGGCCGCGTTTATGCGTTGGGGCAGGGCGGACGCATGGCCGCCTATGAACTGGTCACCGGCCAGCGCATCTGGGAACTGAACCTGGCCGGCATCTCCACCCCCGCGATTGCCGGCGAGTGGATCTTCACCCTCACCGACGATGCCCGCCTGCTCGCCATCGCCCGTTCCTCGGGCCGGGTGCGCTGGATCACGCAGCTCCAGCGGTTCAAGGACGAGGAAGACAAGGAAGGCCCGATCTTCTGGACCGGCCCCGTGCTTGCGGGCGGCCAGCTGTGGGTCGCCAGCTCGCGTGGCGAGGTGTGGAAGGTGAGCGCGGGCGAGGGTTCGGCGACGCTGTTCGCGGAACTCGACCAGCCGGTCAGCCTGCCGCCGGTTGTAGCCGACGGCGTTCTGTACCTGTTGGATGACAGCGGTACGATCCACGCCTGGAAATAGGTTTCCAACCGGGGCCTGTGCGTCAGAGGGGGCCTTGACCCCCTCCACACCCCGGCTTGCCCTCCCTTAGACCCCTCTCAGGGCAGGTTCGCATCCGTCTTGCGGGCCTGTTAACCCTTTGCGTGTAGGGCGGTGCGGTCATGGTTGCGCCTGCCACGCCTTCTCCTGCCGCGCTCCCGCGCAGCGATGTTTCGACCGGTGTCGGGCTGGCGGGGCTGGCCGGGCTGTTCGCGTGGATCATGATCTGCCGCGCCTATCCCGAGATCGCCGCCATGCTCGGCCTCGGCGGACCGCTGGGCGGCGAAAGAGGCGTGCTATCAGGGCCTTATGCGGCACTGACAGCCATGCTCTTCACCGCCGCGCCGATGGCCGCATGGTCCGTGCTGGTCGACAAGGTGCACTTGCGCCCCTCGACCGGGATCGACTGGAGCCTCCGGCGCCCGCTCCCCGAAGTGATGCCCGTGGCGGTCATCAAGCTGGTCGGCCTGTGGGCGACATGGGCACTGCTGGCAGGCTTCTATGCGCTGGCCCGGTGGTACTGGACGGGCAATTACCTGTTCGCGATGGAGGTGCTGAGCTTTGCCATCTTCCCGATGGTAACCCTCTCGGTTCCTTACGTAATCTGGCTCGATCGCTACCTTGTCGAACCGCGTGACGGGGCCTTCCATTTCGGTGCCTTCGTGGTCGGCGGAGGGATTGCGGGCCGCGACCAGTGGGACAGCGCACAGATCGTGAAGCACTGGCGGGCATGGGCGATCAAGGGTTTCTTCGGGGCCTTCATGATCTCGATCCTGCCCCCCGGTTTTGCCCAGGTGGTGGAGGCGGATCCGGCACAACTGCTTGGCAATCCTGTCGAATTCGTGATGCTGCTGGTGACGCTGCTGTTCGTGATCGACGTGCAGATCGGCACGGTCGGCTATCTGCTGACGCTGCGCCCGCTCGATTCGCACATCCGTTCGGGCAATCCGTTCCTCGCCGGCTGGCTCGCTGCGCTGCTGTGCTATCCGCCCTTCGTGTGGGGGATCATCGGGCCGAACGATCAGATCCTCAGCTATGAATATGCCACCCCGGGCTGGGCGCACTGGTTTGCCGGGAGCACCGCCCTGCTGTGGGCGTGGGGCGGGCTGCTGGTGTTCCTCACGGGGGTTTACGCCTGGGCGACGGTTGTGTTCGGCGTGCGCTTTTCCAACCTCACCTATCGCGGGGTGCTGACCAACGGGCCGTACCGCTTCACGCGGCACCCGGCCTATCTGTCGAAGAACCTGTTCTGGTGGGCGAGCGTCCTGCCCTTCATGGTGACGGGTGACGGCTGGCTGGAGCCACTGCGAAACTGCGTTTTCCTACTCGCCGTCAACGCCATATACTACTGGCGCGCACGGACCGAGGAGGCGCATCTGCTCGCCGAAGACCCGAAATATGCCGAATATCACGCGTGGATGGCGCAGCACGGGCTGATCACCGCGCCGCTAATGCGGTTGAAGGCCCGCCTGTCCGGTGACGCGCCCCGCCGTGAAGAGACTGCGCCCTTCCCGGCGGAGTAGGATTACATCACCGGTGATCCTTCATCGGCGTGGAATTTGACCGCCTCGATCACCTGAAAGTCCAGCCCTGCAATCGCCGCGCCGAAGGCCGCCATGTGCGGGGTAGCAAAGTGGGTGGCGAGGGCTCCCTCGTCCTTCCACTTCTCGACAATGTGGAGGATGTTCGGCTGGAGAACGTCCTGCGTGAAGGCATAGGCGATGCAGCCTTCCTCGGCGTTGGAGGCGGCGACCATATCGGCGATGGC